>JAHDEP010000116.1:1678-6418 GCA_020628775.1 Rhizobiaceae bacterium | reverse complement strand
ACAAGGGTTTCAGCGATATAGTGTTGTGAATATGTGATCCCTGCTTGGCGTAAATATCGTGCATATGCGCGCATAACTTTCGCTTCGCGGACGTTTAACCCACTTGCAACGACGAGTTGGTTATAAAGATCATTGTCACTTAGCCCGCGCCAAATGTTTTTAAACGCAGCTTCAAGACGCTCATGATCGCGTTCAAGATCAAGATCAGTGTTCGCAGGAAGATTTAATTCCATATCGTGGATGACAACGGGTTTAGGTGTGCCATTATCATCTTTTACATCTACTTCGTAGGTTTGTTCACTGATCACACCAAAGCCCAAATTCTCCAGTAATGGCACACGGCGAGACAAGCTGAGAGCTTCGCGCGCGTGGAAAATTTTCATTGAAATGTGGTCATCTAGATTTTCATCGCGTTTAAGGAAAGTGATCCGCATTTCCTCGCTTTTTGTACAAGCGATAAGATTTTCAAGATCTGAGAAACTTTCATCCGCAGAGAAGTGCTCTTTGTAAGATTGATTGACCGATAAGCGCGCCGCATCAACTCCGGCTAATTCATTAAACTGATCTTCCCAGCGGGTGATGATAATCTGCACATCATGTTCGAGTTGTTTTTGATCAAATTTCGGTGTTTTCCCACCTGAGCGTCCGATGATGAAGTGAACTCTGGTGATGCTTTCATTTGGAAAAGCTGGATAAAACGCCGAGACCCGGTCACCATAAACAGATTTTAAGTAATGGCCGATTTTTTCGCGGACAATCGAGTTATATTGATGGCGCGGAACGTAAACTAAAATTGAGACATAGCGATCAAAACGGTCGATCCGCGGTAGCACCCTCACGCGAGGTCTATCTTCCATATCATTAATCTGAACACAAAACTCGTAAAGCAGTTTTGCATCGATTTGAAACAGATCATCACGCGGGTAAGATTCAAGCGTGTTGAGTAGGTTTTTGCCTGAATGGCTGTCTTCATCGAAGCCAAATTTAGCAATTACTCTGTCAATTTTGGTTCGTAGCAGCGGGATCTTTTTAACAGATGTTGAATATGCGCTGGATGTGAAGAGACCGATAATGCGTAATTCGCCTGTAACTTCGCCTTTGGAATTATATCGTTTGACCCCAATATAATCCATATAGGTGCGGCGATGGACGACCGAGCGCATATTAGCTTTTGTAACGATGATATGATCTTTGCCTTCCAAGAACGCAATGATCTCAGGCGTTGTGGTGACCTTTTCTTTGCCTAAACGCAATACAGCCAGGTCTGGGTCTGAAAGTATCCCTAGCCCTTTTTTACCATCATGTTTGAGCTTTGAAACTTTGGCAGTGCTTGAATAGGTGTATTCTCGCATGCCCAAAAAGGTAAAGTTTCGATCTTTCAGCCATTCAAGATAAGCAATGGCTTCTTGCCGTCCTTTGTAATCTTTTTTACTTGGAATATTTTCAATATCGGAAATAGCTTTGTCGATGCTCGATAGCATTGGTCGCCAATCGCGCACAGCATTATTGACCTGCTTCAAAACATTAGCGACACGCGATTTGAACTCAGTAGCTTCTTGTTTGGTAAATTGTGGAAGCACAATTTGAATATGACTAATTTGAAGTTCATCACCGTCTTTGTTGTTGGCGTTTCGAAGTCTTAAATTACCTTTTTCATCCCAAAGGATAATCGGATGCAGGGACATATAGATTTGGCGCCCACCTGCAGTGACTTCTGAGATGACGGAATCATATAAAAACGGCTTATTGACTGATGTGATCGAGATAATGGAGGTTGGTTTACCATCGACATTGATCTCTTCATTGTGGCGAATATTGACCTTGGGTGCTTTGCCAGACCAATTATCAATTTCAGCAGCGCCAAATATGGCGATATCGGCAAGCATTTTAGGTGAAAAAAGCGAAATATCATCGCTGTTTGTCGGGGCAAATATTTCTATTGGTAAGTGGCGTTTGGCTTTTTTTGACTTGAGTGCCTTTTCAGTTTCTAAGATTAACTGTTTGAAGCTCGTGCCCGATGTCATTTTTGCAATCTCCCAATCTGCGACCGACAAATCAGACCCTAACAAAAGATATGAAAATGGCGAGCATATTAGTCGCAATCTTTGTGTTTTTTTCACTTCTCGTCGATTTTTAGATCGGAAATGAATGTTTTTGATCAATATGAGGTAATTTTTGCGCCAAACTCTCATCGACGGACAGCTTAGCTTTAAAATCGAATCATTTTTTTGTTGGAATTACATCTGGCTTCAGCGTAGATAAATCAAAGGTCATCCACGACCATCAGGAGATTATGATGAAAGATGATGAAGTATCAAGAAAAGCAAAACGCGATCTTGAGAAATTATCTGAAGAAGGCGGGCTGTTAAATGCGCCTCGCTTAAAGAAGAAATCAAAAACTGTGGCCGGTCATTTCAGTGCCGATGATGTAGATGCCGATGATCCGGTTGAATTATGGGGAACCAGAATTGCCCGTGGTTTGTCTTTAATTGCATTCATCGCATTGGCTATTTGGCTTTATCTTAAATATTTCCAGAATTAGGATACGATCCTGTGTCTGACACCCCTCCTTTGAACCGTTCCCCAGCACCTCATCAACCCACAACGAAAAAAGCTGTGATTGTTATTTCCAGTCATGTGGTGCGCGGATCCGTTGGTAATCGCGCCGCAGTATTTGCACTTGAAGCCTTGGGTTTTCCGGTGTGGGCGTTACAAACGGTGACGTTACCTTGGCATCCGGGGCACGGACCTTCAACACGCATGGTACCTCAGGCTGAAGAGTTTGATGCGATCATTGACGATTTATGTTCAGCACCGTGGCTTCATGAAGTCGGTGCAATCTTAACCGGCTATTTAGGTGATCCCTCACAGGCCGCTTCAATTGCCAAACTCATTAATGCGGTGAAGGCAAAAACGCCGGATGCGCTTTATGTATGTGATCCAGTTATTGGTGATTTGGGTGGTCTTTATGTCCCTGAAGCGACCGCATCAGCAATTAAAGATGAATTGTTACCGCTGGCGGATATCACAACGCCAAATCAATATGAATTGGCTTGGCTAAGTGGGCAAGTGATTACTGACAATCAGGACATTATCGATGCATCGAAAATTTTAGGTCCAAAAACCGTTTTAACGACATCAGCTTTTGCAATGATGCGAAAATCGATGGCGAATTTATTGCACCATGAAAATGATAATATCCTTTCTGAGCATAGATTGTTTAACACAGCGATTAATGGTGCGGGTGATTTAACCGCAGCATTATTGCTTGCGCGGACGCTTTCAGGCTTTGATCTAGAGAAAACTTTGCAGTGGGTGACCGCAAGTGTTTTTGAAATTTTGAGCCAGACAAATAAGCTTGGTCACAATGAATTGGTGCTTGAACAGGATATTTCGAGCCTTGTTCGACCGCAAGCGATGGTTCAAATGCGAAAGCTGCATGATAGGAATTAATGGTAATTTGTAGATAGTTTGATAGAAAACACGTTTTTTATTGATCTTCTTTTTGAATGGTTTTATGGCAATCCGCATGCAGAAATTTCCAAAAAACCTACTTAATGGCTATCAAAACTTTATGTCTGGGCGTTATGACACGGATCAGGCGCGATATAAGGAATTGGCCAAAACTGGGCAAAAACCGCAAACCATGGTTATTGCCTGTTGTGATTCACGCTCAGCGCCGGAAGTCGTTTTTGACAGTGGGCCCGGCGAAATGTTTGTTGTACGAAATGTCGCAAACTTGGTGCCGCCCTATTCTCCTGATGATCAATATCACGGGACATCTGCAGCGCTAGAATTTGCCGTTCAATCTCTAAAAATTCGAGAAATTGTTGTCATGGGCCATGGTCGTTGTGGTGGGATTTCCGCAGCCCTTGCTTCAAACTTTGAGCCGCTATCTTCAAGTGATTTTATTGGCAATTGGGTTGAAATGCTGAAGCCAGCTGCTGAATCAATTAAAGATACAAAGCATATGACGGATAGTGAACGCCAAACCGTCATGGAACGCATTTCTGTACGCAATTCAATTGAGAATTTACGTACTTTCCCTTGCGTAAAAGAACTAGAAGATCGCGGATCTTTAAACTTGCATGGCGCTTGGTTTGATATCTCTTCCGGAGAGCTCTGGATTATGGATCATGAAACCGGTGATTTTGTTCGCCCTAATATGGCCTAAATATACGGCATAATTCTTTAATACACATTCTAAGCGTTTAAAAAGTTTGCGGGGAAAACTAAATGCGTAGTGTCGTTAAGACAATTCTATTCGTGGGCGCATTTAGTTGCGTTTCCATGGTCGCTTCTGCTCAAAATAACAAAACTGCGATGAAACCTTGGTTTCAAGCACTTTCGCCTGTGGACCGTGAAGTTATTACCGAATTACTCGCGGAAAATGCTCAGATAGAATTGAAAGATTATGACATCGTTCAATCAAAAGAAGAGTTTGTTGAATCATTAGATGTCTGGGAAGACGCGATCGAAAATGGATCCATCGCATTCAAGATTGATGAAGATGCGTCAAGTGAAGAGAATATAACAACGAAAGTTTGTTACAAATTTCCGTCAAATGAGCTCATGACCATCGAAACTTTTATGTTTGACGATGGCATGATCATAAAATCTATTCAGGAAACAATCGCTGACGATTGTTCTGATTTCTAAAACAAGCTTTTCGCTATTTATCGATCTCAGCACCAATAGCGGCAATGGCTTTTTGGTAAACACCTGCTGCATTCCAAGCTT
>JAHDEP010000116.1:0-1578 GCA_020628775.1 Rhizobiaceae bacterium | reverse complement strand
ACTGTAATGGTAGATTTCTTCATCATCGAACGCTCCCCGCGCGGTCTAAATCTTATCGAATCATTTCAGAATAGATATAACCTAACCTAGAAAATAAAAAAACGACACCTCCATCTGATTGATAGAAGGTGCCGTTTTGATACGTTTTTAGAATAATGGGTTTATGATTTTGCTTTAATCAAACCGCGATTTACCAATAGTTCGGCGATCTGCACTGTGTTCAATGCTGCACCTTTGCGCAAGTTGTCTGAGACAACCCAGATGTTTAAACCATTTTCAACGGTTGCATCTTCGCGAATACGAGAGATGTAAGTCGCGTCTTCACCAGCGCATTCATAAGGTGTGACATAGCCACCATCTTCATGCTTATCAACGACCAGACAACCTGGAGCTTCGCGCAGGATATCGCGCGCTTCATCGGCTGTGATTTCGTTTTCAAACTCAATGTTGACAGATTCAGCGTGACCAATGAAGACAGGAACGCGAACCGCTGTGCAAGTAACTTTGATTTTCGGATCCAGCATCTTTTTAGTTTCAGCCAGAACTTTCCATTCTTCTTTTGTATATCCATCTTCCATGAAGACATCGATATGCGGAATGGCGTTGAATGCAATGCGTTTTGTAAACACGTTGTTTTCAATCGGATCTGCAACGAATACAGCGCGGCTTTGGTTGAATAACTCGTCCATGCCGTCTTTACCCGCGCCTGATACAGACTGGTAAGTTGAAACCACAATACGTTTGATATTTGCTTTGTCGTGAAGTGGTTTTAACGCCACAACCAATTGTGCTGTTGAGCAGTTTGGATTGGCGATGATGTTCTTTTTGGTAAATCCGTCGATAGCTTCCGGGTTTACTTCCGGAACAATCAAAGGAACTTCAGCATCATAACGCCAAGCAGAAGAGTTATCGATGACCACACAGCCCTGCGCACCAATTTTTGGCGACATCTTTTTAGATACAGAACCACCAGCTGACATCAAACAGATGTCAGTTGTAGAAAAGTCGTGAGCTTCAAGATTTTTAACAACAAGCGTTTTATCGCCATAAGAAACTTCTCGGCCTACTGAGCGCGAAGACGCTAGCGGGATAATTTCAGATGCGGGAAAGCCGCGCTCTTCGAGAATATTGAGCATTTCGCGCCCAACATTGCCAGTTGCACCGGCGATTGCAATTTTAAAACTCATTTTGAATGTCCTGTCTCTCTCCGCATTTTTGACCACTTTCAACGTGGCCTCATCCCCGACTACCGGGGAGAGTGCGGCAGACGAGAGGTGTTACGTTGTTTTTGTCGTCTTGATTGCCGTTTTGGCGATAGAATTTGCATATGCGAATTGCGCTGCAGACTGGTTTACACCCGCCGCATTCATCAAACTTAAATTTTGCAATTCACTGAAAACCATTACAATTCCAATTTGGTTCTATCGGGGCGGTTAATGCCCCGAATTTTGCCAAGAGTCAATCTAGCTTAATGCGCTAAATGAACGATTAACCCAATAGAGCTGAATATTCAGCCAAGATCGCATCGCCCATCTCGCTTGTTGAGATTTGTGAGCAGCCATCTGACATGATGTCGCC
>JAHDEP010000396.1 GCA_020628775.1 Rhizobiaceae bacterium | reverse complement strand
CGCGACGTGCGCCAGGTCTCGCACCAGAAATCGCATCACAAGCTTGTACGATAGGTGAAATAATATGCGTCATCTCTACCTCGTCGTGGTGTGCTCCTACTGCATTACTGACCGCTGGATGCTCCTTGCCTTTTTCACACAATTTCATCCCCAAGATCGCATGCGATAATTCTGTCTCCTCTTCGGCTACCTTACCAATATCATGCAACAGACCTGCTCTTTTAGCTAGTTTGACCTGCTTACTAGGTAAGCCCAATTCAGCTGCCATGATCGCACAAAGATGTGCCGTTTCGATGGAGTGCTTCAATAAGTTTTGTCCATAAGAAGAACGGAAACGCATCCGTCCGACCATACGTACCAGATCCGCACTCAAACCATGGATATCTAAATCAATAATCGTACGTTCCCCGATTTCAATGATTTGCTCATTGAGTTGCTTACGGGTTTTATTGACCACCTCTTCGATACGGGCTGGGTGAATCCGTCCGTCCGCTACCAAACGCTTCAAAGACAAGCGACAAACCTCTCTCCTAATTGGATCAAAGCTTGAAATGATAATTGCTTCTGGTGTATCATCTACTACGATCTCTGCCCCTGTCGCTGCTTCAAGCGCACGAATGTTACGTCCCTCGCGCCCGATAATTTGTCCTTTCAAATCATCAGAATCCAAATTGAAGACAGATACCGTATTTTCTATCGTGAATTCTGCACACATCCTTTGAATGGATTGGATGACGATTTTCTTCGCTTCTTTATTTGCAGTAGCCTTCGCCTGCTCTACAGATTCTTTGACAATAGACATCGCCTCTGTTTCCGCTTTATCTTGTACCGCCTTCAAAATTTGCTCTTTGGCCTCTTGCTCCGATAGTTTAGCAACAACCTCTAGTGCTTTGATGTGCTTCTCATTTGCTCTGTCCAGTTCTTCTTTTTTCTTAGCAACAATTTTCAGCTGCTTGCCCAAGTTCTCTCGGATAGCTGAAATATCCGCCTGTTGCTGTTCGATTTCAGATTGCTGCTCTTCAATAGCCTTACGTTCTGTTTCGAATTCTTTTTGCTTCTGTTTGAATTCCAAAGTCTTGGTCTTCATATCAGCTTCTTGCTCTTTCAACTCGATTTTGCGGTTGGCCTTCCAGCTTTCAAAATCCGACTTCATATTGGCGAATTTATTCTTCGCATCTTGGATTTTTTGCTGCTTAATGCGCTCGTTCTTGCCTTCTGCTTTCGAGACGATTGAATCTGCTTTAACTTTAGCTTCATCAACCATTCTTTTTGCAGTCAACCTAGATTCCTGTATCGCCAAGTCTGCTTTTTTATTCGCTTCATCTACTAGTTGCTGATTCTTATTTTTCATCATTGCCTGTAGCGCAAAGTAGCCTATCGCCGCTCCGACCACAACACCAATGACTATTCCTGTGATTAAGTCCATTGTTTTATATATTATTTTAATGATTTTTAAATTAGGCCAAAGTGACTTGTTCCACCATTTCTATGGCCGTCTCCTCACCGTTTTCCT
>JAHDEP010000395.1 GCA_020628775.1 Rhizobiaceae bacterium | reverse complement strand
TTAGCCAATATTTGATAGGCTCGAGACGCATACACGCTCAAGCCCACGAAAATTACTATTATTTAGGACGCTTAGCACCGTACTTAGAACGACGTTGCTTACGATTCTTAACACCTTGTGTATCGAGCACACCACGAATGACGTGATAACGAACACCAGGCAAATCTTTCACACGGCCGCCGCGGATCATTACCACGGAGTGTTCCTGAAGGTTGTGACCTTCACCAGGAATGTAGCCGATAACCTCAAAGCCATTTGTCAAACGGATTTTCGCAACTTTACGAAGAGCCGAGTTAGGCTTTTTAGGTGTTGTTGTATAAACACGTGTGCAAACACCACGCTTTTGCGGGTTTTGCTCCATTGCTGGAACCTTGCTACGTTTGACCGGTGCCTTACGTGGCTTGCGGATCAGCTGGTTAACTGTAGGCATGCACCTATCCTTTAAATCTCTATATAACGCAAAAAAGCGTTGGTTATACTCGTCAATACCATGCGCAATTAAGGGCCAACTCCCATAAAACGAGGATTAGCCCAATAAAAATGCAGAGGATATGTATGTCATATCATGCGTGCAGCAATGGTCTTAACAATGCAATAAAAGCCTAGTTTGAGCCGTACTCCGGGGCGTGTCACCCTGAACAAGCCAGACTCACTTTGGCTTTGATAGGCCGTATCTACTGCTAACTAAGTGTTTCGTCAACAGCTTTTCGCGAAATTTTTGGCGATTTTTATCGCGCAGAACATATTGGGTTAACCGCAGATCAAGACGACTAAATCCAATTCTATTCCATTTTGATATTTTAGAATTTAAAAAGCACCAAGAATTAAAATTGCTGATCCCGCATTTTTCATGCAAATATGAATGTCTATTTGAGCTCAACAGGAAACAAAATGACCAATTTTGCCAATGCCAAAAAGGTAGATCAATCCGCAATTCCTGTCATCGACATAGCCTCTCTCCTGTCAGATGACGATGTTCAATCCGTTGCAAACGAAATCTATAAAGCGGCAACTGATACAGGGTTCTTTTATATCAAAGGCCACGGAATAGATGAGGCTCTCATTCAGCAAGCATTTAAGGTCGCAGAAGACTTTTTTGCACTGCCCTTAGAGGCAAAGCAGACCATTGCGGTGAATACGTCTCAACGTGGCTGGATGGCGACCGGCATGTCCAAGCTGCAAGGCGCACAAACTCACGATTTAAAGGAAGTGTTTTTCTGGGGGACTGAGATCGCACCTGATCATCCGGACTTGATCGCTCAAAAACCTCTCATTGCTGAGAACCAATGGCCCAAACAGGCATTCCCGCGTTTAGAAAGCGAGTTAAAGCCCTATTACAATGCATTGTGTGATGTCGCACGCAAAGTATTATCGGCAATAGCCGTGAGTTTAGATCAAGACGCAGGTTTCTTCACCTCTCGCTATCAAACACCCCTCGCCCGAGGCCAATTGGTTTACTACCCACAATCATCATCTGAAGATGAAGCAGAGCAACGCTTTGGTGTTGCACCACATAC
>JAHDEP010000002.1:38654-47332 GCA_020628775.1 Rhizobiaceae bacterium | reverse complement strand
GAAGAAATCGTCAAATCGTCATTTGATTGGGAAGATCGACTTTCAAAGATGAACCATTACTAGGTTTACTCAACTAAATTGGGTCGATATCTCCTTTGGCCCAATCTTCCTGCGTTTTCTGCGCAAACTCTTCAAAACAACCATCGCTGATAGCTTGGCGAATGCCCGCCATTAGATATTGGTAATAAGCCAGATTATTCCATGTTAACAGCATGCCGCCCAAGGCTTCACCTGATTTAACCAAGTGGTGCAAATATGCGCGTGAATAATCAGATGCAGCGGGGCAATCTGATTGATCATCAATAGGCCGCGTATCTTCTGCATGACGTGCGTTCTTGAAATTGATTTTGCCAAAGCGGGTAAATGCCTGACCATGACGCCCTGCCCGTGTCGGCATAACGCAATCAAACATATCAACACCGCGCGCAACAGAACGCAGAATATCTTCAGGTGTTCCAACGCCCATCAAATAACGTGGTTTTTCTGCAGGAAGCACAGGGCAAGTTGCTTCTAACATTTCAAGCATCACAGCTTGAGGTTCGCCAACTGCCAAACCACCAATCGCATAACCTTTTAGATCCATGGCGGTCAGCGCTTCAGCTGATTTAACGCGCAGATCGGTAAAATCTCCACCTTGCACGATCCCGAACATGGCTTTGCCTGGTTGATCCCCAAACGCTGTTTTACAACGCTCAGCCCAACGAAGCGAAAGCTCCATTGCACGCTCAACCTCAGACTTTTCAGCCGGCAGCGCGATGCACTCATCCAGCTGCATTTGAATATCGGAACCCAAAAGACCTTGAATTTCGATCGAACGTTCTGGTGACATTTCGTGCTTTGAGCCATCGATATGCGATTGAAACACAACACCTTTTTCCGTCAGCTTGCGCAAACCAGATAGTGACATGACCTGAAACCCACCGGAATCGGTTAAAATTGGACGCTTCCATCGCGCAAATTCATGCAAGCCACCCAAACGCGCCATACGTTCAGGCCCCGGGCGCAACATGAGATGATAGGTGTTACCCAAAATGATATCCGCGCCGAGATCGCGCACCTGATCCATATACATGGCTTTTACGGTTGCCGCGGTTCCAACAGGCATAAAGGCTGGCGTGCGAACATTTCCGCGCGGCATGGTGATCTCACCACGTCGTGCCGCGCCATCTTTTGCTAGGACTTTAAACTCAAATTGTTCGCTCATTTTGTACCCTGCTTATTCAGCGCGAAACAGTAAACTTGAATCGCCATAGGAGTAAAATCTATATTCGTTTTCAATGGCATACTTATATGCTTCATGCATGGTTTCAAATCCGGAAAATGCTGAAACCAGCATAAAGAGCGTTGATTTTGGCAAATGAAAGTTAGTCATCAAAATATCAACGGCTCGAAATTTGTAGCCCGGCGTGATGAAAATATCCGTCGGCCCCGACCACGGTTTGATCGTTCCGTCTTCTTCAGTTGCGCTTTCTAAAAGCCGCAAAGACGTAGTGCCTACGCTGACAATTTTGCCGCCATTGGCTTTAACCTCATTCAAACTGTTCGCAATATCTTCGCTGACAAAGCCAATTTCTGAATGCATTTTATGGTCTGTTGTATCATCTGCTTTGACAGGCAAAAACGTTCCAGCGCCCACATGCAAAGTTACAAAGTGAGTTTTGATACCTTTGGCGTTTAGTGTCTCAAAAATTCGGTCTGTGAAATGCAACCCTGCAGTTGGCGCGGCAACGGCACCTGCATCTTTGGCATACATTGTTTGATAGTCTTTGCTATCTTGCGCATCTTCATCGCGTTTTGAAGCAATATATGGCGGTAGCGGTATTTTGCCGATTACTGCAATCTTCTCATCTAGCTCCTGCGCTGAGCACGCAAAGGAAAGTGTCACCTCACCGCCATCACTTTTCTCAGACACTCTGGCTTCAAGTAGATCACCATCGGTATTTGCAAAGACGATCTGATCATCAACTTTAATGCGCTTGCCCGGGCGGATGAATGCTTTCCACTCAGTACCTGAAGCGCGCATATGAAGCGTAGCTGAGACGTTTATCTCATTCTCACCACGAATACGCTTACCTTCAAATTGAGCTGGAATAACTTTGGTATCATTAAATACAATCGCATCACCTTCAGACAAATAGCTTGCAAGATCAAGCACACTTGCATCGGTGAAAGCAGCACGCGCTTCGGCGTTATCTGATGGTTTAACCACCAACATTTTAGCCGCATCACGCGGAACTGCCGGACGAAGGGCAATCCGTTCATCCGGCAGTTCAAAATCAAATAAGTCTACGCGCATAAGCTCGTAAAGTCCTTTAAAACTGACTATACGTCCGCAGCAACACGCATTGTCACGATTGAATCAGGATCTTGCACAGGCTCGCCGCGTTTGATCTGATCAATGTTTTCCATGCCTTCAATCACTTGGCCCCAAACAGTGTATTGCTTGTTTAGGAAGCCAGCATCTTCAAAACATATGAAGAATTGTGAGTTCGCTGAATCTGGGCTCTGCGCACGTGCCATTGAGCAAGTACCGCGACCATGGTTCATGTTTGAGAACTCAGCTTTAAGATCAGGCTTATCAGAACCACCCATGCCAGTACCGGTTGGGTCACCAGTTTGCGCCATGAAACCTTCGATCACACGGTGGAACACAATACCATCGTAGAAGTTATCACGTGCTAGCTCTTTAATGCGTCCAACATGGCCAGGTGCCAAATCAGGGAAGAGTTCAATAACAACTTTACCCTTTGTTGTTTCCACGATCAGGGCGTTTTCTGGATCTTTAATTTCGGCCATTAGGCTCTCCTATATAACTATATTATTTTCCCACACGCACGGAAATCATGCGATCGGGGTCTTGCACAGAACCACTTTGTCCTACGCCACGTTTAATGCCATCGACATATTCCATGCCGGAAACCACTTCGCCAACAACTGTATATTGGCCGTTTAGGAAATAACCTTCCTTAAACATAATGAAAAATTGCGAATTGGCTGAATTTGGATTTTGCGAACGCGCCATTCCAACAACACCACGGTCATAAGGAACGTCTGAAAATTCAGCATCGATGTTACCAAGTGATGAACCACCTGTGCCGGCTCTATTTGGTGTGTAACCATCTTCCATATCACCGAACTCGACATCACCCGTTTGGGCCATGAAGCCTTCAATCACACGGTGGAATGCAACATTGTCATATTCACCTTTTTCAGCCAGCGTTTTGATCTGCGCAACATGTTTTGGCGCAACATCTGGACGAAGTTTGATCACAACGTCACCAGATTTTAGCTGGATGGTCAAAAACTCTTCGGCTTGAGCAATGGTGGCGGTCGAAATTGCAAAAAATGCAACGCACATTGATATGATAAATCGGCGCATGGTGGGAATAATCCTTGTTCAATTCAGCCTTTTAATTAACTCGCAAGGCTCTCGCATACCTCACGAATAAAGGCAAGATGGCAATTAACTAACTTTTGCTATGAAGCTGAGATAAAGCCTCATGGACACATTTGGGAACGAATGGTGATGTATCACCTCCCATCGCCGATATTTGGCGTACCAATGTGGCAGTGATATGTCTGACATTTGGTGATGCCGGCAAAAACACAGTTTGAATATCCGGAGCCATTTCACCGTTCATGCCAACCATCTGCATCTCATAGTCAAAATCTGTACCATCGCGCAATCCGCGAATGATCACATCTGCACCGTGATAATGGGCAACTTCCACCAAAAGCGATGAAAATGAGATGACCTCAATATCCTCAACCCGATCGGGCGAAACTTCATGAATGGAGCGCTTGATCATATCGGCCCGTTCTTCAAACGAGAACATAGACTTTTTGCTCGCACTGATGCCAATACCGACAATAAGCTTTGGGGCAATTTTAAGCGAAGATAACAAAACATCCAGGTGACCATTGGTCATTGGATCAAACGAACCTGCAAAAAATGCCTTTTTCATAACGGGCCTTTCCGCAAGGGCGATTTACTCGCCCTTTTCACCTTCATCTGTTGATGGCTCAACAACGCCAGCCTCTGCATCAGCTGCTTCATTGACGTTTTCACCATCAATCTCTTCTTCGCCATCATCGCTTGGCTCGCTAATGCGGTCAACAGAAACAACATTCTCGTTCTTAGCTGTTGAGAAGATCGTCACACCTTTGGTTGCGCGACCCGCCATGCGGATACCATCAACCGGAACGCGAATAACCTGTCCACCATCAGACACAAGCATGATCTGATTATCATCTTCAACTGGGAACGCAGCAACCAATTTACCGATTGTTGCAGTCTTGCCAGTATCAGTGGCGCGGATACCTTTACCACCCCGACCCGATGTGCGGAATTCATAAGATGATGAGCGCTTACCGTAACCTTTAGCACTTACAGTTAAGACAAATTGCTCACGCGCTTTCATCTCTTCGTAGAACTCTTGGGTTAGCTCACCCTCGCCGACATTTTCATCGCCATCATCAGCTAAAACATCTTCGTTCTCATCACCTTCTTGACGGCGTTCTGCCATTGCGCGCTTGATATACGCGGCACGCTGCCAAGGCTCAGCATCAACATGACCAAGAATTGTCATTGAGATGAGATCATCACTTTCAGCCAAGCGAATGCCACGAACACCAACTGAATTTCGGCCTGCAAAGACACGAATATCAGTAACCGGGAAGCGAATACACTGGCCCATTGCCGTTGTGAGAAGAACATCATCGAACTCGCTACAAGTCTCAACGTTCAAAATCTCATCATCATCATCCAGCTTCATCGCAATCTTACCGTTGCGATTTACCTGAACGAAATCAGACAATTTATTACGTCTTACAGTACCTGCAGTGGTTGCAAACATCACATCGAGCTGTGTCCAGCTTTCTTCATCTTCAGGAAGCGGCATAATTGATGTAATGCGCTCGCCCTGCTCAAGTGGCAGCATATTAATCAGCGCTTTACCGCGAGATTGAGGGCTACCTACAGGCAAACGCCATACTTTTTCTTTGTAGACAATGCCACGAGATGAGAAGAACAACATTGGCGTATGCGTATTCGCAACGAACAAACGTGTTACAAAATCCTCATCTTTGGTCGACATTCCAGAACGACCCTTACCGCCACGACGCTGCGCGCGATAAGCTGCAAGCGGCACACGTTTAATGTAGCCACCATGGGACACTGTCACAACCATATCTTCACGTGCGATCAGGTCTTCATCGTCCATGTCTGGACCACCTTCCATGATCTCAGTCCGGCGCGGAACGCCAAACTCATCACGGATTGCAATCATTTCATCACGAACAATGCTCTGAATACGAACACGAGAGCTCAAGATCTCAAGGTAATCTTTGATCTCAGCACCAATTGTGTTCAACTCATCGCCAATTTCATCGCGGCCAAGCGCTGTCAATCGTGCCAAACGAAGTTCGAGAATTGCGCGTGCTTGCTCTTCAGACAGATTATAAGTGCCATCTTCGTTGATGCGATGGCGCGGATCATCAATCAAAAGGATCAATGATTCCACATCCTTGGCAGGCCAACGGCGTTCCATCAACTGTGCACGCGCTGTTGCAGGATCCGGGGCTTTGCGGATGAGCGCGATAATTTCATCGATATTGGCAACAGAAATCGCCAAACCAACCAAGACATGTGCACGATCACGAACTTTACGTAGCAAGAACTTGGTACGACGAGAAATAACCTCCTCGCGGAAGGACACAAATGCCTTCAGCAAGTCCATAATGTTCAATAGTTCAGGCTTGCCACCGTTAAGCGCAACCATATTCACGCCAAATGACGTTTGCAGCTGTGTGTAGCGGAACAATTGGTTGAGCACGACTTCAGGAACGGCATCACGCTTCAACTCAATAACAACGCGATAACCCTGACGATCGGACTCATCGCGAAGATCAGAAATGCCCTCAACGCGTTTTTCACGCACCAATTCGGCCATCTTCTCAATCATTGAGGCTTTATTCACCTGATAAGGCACTTCGGTCACAATAATTGCATTGCGATCGTTACGGATTGTCTCAAAATGCGTTTTACCGCGCATGACAACTGAGCCACGGCCCGTTTCAAATGCGCTCTTAATCCCGGCGCGACCAAGAATTTGTCCACCAGTTGGGAAATCAGGTCCAGGAACGATTTCCATCAGCTCTGGCAATTCAATTGCTGGGTTTTCCATAACCGCAATACAGCCATTGATAACCTCTACAAGATTATGCGGCGGAATATTGGTCGCCATACCAACGGCGATACCACCCGCACCATTGACCAAAAGATTTGGAAAACGTGCTGGGATGACAACAGGCTCTCTACCTGAGTTATCGTAGGTTTCTTGATAATCGACGGTTTCTTTGTCGATATCTTCTAGCAGCTCATGCGCAAGCTTTGCCAAACGCGATTCTGTGTAACGCATCGCAGCTGGCGGATCACCATCGATCGAGCCAAAGTTACCCTGCCCGTCAACAAGCATTGCGCTCATCGACCAGTCCTGCGCCATACGCACCATCGCATCATAGATGGATTGGTCACCATGAGGGTGATATTTACCCATCACGTCACCGACAATACGTGATGATTTCACATATTTTCGGTTCCAATGATAATTGCCCTCATGCATGGCATAAAGGATACGTCTGTGAACAGGTTTCAACCCATCTCGGACGTCAGGAAGAGCACGACTCACGATCACGCTCATCGCATAATCGAGGTAAGAGCGTTGCATCTCTTCTACGATTGAAATTGGCTCAATACCCGGTGTTGGGTTGCTATCGTCTGGTATGTTTTGGTCAGTCAAATTTGTAACAGATCATTTTGGTTGGAATCACTTCCCTTTTATAGCCTAAATGACCCATTCTTGCTAATTTCTGTTGCATTTTCTCAGGGGATAAGCCCATAAAGAATGCAATATTTTTCATAACTCCAGAAAAACTGATAAAAAACGCTGTTTTTTGTTGGTTTTGAATAACTTAAAAGGTACGGCGCTGTGTCCTTTGAAATACTAATTAGTGCATTTACTACCATGATCGTCATGTACGATCCGCCCGGAATGGCTGCGATATTCTTGGGCCTTACCTCTAATATGAATAGAACCGAACGTTTTCAGGTCGCAATCCGCGCCTGCATCTTAGCGTTTGCCATCCTGACAGTGTTCACGATTGTCGGTATGGGCATCCTAAATTTGCTGGGCATCAGCCTTGGCGCATTCAGAATTGCGGGTGGTTTACTATTGTTCTGGATCTCGTTTGAGATGCTTTTTGAAAAACGTCAGGAGCGCCATGAAAAAAGCGCTGAAACCGCGATAACCAAAGATCACATCGCCAATGTGGCTATTTTCCCTATGGCAATCCCTCTTATCGCCGGACCTGGCGCCATTTCAGCCGTTATCTTGCTCGCAGGCTCATTTGAAGGCGCTGCGATGACTTCCGCCCTCATTGGCGTTGTATTGCTTGCTACGATCGTTTTATTTGGATCTTTGGTTCTTGCGGATCGCTTGGACCAGTTTTTAGGCGCAACTGGACGAATGATCCTAACCCGCTTGCTGGGTTTGATCCTCGCTGCACTCTCCGTGCAATTCGTCATTGATGGCATAAATTCAATTTGGATGGTTGGGTAATCGTACCCAACTTAGGCATTTAGTTTAGCGCGGAAGTTCAACCTTGATCTCCGCGCCACCATATTCATGAACACTATCATGCGCTCGCACGATCACATGTGTCAGATCATCAGGAATTTTGTCTGTTGTGAGTGAGCGCGTAAAAGGTTGCTCAGTGTCATGTGGGTGATGCAAGATACGCGTATCAATCACATCACCATTGGGAGCTACGATATCCCATTTATTTGCATAATGATCCCATCCTGCATCTGCGTGCAGCACAGTCACATCAAAACGATATGCCCCTGAAGATGTTTGTTTTACTGCAACATTCGTGACATCTGCCTCTCCTGCAAAACCTGCAGTAGAGCAAAACACCGACATTGCTAAAACAAGCGCTATGCGCATTTCACACCTCCAACGGGACATAGTTACTCTAGTCTTTGATCAAAACGGAATGTCATCATCCATGTCATTGGAGAAGTTACCACCGCCTTGATTACCTTGACCGCCGATATTGCCGCCACCTTGGTTATTACCACCAAAGTTGCCGCCACCCTGGTTTCCACCAAAGTTACCGCCGCCGCCATAATTGTCGCCGCCTTGGTTATCACCGCGACCGTCAAGCATTGTAAGCGTTGAATTAAAGCCTTGCAAAACAACTTCTGTTGAATAGCGGTCTTGACCGTTCTGATCTTGCCATTTGCGTGTTTGCAATGCGCCCTCAAGATAGACTTTCGAGCCTTTTTTGAGATAACTTTCTGCTACACGGCAAAGTCCTTCAGAGAAGATCACCACACGATGCCACTCTGTTTTATCACGACGTTCACCTGAATTTTTATCGCGCCAGCTCTCTGACGTTGCGATAGACAAGTTAACGATCGGGCGGCCATCTTGCGTCCGCTTTACATCTGGATCCGCACCCAAATTGCCAACCAAAATAACCTTGTTAACGCTACCTGCCATATCTTTACCCTTCTGATGATACGAAATTGTTGCACATCAATATCGCAGACTGATGGCCCCGTCTCACATTATTATTTAATACCAAGGACAATCCACACAAATTATGCTGCCCAC
>JAHDEP010000002.1:0-38554 GCA_020628775.1 Rhizobiaceae bacterium | reverse complement strand
CGTCTCACATTATTATTTAATACCAAGGACAATCCACACAAATTATGCTGCCCACACAAATTATGCTGCCCACTCAAAAATTATGATG
This sequence comes from Rhizobiaceae bacterium, assembly GCA_020628775.1. Lineage (GTDB taxonomy): Bacteria > Pseudomonadota > Alphaproteobacteria > Rhizobiales > Rhizobiaceae > Lentilitoribacter. The sequence continues at coordinate 38,466 of JAHDEP010000002.1, read as the reverse complement.
CAAGCTGTAAACATAATCAATTTTGATGGACAAACAAAAAATAATCTAGTTTGTTCTATTTTTGTTCTATATAAAGATAAAACTGTCGTCAAGCGAATCAAATGTTGATGAATAAAATCCAAAGCTCGACAGATGCGTAAATAGGTATAAAACAGAACATTATTTTCAATTGGTATAATTTCGGATTTCCCATGAGTGAATTAAAGACGATTTCGGTGCGCGGGGCGCGAGAGCACAATTTAAAGGGTGTAGATGTAGACCTCCCCAGAAATAAGTTGATCGTCATGACCGGTCTTTCAGGCTCGGGAAAATCTTCTCTAGCATTTGATACAATCTATGCTGAAGGCCAGCGTCGCTACGTTGAAAGTCTTTCAGCCTATGCGCGCCAATTCCTAGAAATGATGCAAAAGCCGGATGTCGACCAGATTGATGGCCTGTCACCTGCAATTTCAATTGAGCAAAAAACAACAAGCCGCAACCCGCGCTCAACCGTTGGTACAGTCACGGAAATCTATGACTATATGCGCTTGCTATTTGCGCGCGTTGGCGTGCCCTATTCACCAGCAACAGGGTTACCGATTGAAAGTCAGACCGTCAGCCAAATGGTGGATCGGGTTTTAGACATCGAAGAAGGCACGCGACTTTATATATTGGCGCCGCTCATCAGAGGTCGTAAAGGCGAATATCGCAAGGAAATGGCTGAGCTGATGAAAAAAGGCTATCAACGCCTTAAAGTCGATGGTCAATATTATGAGATCGCCGATGTGCCTGAGCTTGATAAGAAATTCAAACACGATATTGATGTGGTTGTTGATCGTGTTGTTGTCAGACCCGATAGCGCAGCCCGTCTTGCAGATAGTTTAGAGACATGTCTTCGCCTATCAGAGGGATTGGCAGTCGCAGAATTTGCTGACAAGCCATTACCTGAAGCTGAAACTGCATCCGGTTCAAAAAACAAATCTAAGAACGAGACGCATGAGCGTATTGTTTTTTCCGAAAAGTTTGCGTGCCCCGTCTCTGGTTTTACAATCCCCGAGATCGAGCCGCGATTGTTTTCATTTAACAACCCATTTGGCGCATGCCCCACTTGCGATGGGCTTGGCAGCCAAAAGAAAATTGATGAAAGCCTGATCGTACCTGATCAAGGCAAGACCTTAAGAGATGGCGCGATTGCACCTTGGTCGAAATCATCATCACCTTATTATAAGCAAACATTAGAAGCGCTCGGAAAACACTTTAACTTTCGAATGGGCGATTGCTGGTTTGAACTGACTGATAAAGCTCAGGATGCCATCCTCAATGGTACAAAAGAGAAGATCGAGTTTAATTATGACGATGGTCTGCGCTCATATAAAACATCGAAAAACTTTGAAGGCATCATTCCAAACCTTGAACGCCGTTGGCGCGAGACAGACAGCAATTGGGCACGCGATGAAATTGAGCGATATATGTCGCAAGCCTCCTGCCCGTCATGTAACGGTTATCGCCTAAAGCCTGAAACGCTTGCTGTTAAACTAGATGACAAACATATTGGCCATGTGAGCCAAATGTCCATTCGTGGTGCAGGAGAATGGTTTAATTCGCTTCCTGACAAGCTGACATCGAAACAAATGGAAATTGCCGAGCGCATTTTAAAAGAGATCCGCGAACGCTTAAAATTCCTCAACGATGTGGGCCTTGATTATCTGACATTATCGCGAAACTCTGGCACTTTATCCGGCGGTGAAAGCCAGCGTATTCGCCTAGCTTCACAAATTGGTTCCGGTTTGACAGGTGTATTGTACGTTTTGGATGAGCCATCCATTGGTCTTCATCAACGCGATAACGCACGCCTACTCGATACGCTTCGTCATCTTCGCGATATCGGCAATACGGTGATTGTTGTTGAACATGATGAGGATGCGGTTCTGACTGCAGATTACGTGGTTGATATTGGACCCGCAGCTGGCATTCACGGTGGTGAGATTGTGGCACAAGGCACGCCAAAACAAATCATGGCGAACAAAAAGTCGCTCACTGGGCAATATTTATCTGGCAAGATGGAAATTCCTAATCGACCTGAACGCCGTAAACCAACCAAGAAACGCGAACTTAAAGTTGTCGGTGCAACAGCCAACAACCTCAAAAATATAACTGCATCTATTCCATTGGGTGTGTTTACTGCGGTAACCGGTGTGTCTGGTGGCGGTAAATCAACATTCCTAATTGAGACATTATATAAAGCAGCGGCGCGGCGCATCATGGGTGCGCGAGATAACCCTGCCCCGCATGACCGCATTGAAGGATTGGAATTTGTCGATAAAGTTATCGACATTGACCAGTCGCCAATTGGACGCACGCCACGTTCAAACCCTGCAACATATACAGGTGCCTTCACCCCTATCCGCGAGTGGTTTGCCGGATTGCCGGAGGCTAAAACCCGCGGATATCAGCCGGGACGTTTCTCATTTAACGTTAAAGGCGGTCGTTGTGAGGCTTGCCAAGGCGATGGTGTGATTAAAATTGAAATGCACTTCTTGCCGGACGTTTATGTCACCTGTGATGTGTGCCACGGAAAGCGCTATAATCGCGAAACTTTAGAAGTCACATTTAAAGGCAAATCAATTGCCGATGTTTTGGATATGACCGTTGAAGAAGGTTGCGTGTTCTTTGATGCTGTGCCTGCAGTGCGTGATAAGCTGGTAACACTTAACCGAGTGGGACTTGGCTATATCAAAGTTGGCCAACAAGCCAATACATTGTCAGGTGGTGAGGCTCAGCGCGTGAAGTTAGCCAAAGAGCTCTCCAAACGCTCTACCGGTAAGACATTATATATACTGGATGAACCGACGACAGGTCTTCATTTCCACGATGTGGCAAAACTTCTAGAAGTTCTTCAAGAACTCGTCGATCAAGGAAATTCTGTTGTCGTGATTGAGCACAATCTTGAAGTTATCAAAAGCGCAGACTGGATCATTGATATCGGGCCTGAAGGTGGTGATGGCGGCGGTGAAATCGTTGCAATCGGCACACCGGAGGATGTCGCTGAGATCGAAAAATCATATACCGGCCACTTCCTCAAGGAATTGCTCTATAGACGCACGAATACACAAGACGCGGCAGAATAAGCATGCGCAAAGGGTATAATAAAGTCTCCTCATATCTTGTTTGCAGAAATGCGGACAGAGCCGTTGCTTTTTACAAAGAGTATTTCGGCGCAGAAGAAGATTTCAGATTAGCAGGTCCCGACGGGGTCATTATGCATTGCGAAATCCTCATTGGGGATTGCCGCCTTATGCTCAGTGATGAATTTCCGGATTCAGGGATTAACTCACCGATCTCAATTGGCGGCACGCCTGTGTCATTAAATATATATGTCGATGACGTAGATACTTTACTGCCCAAACTGCAACAGGCCGGTTGCGAAGTGTTAGCCCCATTAAAACTTCAGTTCCATGGCGATAAGTCTGCAAAGATCCGCGATCCGTTCGGACATATCTGGCACGTCGCAACAAATGTCGAAGATGTTTCATCAAATGAAATTGTGAAGCGTTTCAACGACATGATGAATGGCTAAGTATTGAGCACTTTTTTAGTCAGCAAAAATCTTACTTTGTCTATTTTTTAGTCTTTTGCATAAAATTTAATCATTTCATACAGGTCGGTAATTTTTAAAGATGCACATAACGGGGGCCTATTTCATCCAAAGAGGCATAATTGACGAACAAATCGATTCGTTTTTGAGAGTTTGAACAGAAAAAATCACCATTTTGATGTATTTTTGCTGATTTTTGAAAATTTATTAGTTTTGTCTACTAATTTGGCACGGCATGTGCTTAGTAAAAAAATGAAGCGTGCAAAAGTGCGCTGCAACTGGGAAATGCGGAGAAAATTTTCTCATGAAGAAAATCGAAGCGATTATAAAACCTTTTAAGTTGGATGAAGTGAAGGAAGCTCTTCAGGAAGTCGGCTTGCAAGGTATAACAGTCACTGAAGCTAAAGGTTTTGGTCGTCAAAAAGGTCATACTGAGCTTTATCGTGGCGCAGAATACGTCGTAGATTTTTTACCTAAGGTAAAAGTTGAAGTCGTACTCGCTGAAGACAATGTAGAACAGGCAATTGATGCTATCAAAAATGCGGCCCAAACTGGTCGAATTGGCGATGGTAAGATTTTTGTATCGCAAGTGGATGAAGTAATTCGTATCCGAACTGGTGAAACTGGTCCCGACGCTGTTTAGGCAATAAAAAAATCACGGGTCGCTATCCTGCGGCCAAATTTTCGTCATCACTAACTTTAGGGAATTACATAATGACGACTGCTAAAGACATTCTGAAGCAAATTAAAGAAGAAGACATCAAGTTCGTTGATCTGCGTTTTTCAGATCCACGCGGTAAAATGCAGCATGTAACAATGGACGTTAGCGTCGTTGATGAAGACATGTTCGCAGATGGCGTCATGTTTGATGGTTCATCAATTGAAGGCTGGAAAGCAATCAATGAATCAGACATGGTTATGATGCCTGATTGTTCAACATGTCATGTTGACCCATTCTTCGCTCAATCAACTCTTGCCATCACTTGTGACATTTTGGATCCTGTGACTGGTGAAGGTTACAACCGTGACCCACGTTCAATTGCTAAAAAAGCTGAAGCATACATGCAAGCTTCTGGCGTTGGCGACACAATCTATGTTGGTCCAGAGCCTGAGTTCTTCGTATTTGACGATGTTAAATTTACATCAGACCCATATGACACCAGTTTCAAACTAGATTCGACCGAATTGCCAACTAACACTGGTACAGACTACGAGACTGGTAACCTTGGCCACCGTCCACGCACTAAAGGTGGTTACTTCCCAGTACCGCCAGTAGATTCAGAGCAAGACATGCGTTCTGAAATGCTGACAGTGATGAAAGAAATGGGTGTTAAAGTTGAAAAGCACCACCACGAAGTGGCTGCAGCTCAGCACGAACTCGGTGTGATGTTCGATGAAATGACAATCAACGCTGATAAAGTTCAAATCTACAAATACGTTGTTCAGCAAGTTGCAAATGCATACGGTAAAACAGCTACATTTATGCCTAAGCCAGTTTATGGCGATAACGGCACAGGCATGCACGTTCACCAGTCAATCTGGAAAGACGGTAAGCCAACATTTGCTGGTGATGAGTATGCTGGTCTTTCTGAGAACTGCTTGTTCTACATTGGTGGTATCATTAAGCACGCTAAAGCGCTTAACGCTTTCACAAACCCATCAACAAACTCATACAAGCGTTTGGTTCCTGGCTACGAAGCTCCAGTTCTACTTGCATATTCTGCACGTAACCGTTCTGCTTCTTGTCGTATCCCATTTGGTTCTTCACCAAAATCAAAACGCGTAGAAGTTCGTTTCCCTGATCCAATGGCTAACCCATATCTTGCATTTGCTGCAATGCTTATGGCTGGTCTTGACGGCATCAAAAACAAAATTCACCCAGGTAAGCCAATGGATAAAGATCTTTACGATCTTCCGGCTAAAGAACTTAAAAAGATCCCAACAGTTTGTGGTTCATTGCGTGAAGCTCTAGAAGCACTTAACAAAGATCGTAAGTTCCTAACAGCTGGTGGTGTATTTGATGATGATCAAATCGATGCTTACATCGAGTTGAAGATGGAAGAAGTTATCCGTCTTGAGCACACACCTCACCCTGTTGAGTTTGACATGTACTATTCTGCATAATTTCGCAGTTTAGCTCAGTTTAGAAACCCCGGTAGCAATACCGGGGTTTTTTCGTATAGGGGTTTTTCTTTAGTTGTAAATCGAATACGATCTCGTTCGCGGTATATAAATATAAATCTATTAATGGTGTTTGGACTTAGAAATGAAACTTCTAACAGCGAATGATTCATTTGATCCCGTGCGATCTCAATCGCCATTATTATTAAATATGCTGATCATTTTGATCATCTTCGCAGCTTCGATCGCTGGCATGGCCTTTGTGCTCACACAGCAATTCGCTGTTCCGATTGGTCCAATGTATTGGGATACCAATATTTACTTCGATGCCATTCATCGCATCAATCTTGGTCAATTGCCTTCAGTTGATTTTAACACCCCGGTAGGCCCGCTCAATTATTGGCTTGCAACTTTACTGCATAACTATTTTCCAAACGGACATCCGGTTCTCATCATTCACTGGTCGCAACTTTTAATCACAGCGCCAATGATGCTGATTGTCTGCTGGATGGTCTCGCGCCGGTCGCTGCGCCTAGCACTTGGACTGCTGCTACCATTTTTAGTCTTTGCAGCGTTTCCTTTTGGCACCGTTGATTTCTTCCCCTTCCCCGGTGTTGATGGTTTTGGGCATTATAACCGCCACGGTGCGATATTACTTTATGTCACAACAGCAAGCGTGTTTTTTATTCGAAACCCCTTTGTGCAAGCATTGCTGCTAGCTTTATGCGGGATCGCGCTTATCCTGGGCAAAATCACCGCATTCGCAGCGGCTTTAATCATTGTTGGCTTTGGCTTTCTTTCAGGACTAGTGGGCTTTTTCGCGCTTGTTGCCTCACTCGTGTTATTTGCCGCAGCATTGGTTGGGCTTGAGTTTCAAACAGGGATCATTTCAAGCTATCTACAAAGCATTTGGGATCTTGCGCAATCTAACCAATCTGTGTTGCTGCCCAAATTCCTGACTGTGTTCTCGCAAAGAATGGATGTCGTATTTGCCTGCGGCTTGCTCATTTTAGCGCTCTTCTTCACCGATATTTTTGGTGCACGAAACCGAGCAGAACCAACACCCGTGTTCAAACCTTATTGGCACAAGTTTACAGATCTCGTCAGCCACGATTATTTTGCCCTAGGCTTTGTTTTACTCGCTGGCATATTTTATGAGACGCAAAATACCGGTTCGCAGGCCTTTATCATGTTATGGCCTGTCATATTAATGATCTTATATTTCCGCGCATCTCCTGAGCGTTTGCCAAACTTATTCATCATCGTTTTGGCCATGGCGACCGTGCTGCCAACCTTTACTAAATTGACCCACAAAGGGCTTAGAACCATTGCCGTTGCGCCGACATATGACAGCTTAGAGCATAAAAATCTGGGAATATTGGGCAATGTATCGGCGAAAGATATTTTCCTTGAACGCATAGAACCAATGAAAGAGTTTTACACCAAGGGCAAATGGCAACTAGGTAATTTATCCAAGAGCGAAGTGCTGCCAAGCTCAATCATCTTCTCAGAACCTGACTTCCAAATCCTGTGGTATCACCTCATGGATGAGGCCATCGATTCAATTTATCAATATGAGGCTGAGAATAACGTAAAATTTGAAACGATCTTCACGATTGATTTCACCAACCCGTTCCCTTTCTTGATGAATAGAAACGCGCCTCTACACGTTCAAATTGGCGCTGATTCCGGTAGAACGCTTGGAGAGATGAGCGAAAAGGTTTCAAACTCCGTTCAGAACGCAGACATTATTTTGCGACCCACCTGCCCCATCCTCTTCACTGTTGATGAGATTTATCAGATCTACAAAGACGCAATTGATATCAATCACAAACGCATTCGCTTAAATGATTGTTATGATGCCTTCATCAAAAAAGCGCCCCCGGCAGAACCTGCAGAGGACGCTACAACTCAAAATTAATCGTTTTGGTTCGCTAAGGTGCTATTTCACCTGGCTTGCAACAAAGTCTTTCACAATGCGAACAATACCGCGACCCAGCAGATCATCCAGCGCTGAGATGAATTGATCAACGTGGCGCTTCTCACAAATGAGTGGCGGCTCAAGACGAATGACATTGCGGTTATATTCAGTGAACGCAACCAACACATCATAATCACGCAGCATAAGCGATCCGATAAACCCTGAAAGCGAACCTTTCAGCTTTTCATCCAGCACTGATACCACCGGACGCAGAACCATTGGCAATGTCTGGCTAAAGTCGTGGAATTCAAGACCAACCATCAGCCCTTGCCCGCGAACATCTTTGATCAGTTTTGGATATTTCTCTTGAAGCGCCTCAAGGCGTTGCAACAAATACGCACCTGTCTGTGCCGAATTCTCAATCAGGTTTTCATCATAAAGAATGTTCAAACCTTCAATTGAGGTCACACAAGCTTCACCGATACCACCAAATGTCGCTTGACCGTGGATCAACGCTGTTTTTGGCGTACCATATGCTTTCATATAAACATCTGTGGTCGCAATCATTGCAGCCATAGCGCATTTACCGCCACCTAAAGATTTTGCAAGCGCCGTCACATCTGGAACAACATCTGCGTATTCAAAGGCAAAGAATTGACCTGAACGACCCATGCCGCACTGCACTTCATCGGCTACCCAAAGCACATTGTGTTTGTCACACAAAGCACGAAGTTCTTGCCAGAATTTAGGCTCAGCTTTGATGATACCGCCACCACCTTGGATGGTTTCAAGCACAATCACGCCAATCTCAGGATCGCTTTCAAATGCGTTTTTGATCGCATCAATATCTGCAAACGGCACACGAACAGTGTTTTCAACCAACTTAAACTCACCTTTATAAAGCGGCGAGTCTGTCACAGACAAAACACCTTTGGTTTTGCCGTGGAATGAGTTTTCTGCATAAACGATCTTTGATTTCTTAGGACCAGCAGCACGTTCTGCAACTTTTACCGCAGCTTCCATTGCTTCAGAGCCGGATGAACCCAAGAACACCATGTTAAGATCACCTGGTGCAATTTCAGCCAGGTTCTTGGCAAGTGCAGCATTATATTGAGACAAAAATGCCATCGCAATTTCATGACGTTTTTCGTCCTGGAAGGTTTTGCGCGCATCAAGAATACGTGGATGGTTATGACCAAATGCGAGCGAACCAAAGCCACCGAAGAAATCTAGGATTTCACGACCATCTTGATCGCGATATACCATGCCTTCAGCGCTTTCAATTTTCACTTTGTGAAAACCAAGCAACTTCATGAAGTGCAACTGACCTGGATTAACGTGATCTTTAAAAAGCTCCGTCATCTCGGCAAGGCCCATATCTTTCGCATCATCAACCGTTAAAAGGTTTGGACGTTTTACTTTGATATCCAAAGGCGCAAATTCCATCTCTGCTGATACTTCTTTTTTAACTGCGTTTAACATACTCGTTTCCAATCTAATATTCAGCTAGCTATTATTCAGCAGGAACTGCGTTTAATTTTTGTGAAGATGCGTTAGCAATGTTGCCACGATATTCATCGTAAGCAGCAATGAGCATGTCCATGTCATTATATTGAGGCACAAACCCCATGTCTTTTTGCGCACGACCGGTCTCGCGAACGCACATCTCATCGGCAATCAAATATTGCTCTGGATCCATGATCGGCATGTTCATTAGATCGAGCAAAGCAAGCGTCTTCTTCACCGCAAACCCTGGTGTTGGGACCAGGAACGATTTTGATTCTGCATGTTTGATCAATCCACCGAGCAATTGACGCACAGATGGCGGGTTTGAAGACCCAAGATTATAAGCATCATTTGGGAAATCAGCTTTCCACGCCAAGCGCGCAGCTTCAGCGCAATCGTAGACAGAAATAAATTGGTAAGGCGCCTTACCTGAACCAATCATTGGTACCGGTAGGTTTAGATCAATCAACTTAAATAGCTTTTCAAGAATACCCAAGCGACCAGGCCCGATAATAAGGCGAGGACGGAAAATTGAAATATCCATGCCCTTCTCACGCCAATCGTGACATGCCTGCTCAGTTGCCCATTTTGATGCACCATATTCACCAAGCGGTGCAATTGGGTGATCTTCCGTTTGAGGGCTTACAACTGTGTGGCCGTAGACCATATCAGTTGTGAACTGCACAAATTTCGATGCGCCAGCTTTATCCATCGATTTCATGATGTTTCCTGCACCATGGAAATTAACTGGCCAGAAGAAATCATAACGTTTTGAGCGGATCTGCAATGGTGACAACATCGTTGCCGCCATGTTGTAAACCACGTCATCAGCAGAAATATCTAGTTTTGAAAACTGATCTTCTTGCGTGATGTCCAATTGAACAAACTGCACATCGCCATAATGTTTGTGTCCGCTGTTTTTAACATCAACAACAACAACTTCTTGCCCGTCATCTAATAGTTTTGGGGCCAAATGTGAGCCTACAAAGCCATCCCCACCAAAAATGATATGCTTCATAATTACGACCTTCCTGCAGTATCTGGGTTTAACCCAATTTGTTGTTCTTCAATCACCTCTGACGCGAGGGCTTGTTTTTGTGATGTATCTGATTTGGCGACGAAAAATGTTCCAAGGCATATCAGCGCAATGCCAAGGATGCGCCATTGGTTGATTTCTTCCCCGAAGAACACAACAGCGAACACAGTAACCGTCACAAATGCTAGCGAAATAAATGGATAAGCGAATGACAATTCAACTTTGGTCAGCACAAATAAATGCGACACCATTGAAATGACGAAGACCACAAGTCCCGCAAACACCCACGGTTGGAAAAGGATTTGAAAGACACGGATAATCGCGTTTTCCGCAGTGATATTCAGCGGACCAACCATTGTCATACCCTGCTTGAGCATGAGCTGCGCAGCGGCATTGGTCAGAACCGTGAATAAAATAAACCAAATAAACTTCATTTTTACGTCCCAGAATTTTCGTTCTGGATCTTGTTTAGCAAGAATAAATGAAATTCACGTTCAGCAGCGTCGTACAATTTATCTAAAATTGTATCTAGTTTCATTTTGAAACGCTTGTGTTCAATTGCATAGCGGTTCGTTGCCAAAAATTAGACATGAATTTTGGATCTCGATGCTTTTCCAAATCCCGCCATGCCGGAAAAGAAGCCTCGAAAACATCCGGCGCCATGCGCTGATCTTTATAGGGATTAACAGCACCCCCGGCGGCCATCGTAATTTCATCAAGTTCGCGCAAAAATTTGAGCGTTCGCTCGCCTTGATTGGCAAAATCTAGTGTCAGCGTAAACCCTTCTCGCGGAAACGAGAAAATGCCAGACGATTTCATTGCGCCAAAACGCTTTAACACAGTTAGAAACGATGCATGATTATGACGCTTTGCGCACTCGAGTAATAAAATAGTAGTTTCACGCCCACCCGATAATGGATAAACCGACTGATGTTGGAACAGACCCTTTGGGCCATATAATTTGTTCCAACCTTTTATTGCGTCAAGCGGATAAAAATATCCCTGCCAAGGCACAATGCTATGATGTGTGCCAGCTTTTGCTTTATGAAAATAAGCTGCGTTAAATGCTGTTAAGCTCAATTTATTGATCAAGTTTATTGGCGGCGTAAAAGGTACCGATAGCTTTGCCGGTTTGGGCGCTGATTTAGGTAATGAGTTTTCACCCTTCCCCGCGTGCGCATGATCACCTGCCATTAATACACCACGGCCGAAATTCGCACCCGATGTTAATTGATCAATCCATGCAACTGAGTATTCATGTTGATTATCAATTTCATCGCAAATATCAAAATACTGATCCAAATTGTTGAATCGAATCGACTTTTGCTCAATGTCAGGTGATGCCACTTTCATCAACTTCATTGTGACATGCGTAATCAGCCCGGTTAATCCCATGCCGCCGATCGTCGCTGCAAAAAGTTCAGAATTTTCTTCGCGCGAACACATCACAGCTGAATCAATATCTGACCTGATCAACGTAAATGATTGAACACAATGACCAAATGTGCCTTTCACGTGATGGTTCTTGCCGTGAACATCATTGGCGATCGCGCCACCCAGCGTAATATATGATGTTCCAGGCGTAACTTCTAAAAAGAAACCGTGCGGTATGACATGGCGAAGCACATCAACAAGCAACACCCCAGCGTCAGCATTTAAAACACCGCTTTGTGGATCAAAACTATGGATTTGCGCGTTAGTTCTCGTGTTGAGCAAAACGCCATTATCACTATGGCAGGAATCCCCATATGACCGTCCATTGCCAAACGGCAAAACCTGAACATTGGATCCTCTTAGTGCTTCGCTTTGGATGATCGTGCGCTTTAACCGCTCAACCCGCCCCCAGCTTTGAAGATCATTATCGTGATCTATCACTGGCATTTTAAATCATCGCTCCAAAGATCAGCAGGCCACCTGTAACCATTGTGAGTTGGCTTCGCCAGTCACGCATAATAAAGACAACAGGATCTTCATGAACAAGTCCACGTCCTGCCAAAATCCAGATACGCAAAAGCATATATAAAATCAGCGGAACCAGAGGCCATAACACCCACGGATTATCATACATCTCACTAAACTCTGGGCTGTTGATATAAAGCGCCAAAACCATTGCAGATGTAAATGCTGATGAAACACCGCCTTGCGCCAGCATTGATGTATCCATGCCGTAATATCCGCGCCCTAAAAGCTTGCTGTCGTCTTCTTTCTCACCTTCTGAAAGTTCGACATAACGTTTGACCAATGCCAAAGATAAGAAGAAGAAAATAGAAAATGCCAATAGCCAGAATGACAATCCGCTATGTGTCGCAAATGCACCTGCGATGATACGAATGGTGTAAAGGCTTGCGAGCGTGAATACATCAACCAATAGTTTTCGTTTTAAAACGAAAGTATATGCCGTTGTAATGATCGCATAGACCACCATCACGTATAAAAATTCAATCGGCAACAAGGATGCTAACACCACTGACGCTGAGAATAATGCGACCCACAAAATGGCAGCAGTTGGAATGGAGATCGCACCACTTGCGAGCGGTCTTTTACACTTTTTCGGATGCGCACGATCTGCCTTAAGGTCGGAAAGGTCATTAACGATATAAACCGACGAAGCAAAGAAACTGAAAGAAAAGAATGCAATGATCGCAGCGGAAACAGATTGAAAATCAAGGAATGTATGATTTAAAAACAGCGGCACAGCAATGAGCACGTTTTTCAGCCATTGGTGCACGCGGATGGCTTTTAGAACTGTTTTAATTCCGGTTCGTTTTGTCGGAATTTCCTCCGATTGATTTTGCTTCAGCCAGGTTTTTGCCGCTCGATCGGGGGCAACGACAATACCGCGTCTAGCACTGTTAAACACTGCAATATCATCAGCGCTATTGCCGATATAATCAAATCCACCATCACCAAATTCTTGAACAAGTTTATCGCGTTTGCGCGTCGAGGTTAGATTGATCTGCTCATCGCTGTGATAAACACCATCAAACAAACCAAGATGTTTTGAAATAGCTTCCGCAGTCTTTTGTGCAGCACCTGTGACGAGATAAACTTTTCGGCCCTGCGCTTTGGCTTGGTTGATATATGCAACCACCTCATCGCGCACCGGCCAATCTTCACCAGAGCGATCGGTATGCTCAGCAACGTTTTTCTTTAAAACCGCTTTGCCAGCCAACAACCAACCAATGACTTGAAAGATCATCAAAGGCTTTTGCATCAGCAATGCCACCAACCCCTCCCAAAGGGTGTCGCTGGCGATCAGGCTTCCATCCAAATCAACGCATAATGGTGTGTGTTTAATGTTGGATTTTGCATCCATGACAGTAGCCCCAAGTTAAACTCGTTCAAAAGGTTACTCAAAGGATAGCTCTGACCCGCTGAAATATTGCTAACACGGGGTGTAAAAGTCGTGAATTTGCGCTTTGTAGTTAAAAAGCGATTAAGTCATTCATTCAAATTTTAAGAACGGCGAAACAGCCAGTTCAATGTCTGCCGCCAATCTATCATTCGAATTGGCGTTCCGTGACGTCCTGTATCAAATAAAACGAGTTGAATTGGATAGCGAGATTCACGACGTTTAATTGACTTGTAAACCTCATTCTGGATACTCCATGGATAGACGACATCATCATTTCCATGTGCAATCACAATCGGCAAACCAACAGTAATTGCGTGCGATTTCAAAAGGTTACGATCCGGGATCGCTCCTAGTAATACGATACCGCTTAACCGAGCAACATCGTTGTGATTATGCGCCATCTTATTGCAAATTTGCCCGCCCATAGATGCGCAAACGATAAAGATATTAGGTGTCTTCTTCACATCGTGCAGATAGCGTACCAAGGCTCTTGCATCCTCGACGCCCTCTTTAGAAAACTCTCTAACGGTTTGAGTGATGTAAAGACCATTGTTCTGTAGAGCGATATTTTTCAAGCGGTTAAAGTTCCCACCGAAGGTATAATCCTTCATCCCAAGACGACGATCACCTTTTGCGCCATGGATAAACAGCACCGTGAATTTTGGCGCACCTTTTCGCGCAACAAAACTAATCTCAATATTGCGACCTTCAAATTCAAACTCTTGTGAAGTCGTGTGCCGACGCATCCCAGTTTTGACGTATTTACGCTTTACCTTACGGATCGGAATTTCATCACGACCATGCAAATCGACATTCTTATCGTATTTCACCAGCAAGAAATCGCCATTGTCGCGAGATTCTAAAATTTGCGGATATGCAAAGAGCTTGTCTTTAAAAGGCTTAATTTCAAGAGCATGCGCACCAATAGGTACAAATAGTGAACCTATAAGGACGCATAATAACGCTCCACACAAGAAAAAATGCCTATAAATAGCTGTAAATGATGAGTTCACGCGGACAAGGCTCCCTTAGTTCGCTACATTATGACGATAAATAAGTGATTCGAACAGGTTAATTGCGGCAAGAATTTATGGATGATTCAAACGATCTATTTTCTGGATTTGGCAGCTCGGCTCCAACACCACAATCTAGCGATAATGACAAAGTTTCAAAAGATGTATCAAGTGCGGCTCCAGCATCTGCGCCTCAAGCGACACCTGTGACACCAGCACCTGCGGCAACTGCCCCTGCTGCGCCTCCAGCTGTAAAACCTGCACCTGCTAAAAAAGCGCCACCAAAGCCGGATGGTGATGGTGAATACGGCGCTAATGCGATTGAGGTTTTAGAGGGTCTTGAACCTGTGCGCCTGCGTCCAGGCATGTATATCGGTGGTACCGATGTAAACGCGCTTCATCACCTATTTGCCGAAATTATCGATAACTCAATGGATGAGGCTGTGGCCGGTCATGCCAGCTTTATTGAGGTTGAACTTGATGAAAACGGATATATTTCAGTGACCGATAACGGTCGTGGTATCCCCGTCGACATTCACCCGCAATATGCTGATGAAGGGCTTTCAACGCTTGAAGTTGTGCTAACCAAGCTGCATGCCGGCGGTAAGTTTAACAGCTCCGTTTATGAAACATCCGGTGGTCTTCACGGTGTGGGTATATCCGTTGTGAATGCATTATCTGACGATATGTATGTTGAAGTTGCGCGTGATAAACGTCTTTATCGCCAACGCTTCTCTCGCGGTTTACCGCAGGGCGGCATTGAAGAATTGGGCGAAGTGCATAACCGTCGTGGCACGAAAGTGTGTTTTCACGCTGACGAACAAATTTTTGGCAGCGAAGTTAAATTCGACCCAGCACGTCTTTATAAGATGGCGCAATCAAAAGCGTATCTGTTTGGCGGTGTTGAAGTTAGATGGATATGTGCACCTTCATTGTTAAAAGAAGGAGGACCTGTCCCTGAAAAAGATAAATTCCACTATCCTGGCGGTCTAAAAGACTATCTTGAGCACACATTGGGTAAAAACCATCGTGTTTGCCGCGATATTTTCTCAGGCAAAAGTGAGCGAACAGGTGGTCATGGCTCCATGGAATGGGCCGTTGCCTGGCACGCCGGTGACAGTTCCGTTGATTCATATTGTAACACCATTCCAACGCGCAATGGCGGTACACATGAAGCTGGATTTCGTATTGCCCTCACCCGCGGCTTAAAAGCCTATGGCGAGCTCACAGGCAACAAAAAAGCCGCGCAAATTACCACCGATGATGTGATGATTTCAGCGATCGGCATGCTTTCCGTTTACATTCGCGAGCCGGAATTTGTTGGCCAGACCAAAGATAAGCTGGCAACAGTGGAAGCGCAGCGCATTGTAGAAAATGGTTTGCGTGATGCATTTGATCACTTCCTCGCAGATTCACCTCAAGAAGCAGCAAAGCTACTTGAATGGGTGGTTGAACGCTCAGAAGAACGTTTGCGCCGCCGTAAAGAAAAAGAAGTAAACCGCAAATCAGCAGTTAGAAAGCTTCGTCTGCCGGGAAAATTGGCAGATTGTAGCCAAAATACTGCTGAAGGCGCTGAACTCTTCATCGTGGAGGGTGATTCAGCGGGTGGATCAGCTAAACAAGCTCGAAATCGTAAAAACCAGGCTATTTTGCCGCTACGTGGTAAAATTTTGAACGTTGCTAGCGCTGGTCGGGAAAAAATTACTGCAAACCAACAATTGGCCGATCTTATCCAAGCATTGGGATGCGGAACACGCAGCAAATATCATGAAAATGATCTTCGTTATGAACGCATCATTATCATGACCGATGCTGACGTTGATGGCGCGCATATTGCTTCATTGCTCATCACATTCTTCTATCAGGAAATGCCAAACCTCGTTCGCGAGGGGCATCTATTTCTAGCTGTTCCGCCGCTTTACCGAATATCGCAGGGTGGGAAAACGCTTTATGCCCGCGATGATGCGCATAGAGCGGAATTATTGGAAACAGAATTTAAAGGCCGCGGTAAAGTTGAGATCGGGCGCTTTAAAGGCTTGGGTGAAATGCTACCAGCGCAGCTTAAAGAAACAACCATGCTGCCTGGAAAA
Source organism: Rhizobiaceae bacterium (assembly GCA_020628775.1). Lineage (GTDB taxonomy): Bacteria > Pseudomonadota > Alphaproteobacteria > Rhizobiales > Rhizobiaceae > Lentilitoribacter. The sequence continues at coordinate 21,850 of JAHDEP010000002.1, read as the reverse complement.
CGTACGCTTTTAAAGATCGAGATTGACGACATCGTTATTGAGAACACCAATAAGGCAGTCGATGACCTGATGGGTACAAAACCTGAAGCCCGCTTCAGATTCATTCAGGACAATGCCGAATTCGTCGATAATTTGGATATCTAAATCGCTTTATGCAGCTTCTGATTCATGAGGATCTTGAGTAACCTCTGGTGCCGGTAGAGCTTGAGGTACATGTGCGACTTCGGACACTTGAGAAGTAAGTGACAAAGCAAACTGCTTTGCCATTTTACGGCGTTGCGCAAACTGGATTTTTTCCAGCATCATCAACAGCTCAGCAATTGCACTGTCCTTATGCAGTTCATCATAATATTCTTCCATCAAATACTCAGTGATTTGATCACCAGTCATATGATGATTGCTTGAAGAAGCTTTACGCCAAAGCAATGTTGCACTCACAAAGGCCGGACAGATTTCACCATCCAAGCCAGCTGAAACATATAGCGCGTTTACCACTGAGCTGTGCCCATCTGCCAAAATGGCGCGAATGCGTGAGATAGATTTGCCAGACAGTTTTTCAATGATTGTCGCAAAGAAATCCACGTTTCCAATTGTCAAAACATGCATTAAAAACGCCGGAGTTAATTTACCTGAAATACGAAGATGTTCGACAAGAGCCAACATATCATCGCCTTGCGTTGTCTCAGCAAGCGAGATCGTTGCATGAAAACATGCATCCTTGGTTACATTGACCAATCTGTCTTTGCCCATCAAAGCGCCAACAAGTGGGCTGTTGGCAAATGTGTTGCTCAGTTCTTCAACCAATTTATGACGAGTATCAGATGGCAGGTCACAGCGCTCAAGCAATTGGCTACGGATCGGACCGTAATAACCAAAACGCTCAGCAAGGCGAGAGATCGATAATCTTGCGATATGTGCGTTTGGATTATCAAGCAATGCAAGCACCGCTTCTTTATCGCCAACTTCAACCAGCGCTGCGCACACCGATGCGCTTAGATAATCTCGTTTTGCGATAATAAACTGCTGAGAAAAACCACCCGTGGCGATAAGATCAACCAAACTATTGTCGCTTAGAAGAGGTGAAAACGCCAATATTGGTGCGCTTACTTCGATCTGATCTTGCGCCAAAGCGTTGATAATCATAGTTGGAACGTTAACGGATTGGGCCAAAACCGTCGCCATTTCTTTACGAACAGCAGGAGACAAGTCTTCCAGCAAAAGCGCCATAGAACCTTCTGCAGCTTTCATTTCTTCTGACGTAAAATGCCCCGAAATATACGCTTCACACAGCGCTCTAACCGCCATAACGCGGGATTTCGTATCAGAATTTACTGTCCACTGTAAGAATTCTTTTATGATCATTATTGCGACTCAATCCAACCCGATAATTCCAAGTTGGTAAGAGCTTATCGCCAAAAGGTTTACGATCCGTTCATCATGTTTATTAATCTTCGCCGATAAACGTCATCAATAATCATTGGCGCCAATCATCAAAGTAATTTTATGAATTAGACCTTCGGCCGCATTAATTCAAAAGTGTCGTTGACGACGGCATAATCCATATAGCCAAGGCGAGAAACCGTTTGAGTTTTACGACTGTCCAATCTGCCATTTGTGATAACATCTTCATTAATATGAATACCCACAACCTGCCCTGTCACCAAAAGCGCGGCAGGATGTTCACCGCCAATAATCTTCGGCTTGGTAATATCTGTGACTTTGCATTCTAAAACAGCGTAAGCTCCGATAACGCGTGGCGCATCGATCAACTCGCACTGGCCAGCTGTTAGATCGGATTTTTCAAACTCATTGACCCCATATTCATAAGCTGCAGAACTTTGGTTCATTGCATCAATTTGTGCATGCCCAACCATATTAACGCTAAATTCGCCAGTTTCTTCGCAATTTCGTACGCTATCTTTCCGCCCACCTGAGGCAAAGACCACCAATTTTGGGCTATCGGCAATGGCATTAAAGAATGAATAAGGCGACAGATTTAAGCTCCCATCTGAACCTTTACTTCCAATCCAACCAATGGGTCTTGGGGATACAATTGCCTTAAATGGATCGTGGGCAAGCCCATGTTGATTTTCATTCGTATTATAAAACAAGTCAGATATTCCAATTTTGCCAATTCACTTGGGACTGACATAATCATACAAGCGACCCAAATCCAGCCACTATTTGATAATTATATAATTTCCCTAGTTTGGATTCTGATGTTAAAAGAGCAAATAAGTTATCAATAAGCGTGTGGGTTATGATTTTTAAACTTAAAGCCTTGTTCTGGATAGGATTATCAATTGTTTTGCTCAGCACACATGTGAATGCGCAAAACTCATTTACTGTCGAACCGCAACCAAATATTCAATTACCCGGCCTTGAAGATTTCAGCCCTACAGCCAATCCGGCGCAAAACTCGGCAACTGCACTATCAGTTGTTCTTGAAGCTGTGCTGCAAGATGAAGGCGCACCCATTCAAACAGGGTTGATTTGGCGCGTATTTGACCCAACCCCGGATGAAGAAGGTAAGCTAAGACTAATCGCTGCTGCGGAAGGTGGATCAACATCAATGGATTTTGAACCGGGTGATTATTTCGTCCATGTTGCTTTCGGCAGAGCGAGTGTGACAAAAAAACTCTCCGTTACGCCGGATGCAGAAATTCCACCACAGAAATTTATTCTCGATGCCGGCGGGATCGTATTAAAAGCAGCGTCAGGCAATAATACACGCCTCTCCCCTAGCCTATTGAACTTTTCGATTTATAGCGGTGAACAAGATGCCGTTGCAGACACAGATCGTCAGCTGATTTTGGAATTTGTCAAACCCAATTTAATTGTTCGCCTTAATGAGGGCACATATCATGTTGTCTCCAAATACGGCGATGTGAACGCCGTTACCCGCGCAGATGTGCGCGTTGAAAAAGGCAAATTAACCGAAGTTGTGATGAACCACCGCGCCGCTGAAGTGACGTTCAAGCTCGTCTCAAAAGTTGGCGGTGAAGGTATCGCGGATACGGCATGGTCGGTTTACTCATCTTCAGGCGACATTATCGGTGAGATGGTCGGCGCATTCCCAAGACTGGTATTATCAGAAGGCGATTATACCGTAATCGCGCTGCATCAGAACGCTGAATACCCGCTAGATTTCCATGTTTCACCGGGTAGAAATTCAGACGTTGAAGTTCTTCTTTCTAATTAAAGTATCCCACAATTAAAAAATCCCGCTGGAACATTCATTCAAGCGGGATCTTATTTAGTAAGCTATGATTTATTTAGTCAGCCATTTTTCTAAGCAAATCAGGTGGTGTTGCCTCAAGCTTTAGAGATGAAACAGCTTCATCAAGCGACATCGGTGTCTGATCACGGCTACCCAAGCGGCGGATATTTACAGTTCGCTCTTCAGCTTCCCGACGACCACAAACGATAATCACAGGCACTTTTGTGACTGAGTGTTCGCGAACCTTGTAGTTGATTTTTTCATTTCTGAAATCTGTATCAACCTGCAATCCAGCTGCCTTTAGCTCCTTTGCAACTTCCAAAGCATATTCCTCAGCTTCAGATGTAATGGTCGCAACAACAACCTGCAAAGGCGCAAACCATAGCGGCATATGACCTGCGAAACTCTCAATAAGAATTCCCAAGAAACGCTCCATAGATCCGCAAATCGCACGGTGGATCATCACTGGTTGGCGCTTTTCAGAATCGCTATCGATGTAGAATGCGCCAAAACGCTCTGGCAAGTTGAAATCAACTTGTGTTGTGCCACACTGCCACTCACGACCAATAGCATCACGCAAAGTATACTCAAACTTAGGACCGTAAAACGCGCCCTCACCTTCAAGTATTCCGGTTTTAATCTTGCCTTCTGAGTTCTCTTCGATGGTTTTTAGAACCTTCGTCATGACCTCTTCGGCACGATCCCAGCTTTCATCGCTACCTACACGCTTTTCAGGGCGGGTTGATAGTTTCACAGTTATCTCTTCAAATCCGAAATCTGCATAAGTCGACAAGATAAGATCATTGATACGCAAACATTCAGAGGTCATCTGCTCTTCAGTACAGAATACATGCGCATCATCCTGGGTAAATCCGCGAACACGCATTAATCCATGAAGCGCACCAGAAGGCTCGTAACGATGGACGTTACCAAATTCAGCCATCTTAATCGGAAGTTCACGATAAGATTTAAGACCATGCTTAAAGATTTGAACGTGCCCCGGGCAGTTCATCGGCTTAATAGCAAAGACCCGATCATCTTCAGTTTGAGTTGCAAACATATTCTCGCGATACCAACCCCAGTGACCTGAAGTTTCCCACAAAGCCTTATCCAAGATTTGCGGCGCATTCACTTCATCATAGCCATGTTCATCAAGACGGCGACGCATGTAATTGACCAAAGTCTGGAACATTCGCCAGCCTTTAGCATGCCAAAACACAACGCCCGGACCTTCTTCCTGGAAGTGGAACAAGTCCATCTCGCGACCCAACTTGCGGTGATCACGCTTTTCAGCTTCTTCAATCATATGAAGATGCGCATCAAGCTGCTTTTGGTCAGCCCATGCTGTGCCATAAATACGGGTCAGCATTTCATTGTCAGAATCACCACGCCAATAAGCACCGGCAACCTTCATCAATTTAAATGCATTGCCGATTTGGCCTGTGGATGCCATATGCGGACCACGACACAGATCAAACCAGTCGCCCTGATAATAGATCTTAAGATCTTCATCACCGGGGATCGCATCGATCAACTCGATTTTATAATCTTCACCTTTTTCTTTAAACACGCGCTTTGCTTCTTCACGTGTCCAAATTTCTTTGGTGAATTTGTCGTTGCGCCCGATAATTTCGCGCATTCTTTTTTCGATCTTTGGCAAATCTTCCGGGGTGAACGGGGTATCTTTGGCAAAGTCGTAGAAGAAACCGTTTTCAATAACCGGACCAATGGTGACCTGCGTGCCCGGATACAAATCCTGCACAGCTTCAGCCATCACGTGCGCAGCATCATGGCGAATTAACTCCAGCGCGCGATCGTCGGTACGTGTAATGATCTCGATTGCACCAGATGTGATCGGATCGGTCAAATCCTGCAATTCGCCATCAATAGCGATCGCAACTGACTTTTTAGATAATGATTTAGAAATTGATTCTGCAACGTCACGGCCGGTTGTACCAGCGTCGTAACTGCGTTCAGAACCATCAGGGAATGAGAGAGTAATGGCGTCTGCCATGGTGTATGCTCCTGTATCCAGTCCCGCCTACAAATGCGGGTGGTTGATATTAATTAGCCTTTAAAGCTGGCCGCTTTTAACGTGATGAAGTTGCAAGGTAAAGACCAAACTTTGCCATCAAACAAACAGCTAACAAATCGAGCTTGTGCCGAGGTTTACTTTCGCCAAGGAAACCACCAACGGTGTTTTGGTGATAATTGTTCTGGAACAGGGTCATGACCATGCGTGCCAAACGGTCCACATTTGATAATGCGGATCGCTGCCATCCAACCACCGGACCACAATCCATAGCGCGCAATCGCCTCATATCCATATTCAGAACATGTGGGTAAGTGACGGCATGAATTGCCGATAAATCCTGATAATGTCAGCTGATAAAGCCGGATAATACCAAGTCCCAGCAACCGACCGGGGGTTTTTGGCCAACTGCCCTGCCAATTGCGTGACAAAGACCGTTTTTCATCTGATTTATCCATCACATGTTCTAAACGGCAACTTTTGCCTGTTCGATCTGATCAAGCGCATCAACAACTGCATCAAAGGTCAACATCGTAGAAGCGTGACGCGCGCGATATTCTTTAACAGGTTCAAGATATTTCAAATCTTCAAAACGCCCTTCAGGCGGCGTGCCGTTTTCCTTCAGCATAGCCCACATCTGATCTCGCACAACGCGCAATTCATCGGGCGTAGAACCGATAATATGTTTTGCCATAATAGATGAAGTCGCCTGCCCCAAAGCGCATGCTTTAACGTCATGACCGAAATCAGACACTTTACCATCGGAAACTTTGAGCCAGATTTTAACCTTCGAGCCGCATAGTTTGGAGTGCGCAATAGCCTCTGCATCCGCATCCTCTAACGCACCAATATGGGATATATTTCCTGCAAATTCTAATATCTTTGCATTATAGACTTTATCTATCATATCATTTCCAAATAATTCACTCGAAATTCAACTAACACCTACTATATAGTGGCTTGTGTAAGAAAGACAAAACACATAAATACCAGAATGACGATTTACAATAAATCTGATTAAGTTATAACATTACGATCTACTTTAAGGTCTCGGAGTTAAAGATGGACGCGATTGTCAAAAATATCTTAGCTAACAGTACGGAGCTTGGAGACGGCCAAAAACCTAGCCGCGAAGAGGCTGAGGCGGCAGTTGAAACGCTTCTTAAATGGGTTGGCGAGAATCCAGGACGTGAGGGTTTGCTCGACACGCCTAAACGTGTGGTCAACGCTTATCTTGAACTGTTTGCAGGATATGAGCAAAATCCAGCTGAGGAATTGTCTCGTACATTCGAGCAAGTTTCCGGCTATTCTGGTCCTGTAACCATCAAAGACATTCCGTTTTTCTCACATTGTGAGCATCACATGGTGCCAATTATTGGTAAAGCGCATGTCTCTTATCTCCCAGATGGGAAAGTCGTCGGCCTTTCAAAGATTGCCCGTGTTGTTGATATTTTTGCTAAACGTCTGCAGACGCAAGAATCTATGACAGAGCAAATCGCACAATCAATCACGGAAGCACTTCAGCCAAAAGGTGTTGCGGTGATGGTTGAAGCTGAACATATGTGCATGGCAATGCGTGGGATCCGTAAACACGGTTCCATTACACTAACGTCTTCTTACACTGGCGAATACCGCTCAGATAAAGAAGAACAGTTGAAGTTCATGGCTGCCATCGGCAAAAGCTAATTATCATGACAATCGATTTTAAATCGCCGGCGAGTGATAAAAAACTGCTCGAGCAGGACGGACCTTTTACGCCTAAATTTGATGAAAAAGGCCTCATTACAACAGTTGTCACGGATACCAATGACGGGCAAATCGTTATGCTCGCTTATATGAATGCTGAAGCTTTAGCGCTCACCATCGAAACGGGTATTGCGCATTATTATTCAAGATCACGTCAAGAATTATGGAAAAAGGGCGAGACGTCCGGCAACTTACAAGAAGTTGTTAGTATGCACACAGACTGCGATCAGGATGCGGTTATTATCGAAGTAAAAATGACAGGCGATGGTGTCGCCTGCCACACGGGTCGTAAATCTTGCTTTTATCGAAAAGTCGATGGCATTGGGTCCTCAAACCCAACGCTTATTTCTGAAGAGTAATCTCGTCAAAAGCGGCGTTAGCCTGCGCCAATATAAGCCTTAATTTCTTCAGCTTCTCTTTCAACTTCATTCATGCGGTGCTTAATCACATCGCGAATGGAGATGATACCAATCAGCTTATCCTCATCAACAATAGGAATGTGTCTGAAACCACCTTTGGTCATGATTTCCATGACTTCCATCACACTTGTTGTGGCTTTACAGGTTTTCACATTTTTAGTCATAACCTTTGAAATCGGAAATTCCACCGCATCTTTGCCGTTTTCTGAAATTGTGCGCACGATATCGCGCTCAGATAAAATCCCGGCGACTTCCTGGCCTTTGGATGACACAACTACAGCACCGAATTTGTTGCCAGCCAAAAAATCAATTGCTTCGGCAATTGTTTCGGTCGCAGCCATAGTCGATACACTATAGCCCTTTTCATCCAAAATCTGTTTAACAGTCATTGCATCCTCCTCATATTTGTAACCAACTCAAAGTCTCGCTGCTAAGCAGCGCCGCTACGAAAAGGGAATGTCTTACCTCGGAAAACCACCCTTTCCGATAGACTCACAGTGTACCGTCATTTTTGACAATTATGCAACTTTTACCAGTCTTTATGATCAAATAGGTCAAACAATAGGAAGCCAAACAAAAATCCGCCGATATGTGCCTCCCAAGCAATTGTGCTTGCATTTGACGATGCGCCAAAGCCAATTGCGGGTAATAGACTGATTACAAACCAAAATCCGACATATATGAGAACGGTTCTGTTTTGCAGAACATCGGCAAATGATTGACGCGGTAAAAAGTGAGCCTTTTCACGCACAAACCTGCCACCCAAAGGAAAGGCAAAACGAGCCGCAGCGCCCATTAATGCTGAAACAACCCCGGACGCACCAATTACGGGAACAGCCTGCCCCCAATTTAACCCTGCAAAAAATGCAGCAGATGCAATTGCAGACAAAACCCAAAAGATAACAAATCGCACAGCGCCCAAGCGCCGTGCAACCACTGCACCAAACGCGGCAAGCCAAAGACTATTGACCGCAAGGTGCCCATATCCGCCATGTAAGAACGAATAAGTCACCGGCGTTGTAAAATAAGCTAAATTCTGATCTGAGAACGAAAACAGGTATCTTTGAGGAATAAAAGCGCCATTTATTAACACTTGAAGGTTCTGCTCGTCAGATAACAGCATATCGCGAGCAACATGAATGGCCACCATAATCAATAAAAAAAGCAATATCACATTAGGTAGGTTAAAAATCGGAGGATTTGGCTGCGCAGGTTCGCGGTGTTCTTCATTTATTTCGTTCATCAAAAATTCCGATATTTCAATTGGATAGGCCTTAAGCCTATCTATCCCAGTTTTAAGATAAAAAAAAGGCCACGGAGCAATTCACTAAAGAAGCTCACGTGGCCGGTGACCAAAATTTCGGTCAATTTGGGGTGCTAGTATTCCAATTGGAAGCCTGAAAACACAATGCCATGCTATTACAAAACCAGCAAGCGAAACCATTTATTAACCTTAACGCGCGGGATTTTCACCCATTTTGCCGATACATCACCAATAAATTGCAATTTGTGATATGATCTTACAAGGACATGTAAGTGTATTGAGTATTATTGTCATGAGACATCAAACCAGCAGAGAGCTATTCCAGTATTGGAATGAACTAAGAGGCGATGACCCCGCCCCTTCTCGTCACGAGTTTGAACCTGCTTATATTGGCAACATTCTACCTTCAATATTTATGCTAGAATTAGCAGGCGACATTGCATCGCTAAAACTTGCAGGTGGTGACATCTGCGCTATGTTTGGTGATGAATTGCGCGGCAAATCATTCAGCGGCCTGTGGCTCAACGGTGTAGAGCGCAAACCTAGCACGATTGTAGCGCAATGCGCATCTGAACAAATGCCATTTGTTGTTTGCGCTGATGGCCTTTCAACAATGGGCACCGTCAATAAACTTGAGATGTTGTTGCTCCCTCTTGTGAGCGAAAACGGAAAGTTTGATCGTGTGATCGGTTCCCTTGCTCAAATGGGTAGTGAATTTAGTCTCAACAAAAAGCATATTATCGGAATGTCGCTCACAGCGATCCGACATATCGATAAAGATACAATACCTGTAGATTTTAAGGCTTTGGGCCGTTCTGAAACTTTAAACACAACCAGCAGTAACGATGAGGATGCCAAACGAGTTGGCCATCTTTTTGTCATCGATGGTGGTTTGAAAAACTAATTCCAAAATTGCTACAATTATATCGTTCAAAACGGCTAAAACTTACACATTATTAACCATAGTCTTTTAGTTTAAAAACCAAAGTTAAGAGTTTGGGAAAGTCAAATGCTATCGGCAGCACGAAGAGATATTGGCACTGAAAACGATGAAGCAAACACTTTTTACAGTGTAAGTGTAGAGCTTCAAGGGCGCATGATGCGCGAAGACTATACTGAGCAAAAGTGCTTCATCAACAAGATGTCTCCTGCTGTGGCGTTCGTAGAAGCAGCCCACCTGCCCGAACATGGCGAAAGAATTATCGCATATATTGAACAAATCGGCCGTCTTGAAGGTCACGTGATTAGCGTGACGAAAGCTGGGTTTGAAGTTAGCATTAATGCAACACCTCGAAAGCAGAATAAATTAGCCGCTCAATTGACCTGGCTTGCCAATAAGCACGAACTTGGCATGGAAGAAGATCGTCGTCACGAGCGTACAACGCCGCGTAAGATGAATTCTGAGATCAGACTTGAAGATGGACGAACTTATCCTGTCCGTATTATTGATCTATCCGTATCAGGTGCCGCCTTTGAGATCGATGTTAGGCCTGAAATTGGCTCATTAATATGGCTCGGCTCCATGCAGGGTCGCGTATTACGTCACTTTGAGACGGGTATTTCAATGGAATTTCTCAATATTCAGCCAATCGAAGAGCTGGAAAACAGACTTTAAGTCAGTCTAATTGCGCTAAAATTCGTTATAAATTGAGTTTCCAAACGCAGTTTCTGCGGTCCAAATCTATTTAATTCGCCAAATTTGAAAAATAATTTCACTTTTTTCAATTTTTTTTCGCGCCCTATTTTCCTGCTTTTTCGCATCCTTATGCGCTTTGATCAACTTGCCATGTTTGGTTCATTGCTTGCTGGACCTCACACTTCTTCAAAAAATCAACAAAATTCCAACCCGCCCAACCGCCTTTGAAATATAGTGTTGCGGCAAAGTAGCTACAAATTTAGCTAATTTTTCTGAAAATATGAATTCGATTTGATGTAAAATTGAACCTTATTTGAATTGAACTCAATTAAAATTTATCGTTATTTTTCAGATATTTAGCATCGAATTTTAGCGCCAAAATTTGGCCAATGTAAAAAGCGTGCTGCCATATTCCTTCCCATAACGGGGAGAACGAAAATGGTTCACATCAATAGCACAGTAAAAACAGGTGCACTATTATTAGGACTTGGAATTGCTTCTATGAGTAACGCTCATGCGGCGCATGATTTTCTAAGTCCAGTCAGTCAAACTAATCCACCTATTGGGCATTACGAATTTTGTAAGGCAAACCCAAATGAGTGTGGCGTCATCGGTCGGGACCAAGGACCAATGCAGCTCACGAGAAAAGCATGGGACAAGATGCTTAAGATCAATACAGCTGTTAATCGCAAGATCAAACCTTTGACAGATATGCAAATTCACGGTGTTGAAGAAGTATGGTCATATCCACGAACAGTGGGTGACTGTGAAGATTATGTGCTGCTCAAGCGCGCAAGTCTGATGAAAGCTGGGTTTTCACCAGCTGACCTTCTGATCACTGTTGTACTCCAACCAGACGGCTCTGGACATGCCGTACTGACAGTTCGCACAGATTACGGTGACTATGTACTCGATAATCTGCGTAACGATGTACGACTGTGGCATGAAACAGGTTATCGCTTCATCAAACGCCAGTCTTCGGAACATGCCGGTGCATGGATGAAACTTGGCAATGGCAATAGCGGAGCTGTTGGTACAACCAACTAAGTAATAAATCTGTCGATTGAGTATCGGGGACGAACTCGGACAGAAAAAGATATTGGATAATTCAGTTTCCTGAGCCTGACCTTATCCTCGTCCCCCCTATAAAGGCTCAGGTTATTGCTGGTCCGCGTCTGTCCCATGCGGACCAGCACATTTTATCTCTTGATCGATTAATCGATCCGCTTCAGCCCTTTTGCAAACCTCATAGCATTATCAACATAGTTTTGCGCGCCCTCACGCAACGCCGCCTCTGTCTTATCGTCAATTTGGCGTATAACTTTGCCCGGTGAACCCACAACCAGTGAATTATCTGGTATCACCTTATTTTCCGTGATCAATGCCCCGGCACCAACAATGCAATTTTTGCCGATTTTAGCGCCGTTTAAAACCGTCGCGCCCATGCCAATGAGCGTATTATCCCCCAACTGACATCCGTGTAAAATAGCATTATGCCCAATCGTACAGCCCTCGCCGACATCTAGCGGAAAGCCCATATCGGTATGCAATGTGCAGTTTTCCTGAACATTGGTGCGCTTGCCAATGGAAATCATTTCATTATCGCCACGTAAAACAGCGCCAAACCATATGCCAACACCTGTCGATAGCGTGACTTTACCCATGACCTGAGCATTATCTGCTATCCAATAGCTTCCTTTTTCAGGCAAATTTGGTTCAACCCCGTCTAAACTATAAACCGGCATTTCGGACCTCCTGTTTTCCTCATCTTATTGCAAGACAATGAGTTATCATTGCTCAATACAATCAAATTGAATAATCTGCCCATCATAAAGTTGATTCTGATCACAATCCAACCCTAAACACGCAAAGTGTAGTTTCCACTGATCGCTGAATGCTAAGCAATGAATGAGACGAATAACCCCTCGCACAAACCACTTATCACACCAAAATTTGCCTGGCGTGTCGCTTTTGTGGTTGCGATATTGCTGTTGGTAACATTGGTCATCCATCTGGGTGGGAAATATTTCAGTGGTTCGATAGTTAAAGCTGGGCACACAGATGACCTTCAGCGGTATTCAATTATTATGGGTGAGAACAGGCTTAATGTTTCCGCCAACGCAATCCGCTTTGATAGCCAGAGACGAAATGGTGTGGCCGATGGGGTAAAACTCTATCTTTCTTGGCCTGAAATGGCAGGATATAGCGAAGCCACCAAAGACAAGTTCAACAGTATTGATGCCAATTCATCGCTGATCTTTATCGATATTGGTTATTCAAAAGATCAAGTTGATATGTCTTCAAGATTTGAACCCATTTATCGCAATTTCATTCAAGGCGCACCAAATGCTGGCCCAAACGGGCTTGTATTTTACAAAATGAGCCCTCAATCATCTTATAGCGGTGAAATCCTATACATGGAGAACATCACTAAAGAGCGCCCTTATGTGATTAAGTGCTTGCAAAACAGCCCCGGCGAAACTGCAAATTCCGCCGGTTGCCAAAGAGATATTAATTTTGGTCAAGGGTTACGCTTAACGTATCGTTTTTCAGAAGCTCGGATCGCGCAATGGCGCGATATTGAAGAGCAAATCCTGTTATTTGCGCAACAGATGCTGAAATAACGAATAAAATCCCTAGGATTTTTCAGGGTCTTCGATACGGATCACTTGAGGAGCCGCAGTCAAATAGCCCTCTTTTTCAATGTGATCGACGGTATCACGCACCGCCTGTTCTGTCGTTGCATGCGTGACAAGGATCACAGTTTGATTATGATCGCTTGAGCCGCCGTTTTGTGCACGTTGAACAATTGATTTTAGTGAGATCGACTGATCCGCCATATGTGTTGCGATATTTGCGATCACACCCGCCTTATCTTCAACAGATAAACGAATGAAATAACCGCCCTTATGCTCACGCATTTTTGCACGCTTATACTCGCTCAACTCTTTGACAGGATTGCCAAATACCGGCGCATGCTGTGCACCTTCACGGCTTTTTGCAATATCAGCCAAATCACCAATAACCGCTGAAGCTGTAGCCATACCACCGGCCCCAGGTCCGGACATAACAAGTTCGCCTAAAAGATCCGTTTCAACAGCAACAGCATTAGTCACACTGTCCACCTGCGCAACAAGACTATGTGTTGGCACCATTGTTGGATGCACACGTTGTTCAATACCAGTATCTGTTTTTTGCGCCACGCCCAAAAGCTTGATGCGATAGCCCAACTCATCGGCTGCATGAATATCATCGATAGTGATATTTGTAATACCTTCAAGATAGATCTCATCGGCCGCCAATTGCGTGCCAAATGCAAGGCTGGTTAAAAGAGCAAGTTTATGCGCTGTGTCATTACCTTCAATATCAAAAGCTGGATCAGCTTCAGCATATCCAAGTCTCTGCGCATCAGCCAAACAATCTTCAAAGCTCATGTTATCTGCAAGCATGCGTGTCAGGATATAGTTACACGTCCCGTTCATAATGCCGTAAACGCGAGAAATCTTGTTGCCTGATAGGGCTTCTCGCATGGCTTTGACAATAGGAATGCCGCCTGCAATTGCAGCTTCATAATTTAAGATCACGCCTTTTTCTTCAGCGATTGCGGCAAATTCCATACCGTGTTTTGCCAAAAGAGCTTTATTGGCGGTCACGACATGGCAGCCACGTGAAAGCGCAGACTTGACCGCTTCATAAGCGATACCATCTTCACCACCGATCAATTCAACAAGCACGTTGATATCGGCATTTTCGGCCAATTCAACAGCATCATCAAACCAAGTTGCTTTAGATAAATCAAAGCCGCGGTCTTTGTCTTTATTGGCAGCGCAAACCGCCGTCACCGTGAGATCTTTGCCGCAACTTTTGGTCAAAGTTTCTGCTTTTGTCTCTAACAATTGGCCCAGCGATGAGCCAACAGTACCCAGACCAGCAATACCAATTTTAAGACCGTTTGACATAAGATATCCGTTCAATGTGCGATGTAATTAATTCTGTCTATGAAAAGAAAGATTGACTTTGCGCCAAGGTTTAATGCCCCCCAGCGCAGAGGTCAATCTTCATTTTGTGGATTATGTGTTGCTACCGATGTGAGTTTAGATCAATCACATTCTCAGCTTCATTACCGGCAGCGCCAGCTTCCGCAAAGAACTTCTTGATATTGCGCGCAGCCTGACGAATACGATGCTCATTTTCAACCAATGCAATGCGCACATATTCATCACCATGCTCACCAAATCCAACACCTGGAGAAACGGCAACATCAGCCTTTTCAACCAGTAATTTGGAGAACTCAAGCGAACCAAGATGGGTGAAAGGTTCAGGAATTTTCGTCCATGCAAACATCGTCGCAGCCGGTGGCGTTACATCCCACCCTGCTCGGCCAAATGATTCAACCATCACATCGCGGCGATGCTTATAGGTATCGCGAACTTCCGCGATATCAGAACCATCACCGTTAAGTGCAGCAGTTGCTGCCACTTGGATAGGTGTAAACGCACCATAATCAAGATATGATTTTACGCGGCTTAGCGCGCCAATCAGACGCTCATTACCTACGGCAAATCCCATACGCCAGCCTGGCATTGAGAAGGTCTTGGACATGGATGTAAATTCAACAGCCACATCCATCGCACCATCAACTTCAAGAACAGATGGCGGCGGATTGCCGTCAAAATAGATCTCGGAATATGCCAAATCTGACAGAACGATAATGTCATGCTTCTTTGCAAATGCGATCACGTCTTTATAAAAATCAAGCGAAGCAACGCAGGCCGTTGGATTGGCAGGATAGTTTAAAATCAATGCCAATGGTTTTGGAATTGAGTGCCTTACAGCGCGTTCTAAATGCGGGAAAAAGCTGTCATCTGGCGTGACTTCCATTGAACGAATAACCCCGCCCGACATGATAAATCCAAAGGCATGGATTGGATATGTTGGGTTCGGGCATAAGATCACATCACCGGGTGCGGTAATGGCTTGCGCCATGTTTGCAAAACCCTCTTTTGATCCCAAAGTTGCAACAACTTGCGTATCTGGATCAAGCGTGACGCCAAAACGGCGCTTGTAATAATTCGCCTGTGCGCGGCGTAGACCCGGAATACCGCGCGATGTTGAATAACGGTGCGCTCTTGGATCCTGTGCAGCTTCGCACAATTTATCAACGATAGATTGGTTGGTTGGCAAATCAGGATTACCCATGCCCAAATCCACAATGTCGGCTCCGGCCGCTCGTGCGCTCGCTTTCAGGCGGTTAACCTGTTCGAACACATAAGGCGGGAGTCTTTTGACAGAGTGGAATTCAACCATTTTCTTTCTCTCTTTGATAGTTAGTTGGTTTATTATGATTTGCTATGTCTAAAATCCAAAAGCAAGGGCCAAACCCAATATATTGCTATTAGTTGGGCTAACATATGTCATAAGCTGAAATTACTGCGCAATTTTGGCAGACGTGTCCGAAGCATGGGTTTTTGCCAATTGGCGCAGATATCTCAGACGTGCCTGATATCGCGCCTTGATTCGTGGGTCCGTTTCGCGCTGGATCAACAGCTCAGTCATTTGCGCTTCAATTGCAGCTTTCTCTTCAGGCGTCATCTGATTAGTTTCGCCGCGCTTCTCTTCTGCAAAGGAGGGAAATTGTTCACCCGTTGGCTTTGGCGGAATAGCATTACTATCAACCGCAACGGCATTATTACTGCTAGCTGATTGGCTGCTTGTTGCGGTTGGAACTGTATTATTTACAGTGGGTTGCTGCGCAGTTGTAGCTGGCAAAGGTGCTTGTAACGCCTCTTGTGCTGTCTGCTGGTTAGGCTCCTGCGCTGCAGTTTCTTGGCTAATGGCGGTCAAATTAGTTGGCTGGTTAGGCACTGCAGTTGGCGCTGCATCTTCCAGCGAGGTTGAAACACAACTCGTCAACGCAAACGCAAATACGACTGTGACAAAAAAGCGTATCCTATCATTATTCATGCTTTATACATCCCAAACTCGCATTGAAGCGATGACAAACGAGCAAAAAGTCATTAAAAACTTACATATACATCCATATGATAACATCATAGCCTAACTAAGGCTTGATACTCATTACTTGGTATTATGCGGGAGCGCCATATTGACTGACAAAAAAGACGACAAACCGGATACAAAAAACCCTCTGGAAGCGTATGTTGTCAATGACCCGGAGAAAATGGCCTATAATTTAGCGCGAACTGTCGAGCAATTGGGTAAAGCTGCTGCTGCATGGGTTGAGCCCCGTGAAAAAGGCGAAAAGGTCGATAAACCTTCTGAACCAGTCGCTGATATGGTCAAAACACTGTCCAAAGTTAGCCAATATTGGATGGAAGATCCGCAACGCGCGCTTGAAGCACAAACCTCTCTCCTAACGAGCTATTTTGAGCTTTGGACACACTCCATCAACAAAATGGCAAACAAAGAAGAAGAAGACGCTTTTACCACTCGTAAAGACAGACGTTTTTCAGACCCGGACTGGCAAAACCAACCGTTCTTTGAAGTTCTTCGCAACGCCTATTGGGTTACAAGCGATTGGGCGGAAAGATTGGTTGCGCAAACTGAAGGCTTAGACGATCACACAAAACACAAAGCTGAGTTTTATGTGCGTCAAATCTTACAGGCGCTTTCACCGACAAACTTTGCGCTAACTAATCCAGAGATCTACAAAGAAACTGTCGCAACAAATGGAGAAAATCTTGTGCGCGGCATGCATAATCTGGCTGAAGATATCGCCGCAGGTAAAGGTGATCTAAAAGTCAGACAGGTTGATTCAACCCCCTTTAAACTGGGTGAAAATATCGCTGTTTCGCCGGGCAAGGTCATTGCGCAAAGTGATGTTTGTCAAATCATTCAATATGAGCCGACAACAGATAAGGTTTTAAAGACCCCTCTTCTGATTTGCCCGCCTTGGATCAACAAATTCTACATTCTCGATCTGAATGAAAAGAAATCCTTCATCCGCTGGGTTGTCGAACAAGGCCACACGGTATTTGTAATTTCCTGGGTAAATCCAACTGAAGAGCATTCAAAACTGGATTGGACGGATTACGCAAAGCTGGGCATTGATTTCGCGCTAGATACAATTGAAAAAGCCACCGGAGAAAAACAAGCCAACGCCATTGGTTATTGTGTTGGCGGCACGCTGCTCACTGCGACTTTGGCGCTACATGCACAAAAAGGCGACAAACGGATAAAATCTGCAACATTCTTCACAACGCAAGTTGATTTCACCCATGCAGGCGATTTGAAAGTTTTTGCTGATCAGGAGCATATTGATACGCTTGAAGAAGACATGAAAGCCAAAGGATATCTTGAAGGTTCGAAGATGGCGGCGGCATTTAACATGCTGCGTGCTGCGGATCTTATTTGGCCCTATGTGGTCAATAATTATCTTAAAGGCAAAGACCCAATGCCGTTTGATCTGTTGCATTGGAACTCAGACTCAACACGCATGTCGGCGGCAAATCATTCGTTTTATCTGCGCAATTGCTATCTTGAGAACAATCTGTCGCAAGGTCGCATGGTGCTCGATGGCAAAGCCGTTAACGTCTCTGATATTGAAATTCCTGTCATGCATATCGCCGCGAAAGAAGATCATATCGCTCCGCCGGAATCAGTTTACCTTGGTTGCAGTTTCTTCAGCGGACCAACAGAGTATGTCATGTCGGGTTCAGGGCATATTGCCGGTATCGTTAATCCACCAGCGGCTGGCAAATATCAATATTGGACCGGCGATCGCGGCAAACAGAATTTTGAGCAGTGGAAAGCCACAGCGACTGAAACACCTGGATCTTGGTGGCCACATTGGCATGAATGGGTTTCAAATGGCGATAAAGACGATGTTAAAGCGCGTAAACCCGGGGGCACAAAGCTCAAGCCAATTGAAAATGCGCCCGGTTCTTATGTGAGTGCAACTATCAAATGATATTTGAACCAAGACTTGTTCGCGGCAAGCTCATCAAACGCTACAAACGCTTTCTTTTCGATGCGGAGATGGAAGACGGCACATTAATCACCGGCTCCTGCCCTAATACAGGCTCAATGCGCGGATTAACAACGCCAGGATCAACCATTTGGATGTGCGACCATGGAACGGGAGGCACACGAAAGTATCAATATAGTCTTGAACTTGTCGAAGCTGATGACACCATTGTTGGCATCAACACATCGCGGCCAAATAAACTGGTGGAAGCTGCAATAATTGATGGCATGATCTCAAATTTAGCTGATTATGAAACACTCAAGCGCGAGCAAAAATACGGCCAGAACTCTCGCATTGATATCTTGCTTACAGATGAAACACTCGGCACGGCATATGTAGAAATTAAAAATGTTCACTTTATGAGGGAAAAATCTCTGGCAGAATTCCCCGATAGTGCCACGGCTCGCGGTGCCAAACATTTGCAAGAACTGGCCGAAATGGTTAAACACGGTCACCGTGCCATTATGGTCTATCTTATCCAACGCAATGATTGCGAAAAATTGAAAATCTGCCGGGATTTAGACCCCGTATATGCAGAAAACTTTGACCTTGCGATGAAACAAGGGGTTGAAGCTTATGCAATTAGGTGCAAAATCACAGACAAAGGAATCTCGCCTGAAGGTCTGATTGAATTAGACGAAGAACACGTTCAAAACGCGAGTAAATAAAGAATAATAGATATGGTAAACTATATTGCAGCTGAATCAGCGCCAATTAAAAACACTGGCCAAATCCGTCTTCATGGGGAATTTGGGTTTGCTGGTATGCGAAGAGCCTGCGCATTAACCGCGCGCTGTCTTGATGAACTTGTCGACATCGTAAAACCTGGTGTTACGACAGAAGAAATCGATAAATTTGTGTTTGAATTTGGCAAGGACCATAACGCTGTTCCAGCCACTTTGAACTACCGCGGATATACAAAATCATCCTGCACATCTATCAACCATGTGGTGTGCCACGGCATTCCAAACAACAAACCACTCAAAGAAGGCGATATCGTCAATATTGATGTGACATATATCGTTGATGGTTGGCATGGCGATTCAAGCCGCATGTATCCTGTTGGGCAAATCAAACGCGCTGCAGAGCGCTTGATGGAAGTCACACATAAATGCCTCATGCTTGGAATTGAAGCCGTTAAACCCGGTGCTCGCACCGGTGCAATTGGGCATGCTATTCAAACATATGCTGAAGCTGAAAGATGCTCCGTGGTTCGAGATTTCTGTGGCCATGGATTGGGCCAAATGTTCCACGATGTTCCTAATATCTTGCATTATGGTGAGCCGGATCAGGGGCCTGAACTGCGCGAGGGAATGATTTTCACAATTGAGCCAATGATCAATTTGGGTCGTCCCCATGTAAAAGTGTTGTCAGATGGTTGGACTGCGGTAACAAGGGACAGATCCCTCACCGCACAATATGAACATTCAATTGGCGTTACAGCAGATGGATGCGAAATCTTCACGTTATCCCCGAAAGGCCTGGATCGACCTGGATTGAGTTAATGGATGAAAATGGTGACAGCGACAAGAAAACACCAACTGGTTTAGAAGAGCCAGAGATTGATGAACGTTTATATTTCGCTGAACAAAACACCAAAGTCATTCAACAAAGAAAGCAAACACCGGTAAAAGCTGAACATTATCACGGGCATCGTGACCGATTGCGTCAACGCTTTAAAACAAAAGGCAGTGAGGCGCTTGAAGACTACGAACTGCTTGAACTGCTGCTGTTTCGTTTAATCCCCCGCCGCGACACCAAACCGATTGCAAAAGCACTGCTGGAGAAATTTGGCAGCTTAGCGCAAGTCTTTGGTGCACCAGCTGCGCGCTTGCAAGAGGTTAAGGGCATTGGCGAAAGCGTGGCGTACGATTTAAAGCTTGTATCGCAAATCTCTCAGCGCATGCTAAAATCTGAATTGCGCGACAAACAATTGCTCTCATCGTGGACAGCGGTTATCGACTATTGTCATTCTGCAATGGCCTTTGAAGAGCGTGAGCAGTTTCGTATTTTGTTTTTGGACAAAAAGAACGTGCTGATTGCTGATGAAGTACAACAAACAGGTACCGTTGATCATACACCCGTATACCCTCGTGAAGTTGTCAAACGCGCGCTAGAGCTATCGGCAACTGCGATCATATTGGTTCACAATCACCCGTCAGGTGATCCTACGCCTTCTCGGGCGGATATTGATATGACACAGCTGATTATGGACACAGCCAAGCCACTTGGCATCACGCTGCATGATCATATCATCATCGGCAAAGACGGACATGTGAGCTTTAAAGGCCTCAAGCTAATTTAGTTTTATTTCTCAGATGAAAATGCAAGGCGTAAGCCCAAAAGTCCAAATGACGCGGCAAATGAGTTTCTGATCCATTTCATCACGTTTGGCTTTGATATCACATAGTCACGCGCATATGAGGCAAATGCGCCATACACAATAAAGACAAGAAATGTCATTAGCATAAAGATACCGGCCAACATCGTCAGCTCAAATATGGGAGCTTGGACAGTATTGGACGTAAATTGCGGCAAAAACGCTAGGAAAAATAACGATAGCTTTGGGTTAAGCGCATTTAACAAAGCACCATCTAAGATGATCTTGCTTGGCTTAAGCATTTTGTCTTGGCGCTGTAATTTTAGCGGTCCGCTATCCTTATATAGCCCCCACGCCATATAAAACAGATAAAGCACCCCGAGAAACTTAATCGTCTGAAAAACCACGGCACTCGTATGCAAAATCGCTGACAGACCAATAATGGCAGCAAATGCTGAGGGTATGATGCCTAACGTACATCCAAATGCGGCAATTATGCTCGCGCGCAGCCCCTGCCCCAAACCATAAGCCAGCGTATAAATCACGCCGGTACCTGGCAATAGAACAACGACTAATGATGTGAGTAAAAATTCTAGGCTAACCATAAAACAACTCCCGCAATCACATCATGGTAGTCAAACCAAACATAAAGGCAAACAAAAAAGCCGCCGGAAATATCCGACGGCTCTTAAATATTGAAAATCGATCAGACTATTCGTCTTCAGATTTCTTTGCAGCTTTCTTCTTAGGAGCTGCTTTTTTCTTTTTAGGCTTTTCTTCTGCAGCAGCTTCCGCTTCATCATCTGCAGTCAATTGCTCTTTAGTCACTGTCTCATCTTTGATGTCGATCAAAGTCATGATGTGATCAATTGTTTTTTCTTCAAAGATTGGTGCGCGAAGTGATTGTGCAGCGCCAGGTGTCTTTTGGAAATACTCATAGATTTCTTTTTCTTGACCTGGGAACTGACGAACTTGTTCGAACAATGCACGCTGAAGCTCATCTTCAGTCACATCGATCTCAGCTGCTTCACCGATCTTAGAAAGAACAAGACCCAAGCGAACGCGGCGCTCTGCAAGTGCCTTATACTCTTCACGAGCTTCTTCTTCTGTTGTGTCTTCATCAGCAAAAGTTTTGTTGTTTTGCTCAAGATCAGTCTCAACCTGACGCCAGATGCTGTCGAATTCAGAATCGATCAATTTCTGAGGAGCTTCAAATTTGTGTAGCT
>JAHDEP010000115.1:3151-9474 GCA_020628775.1 Rhizobiaceae bacterium | reverse complement strand
GCTCGATCGAGCTCTCACATCATTAGACAAGTTGGGATAAGTCATGCATCCAGCAGTTTCAGTTATATTCTTTACAGTTATTTCAGGTGCCGGATTTGGTTTCATGGCGCTTATCGGACTTGGATGGGCTATGCCAAACAGCGCAGTTGCAGCGTTTTTAATTTCGCTGCTTGCAGGTGGTTTGTGCGTGATTGGACTTTTGTCTTCGCTCTTTCACCTAGGGCATCCTGAGCGTTTTTGGCGCGCGTTTTCTCAGTGGCGCTCATCATGGCTATCTCGCGAGGGTGTATTATCCGTTCTAACGCTCACTTTGTTTGCAATCTACGCTTTGGTTTGGATGGCAACAGGTGAACGCATTGGCGTACTCGGGTTTATCATCGCAGTTCTTGCTATTGTGACAATTTATGCAACATCGATGATTTATGCATCGCTGAAAACCGTTCCAAGCTGGCATAATGTGCTCACGTCTATCTGCTATGTCGCATTTGGTTTGGCGTCTGGCATCGTACTTGCGGCGACATTTGGAACTGCATCATATGTAGCGGGCATTTCAGTTAGCGTGTTGGCGGGATTGGCTTTGATTGCTGCATGGGGGCTGAAGCTCTTGTGGTGGCGCCGTGCCGATGGTGTTGGTTTTTCAGATACGGGTTCTGATACCGGAACAGCAACAGGTCTTGGTCACCTTGGAAAAGTTAAGCTGTTTGAAAAACCACATTCTGGCGAAAACTATCTCACCAAAGAGATGATGCACCAGATTGGCCGTAAACATGCTAAAAAACTGCGATCTATTTCGGTTGGTCTTGGTTTGCTAGTGCCGTTTATTTTCGCAGCCTTAGCATTTGTCACCGGAGCCTACGGGATCTTTATGTTCCTAGCATTCTTATCCATGTTGGCTGGACTGTTCGCTGAACGCTGGTTGTTTTTCGCTGAAGCCAAACACGCGGTTTCGCTTTACTACTAATATGAAATTGGCGGCCTAGGCCGCCTTTTTTGTGTCTAACTGCTGGAAGCGCTTTGGTCCGATTACGCAGTAATGGGTGTAGTCTCGGTATAATTTTTGGAATTCGAAATTTCGATTTTTAGCATTTGCCAACTCCCTGACATGATCAAAAAGTTCTGCACGCGGTGTGACGTGAAAAAGCTTTAGCCATTTGGTCAATATCGATCTGAATATTTTAGGTAGTTCAGTTTGTTGGCCAAAGTCTACGATGTGAATTGAACCCTTGTCCGACAGATGTAGAAATGCTTGTTCCAACGTACCTTGCCAATCAGGGATCATTGATAGGCTGTAGGATATGTAAATCCGATCAAACTTTTCAACGCCAAAAAGTTCCACCGGAGCAAAACTGGTTGCATCACCTTGTGCAATTGAAATGCGATTTGTAAGGCGATGCTTGTTGATCAGTTTTTGTGCGGATTTTAGCATTTCATTGGAAATGTCCAGACCATAAAAATTTGCGCTTTTATGGTTGTTCGCAGCGATGACAAGATTTCGTCCAGTTCCGCAGCCTAATTCAAGAACCGCGCCATCTTTAGGGGGTGCAAGATCGTGCAAAAGTCGGTCGCGTCCAAGTAGATAATGTTTTCGGCTCACATCATAAATATGCCGCTGGAAACTATAAATGCTTTCCATTTGAAGTTTGTGAGAGAGCGAGTTTTCTAACATGAAACTAGCCTTGGAATTCGTACAGATGAAATCCGCCATAAATTGCAGATCGATCTTGTTTAGTCAGCTCACGGGATTTTTGATCTTTATAATCCCAATTGGATAAGATGTGATCTGACACGCGTCCTTCCAATATCGAATGAATACCTGCCGTTCTGAAGATCACGCGTGCGCCAGGTGCTGCGGTTCTATTAATCTCCTGCCAGAGTTCATTAAGCTGATCATTTGTCATCCAGTCCTGTGCATCCAGCAACACAAAACCATTTTTGGATTTGTCTTTCTGCGATGAAAGATAGGACGTGAAGGTTTTGTTTTGGAACTCTACGTTTGTTTTGACTTCTCTCAGCGTTCTTAGATTTTTGAACTGAAGATATGGTGGCAGCGGCCCGGTGCTATCGTCTTTGTATCCGCGATTAAATGCCTGCCAAGCAAAGTAGTTTTCTGACAATGAGAAGTCGCACATTAATGCACGGGTTCGTTCTTTTAAGACTGCAAGCATGTCACCATTTGCAGCACTTGCGAGCTCTTCATATTGCTGAGGTGGGATCCCAAGACCAAAAAGGCTTAACTTGCGGTTTGTCAAAAACTTGATGAATTTGCTATCAAAGATTGGTTCTACAGATTGTTTATAGAACCTTTTTTGCTCATCTAAATTTCTGCAATCTACGAATTCTTTTAATTCCACACCGTTTAGCTTTGCGAAGATGTGTACCGCTTTAATAAAGCGACCCAAAACGCCATTTTGATAAAAACCATTGGTGAACATATCAATCTTGCGATTGGCTAATCCGTGACGAGATTCCCAATAATTTATCGTCGCGCGATCAAGATTTGGTTTGAAGTACACTTCATAAATATTCAGATTTGCAGCTGTGTCCCCCGTGCCGAAGAAGTCAAAGAACGTGCGGTAATTTGGTGCGTGGCGAATACCTGCAAGTTTGAGCTTGTTAAGCGCAATATGTGCAGGCGACAAATCCAGAGCGGTGATATTCGCAGGCTCTTTGGTCATATAGGACAGCACATTACAGCCACCTGACGCGATGCAGACCAAATTGTCATCAGGCTTGATATCAAGGGCTTTCATGTCTACGTCAGGATCTTCCCAAATTTGCGGGTAAACGAGTTTTGTAAAATTATGCGCAAACAAACGTTCCTGAATACCGGTTCTGGACAGCATTGGGTGGCGAGATACTGATTGTATGACTTGTTGTCTAAAACTGGTTGCGTGTTCCATTTGCGAACTCCCTTTCAGTATTTATGTTGCGCTAAGCCTCTTGGGGTTTTGACCCTTGCGAGTTTCGTTCAATTTCAGAATTTGATGTGTTGTGTTGTTCTAATTGGCCGGCAATTTGATAGGGCTGCTTGCTCTCGTGCGCCCAATAGATGAGTTCAAATTCACCGTCGAAATTTTCCACAATTGCAGTACAGCTCTCCACCCAGTCGCCGGTATTTAAATAGCAGACGTCATCGATTTGTTTGATCGTTGGGTGGTGGATATGGCCGCAGATGATACCGTCCGCTCCGTGCTTTTTAGCTTCCGATGATAAGATATCTTCATAGTCGCCAATAAAATTGACCGCGCTTTTTACTTTATATTTTGCCCAGCGGGATAGTGACCAATATTGTCCGCCCCATAAACGGCGAAACTTATTTAATAGAGTGCTTAAGCTGAGTACTGTCTCATAAGCCCAGTCCCCAACATGGGCGAGCCATTTGGCGTTTTTGATAACAACGTCAAATTGGTCACCATGAATGATGAGAAATTTCTTACCCGTTGAGCTTTCAAATATGTCGGTTTCTTTAACTTCAATTCCGCCAAAATGCGTGCCGAAATAGTTTCGCATCACCTCATCATGGTTACCCGGGATGTAGATAATCTTGCTGCCTTTTCGTGCTTTTCGCAGAATTTTTTGAACCACATCATTATGGCTCTGCGGCCAATACCAGCCTTTCCTTAAACGCCATCCATCAAATATATCGCCGATGAGATAGATATATTCCGCATCATGCACTTTTAAAAAACTGAGAAGCATTTCTGCCTGACAGCCTTTTGTGCCCAAATGAATATCGGACAAAAACAATGCGCGGTGGTGAAAATTCTGTGACAAGTTTCTTAGCTCCAGAGAATTTGCACCCCTTTAATCCTATTCAGATGACAAGCTGATGACATGATGCACTGGGCCAATTTGCGCTCTCAAAGCGGGACACTTCCCCATAAAGTTTAGAAATAGGGTTAATAGAACGGAAAGGTCCTTGTCGTATCTTGTGAGCCAGTAGTGTTTTGTATTTTGTATTGTGTGCTAGCGTATTATGGCCAAGAAACCGTCGAAAGCGACGCCCAAAGATGGCGATTTAGAGCAAACCCCGAAAAAGGGATTGTTCAGCTTTTTGCGACGTAAAAAGAAAAATAACACGAAAAATCAAGAAGATGACAAGGTTCTCGCGGCTGATGAAGCCCAAGCAACCGATCAAGAAGCTGTTGCAACTGAAAAGCCAACGGCTAAGAAATCTCGTAAAGCAACTACGAAAAAGAAACCCGTAACGGCTAAAAAAGCTGCCGCCAAAAAGACCGGTGGCCAAACAAAAAATGCATCTGCGCCTAAGCGTGGTCGACCAAAAAAACAGGTTGAAGAGCCACAGGTTGCAGCCTCTGATGCTAATTCAGATGAAAATGCGAGTCCTGAAAAGACAAAGAAAAAACGCTCACTGTTTGGCTTTTTGAAACGCAAGAAGAAAACAAAAGAAGCGGTTGAAGAACAGATATCGACTATCGAGGCTGCAGATGAAGACGCGGCTGCACCAAAACCAAAGAAGAAATTATTTGGCTTTTTAAAGCGCAAGAAAAAAAACGAAGCAGTTGTTGAAGACGCCGTCGCAATTGAAGCATCGGGTGACATTCCTGTTGGCACAGGAATGATCGATGTTGATATCGATGCGGACGACGCGCCAAGTGGCAAAAAGAGCTTTCTTTCTAAGAAGGTTCTCATCATCATTTTAAGTGGGTTTGCTTTCACTGCAACATCAGGTGCAGCAGCCGTTGTGTTTGTAAGTCCAGGGTTCTTGGATAAAAACATAACCGGTCTCGCATGTGACGTGGTGCACGAAGTTGAGTTTGAGCTTATGAAGGAAAATAGGGTGACGTCCTATATCCGCGCCGGTGCTATGCCAACAAAAGAGCGCGTTCTTATGGTGCTTAATTATACAAAGTTTCTTATTCAGGAATATCCTGATAGCCAACTGGTAACAGTGTCGCTGTTAGATGAGGAAGGACCAACCAGCCGCCCGAAATTTCGTGGGGCAAATATTGGTGCGCAAGTTGTCTATGCGCCGGATCCATTGCTAACCCAAGCAACGAAGAAAATGTGGGAAGTGCGCTATGTAAATGCTGACCGTGCATATAGCGGCAAATTTATCGGTGATCGCTATGAGCTTTCTCCGGAAGAGATCAAGCTCTTAAGTGATGAGATCATTGAACCATCTGGTTGCTATGTTCCTGAAGAGGAAATGACGGAAGAAGAATTGGCTGAGAAAGAACGCCTTGAAGCAGAAGCTCTTGCTGCCGAAGAAGCCGCGCAAGCTGCCCTTGAAGCAGAGGCTGAGAAGAACGCTGAACCTGGCATGATTGATAACGTCTTAGCACTTGTTGGCCTAGGTGGTTCTGATGAGGAAGATATGGCTTCCGAAGATGCTATGATGGAAGAAAACGCCAATATCTATCCTGGTGATAAAGTTGAAATGGAAGAAGCTCTCGAAGAAGGTGAAGCCGGTTTCTTCGATGGTATCTTGCAAATGGTTGGCTTTGGTTCCGATAGCGATGCGGCACAAAATGAACAAAAAGTTGACGTGTTGGGAACAAAAATCCGCTACAATTAAGTTCCAGGATTATATCTTTATGTAATCTGAATTGATTTTCTTCATCTTAGAACTGATGCGATAATCAGATGTGAAGTTTGTAGGAGATGATTTTGCAAAACTTGCCTGAACCCAAAGTTTTAGACGCAGCGCTTTCAATCTGGCGATATCATTGTTTAGATGAAAATATCCCGCGTGATATTTCAACATTTGATTTAATCGTGGGTCTGGGAAGCTATGATACGCGCGTTGCGGATCGCTGCGCAGAGCTTTATCAAAATGCAATTTCAGACAAAATTGTTTTCACAGGCGCTTTTGGCAACTGGACAAAAGATCATTTTGATAAAACAGAGGCTGAGACTTTTGCAGAAGTTGCAATGAGCCACGGGGTGCCGGAAGACAATATCGTTCTTGAGGATAAGGCCACAAATACCGGCGAAAACATTACGAATGTCAAAGCGATGTTCCCCAAAGCGAAGACGGTGGTGTTTGTTACCAAGCCACAAATGCAAAGACGATGTCGCGCTACCGTGGAAAAACAATGGCCCGACATTAAAGCGGTCGTAACAGCTCCCAATCACACAATTGTTTCCCAACCTGTTGGTGATATGGACTTGGAAAAAGTCGTGCATGAATTGGTCGGTACGCATTGGCGCACACGTGCATATGCAAAGCTTGGCTATCAAACCAAACAGGATGCTGATGAACTAGCAGAAGAAGCATTTAAAGCGCTGGTCGAGCAGGGATATACAAAACATCTCCCCGATGATTGGGAAGATGTTTTATCAGATGAGCTTTCTGAAAA
>JAHDEP010000115.1:0-3051 GCA_020628775.1 Rhizobiaceae bacterium | reverse complement strand
GAGCTAGTCGAAGATCTGGCCGCAGAAGAGCTGCAAGAAGCTTAAACTTCTTTGCTAGAATGCAGGCCTAGTTCTTGGTTTTTTGCGCCGGGAACAAAATCACATCACGAATGGATTGTGCGTTGGTTAAAAGCATAATCGCTCTGTCAATCCCGATGCCGATACCAGCAGCTGGGGGCATGCCGTGATCCATTGCATCTAAGAAGTCTTCATCCAGCACACGTTCTTTTTCGCCACGCGCTTGAGCTTGTTCAACTTGCTCAACCATACGTGCACGTTGCTCAACAGGATCGTTGAGTTCAGAGAACGCATTGGCAATTTCCCAGCCGTTGATGAATGTTTCAAAACGTTCAACAAGACGAGGCTCGCCTGGCACTTCTTTCGCAAATGGAGAGATGTCCTTTGGCATATGCGTGACATGGGAAGGTTGGATGAGAAGGTGTTCAGCTTTTTCTTCAAACACAAGCGCTAACATTTCACCCCAAGTTCCGTCCTTATCGATTTCAACACCCGGCAGCACGCTTTTTGCAGCTTCACGCGCATCAGCATCATTATCGATGGCTAAGAAGTCGATACCTGTTGTGTCTTTAACAGCTTCTGGCATTGGTACACGTTTAAACGGTGCAGCAAAGGAGATTGTTTTATCGCCAAATTCGACATCTGTTGTGCCATAGATATCTTGTGCAACACGCGCAAACATACGCTCCACGAGATCCATGGCATCTGTATAATCATGATAGGACCAATAGGCTTCCATCATCGTAAATTCCGGATTGTGACGCGTTGAAACACCTTCGTTTCTGAAGTTTCTGTTGATCTCAAAAACCTTGTCACTAATGCCGCCAACTAGCGCGCGCTTGAGATAAAGCTCAGGCGCAATTCGCAGATACATATCCATATCAAGCGTATTATGATGGGTCATAAATGGATCAGCCGTCGCACCACCATAAACTGGGTGCAGCATTGGCGTTTCAATTTCCAAGAAGCCGTCGTCTTCCATGAAACGGCGAATACCTGATACGATTTTCGCGCGTTGCTGAAGACGTGCTTTAGACTCTTCATTTGACATAAGATCGAGATAGCGTTTGCGATATCGTGTCTCAACATCTGTCAGGCCATGATATTTTTCAGGCATTGGCTTAAGCGTTTTACAAAGCATCGTGATTTCTGTCGCATTGACAGTTAACTCACCACGGGGGGTGCGTCGCACTTCACCCGTCACACCAATGATGTCACCGATATCGATGAACTGAAGCAATTCACGAACTTCTTCAGAAGCATTGTTCTTGTGCGTGAAGACCTGAACTTTGCCGTTTGCATCGCGCATGTCCATGAACATGCCGTTATTACGAGATGAATAAATGCGGCCTGCGACAGTGACGATATCACCAGTGAGATGACCATCTTCAATGTCTGCATACTTTTCCATCAACTCGCCATTGGTAATGGTGCGGTGGAAGTTCGTCGGAAACAGATTGCCTGCTATTTCTTCCATACGCTCACGTTTTTGCAAACGTACTTCACTTGCGTCAGTTGATAGGGCTTCTTCGTTTTTATTATCAGTCATAGTGATCTCTAATATCTATCGCTCTTGTTAGCTTATTTACGCGTCTGACGATTGATCAGATGTATCTAGCGAAGCATGCAACGCATCACTTGCCACTTTTAAACGCTGACGAACCATTGCGCGGCCCAAAAGAACCATGGCGTCAAACAAAGGCAATGAACGTGATGAACCGCTTACCGCTACAAATAATGGCGGCGTGAGCTTACCAAGTTTAGTTTCTAAGCCTTCAGCTACCACACGAAGTGTTTCTTCAATGCTCTCGCGGTTCCATTCATCCATTTCATCCAGCGCTGGACGAACCGCATCGATCACCTCAAGGCATTTCTCAGGTGGGTTCTTCTTGATGTTTGCGAAGGATTCAGCTGTTACACCGACATCACCTTTTAGCAAGAAGCCAGCAAGGTCAGGTAATTCTGAGAATGTTTGAATGCGTGATTGAGCTAATAGCAAACCTTGTTTGAGTTTGTCGTTCTCACTTGCCCATTCCAAAACGCGTGCCAAGAATTCTTCTTGCGAGAGTTTTTCGCGCAACCAACGTGCATTGAGCCAATCAAGCTTTTGCACATCAAACACAGCACCGGCTTTAGAAAGCTTGTCCGGATCAAAGCGCTCAACCAACTCATCTAAATCCATTAACTCATCACCTTCGGAGATTTGGATAAAGAATAGTCCCAAGAAGTTGGTCAATGCTTCTGGTAAGTGCCCAAGACCCGCATAATATGACATGGATGTCGGGTTCTTACGTTTTGATAGCTTTGATTTATCAGCACCGCGCATCAATGGAAGGTGGGTAAACTGTGGTGCTTCCCAACCAAGATATTGATAAAGCAAAATATGCTTGGGCGTTGAGGAAATCCATTCCTCGCCACGTGCCACATGGGTGATTTTCATCAAGTGATCATCGACCACATTAGCCATGTGATATGTCGGCATACCATCACTTTTTTGAATGACTTGCATATCTACAGCATCCCACGGGATTTCAACTTCACCATAGCCGCCATCGACATATTTGCATGAACCTTCGCTAGGAATTTTCATACGAATAACTGGGACGATACCTTCGTCTTCACGTGCTTTGATTTCTTCAGCGCTCAAGCGTAGGCAGCGGCCGCTATAACGTGGAGCTTTACCTTGCGAGCGTTGGAATTCGCGCATTTCATCCAGCTCTTCAGCAGAACAGAAACATTTAAAACCGTGACCTGCTTCTAAGATCTGATCAACATATTGGCCATAAATGCCTTTTCGCTCGCTTTGGCGATAAGGGCCGAAATCACCACCAACATCAGGACCTTCTGACCAATCAAGACCCATCCAGCGCAAGCTGTCATAAACCGTTTGTTCAAATTCCGGTTTGGAACGCGTCGCGTCTGTATCTTCGATGCGCAAAATGAGCGTACCGCCCATCTTTTTGGCAAAAAGATAGTTGTAAAGCGCAGTATAAGCTGTGCCGATATGTGGCTCGCCAGTTGGGGAGGGGGCGA
>JAHDEP010000394.1 GCA_020628775.1 Rhizobiaceae bacterium | reverse complement strand
ACATTGACTGCACGAAAAGCAGGTGATGGCCTTTATGCAAATTTAGCCAAAGGCGTGATCCCTGATTACCTTGAAATCATGGATGAAACAGCAAATAGCGCATTACAGATTTACCGCTTGAAATAGATGCGTTTTCACAATCTTCGGTCAAGCCTTGAATGGTTTAAAATGAACGCTATGCTGACAGCGTGATTTGCGCGTCCATATGAATAGGAAACAGAATGAATTTTTCTTTGATGTTCAAACGACTGGCCTCCGCATTTTTAGTTGCGATTATGTCTGTGCAATATGGATTTGCAGAGGAGCAAGCGGCCAAATATCTCTTTGGCGCTAAAAAGCTACCCACTGTCCTGCCAGCTGCTTCTCACGGATTTTATACCAAAGGGTGCTTATCTGGCGGCGTTGCAATTCCTATCGACGGACCGACCTGGCAAGCGATGCGATTAGAACGCAACCGCCGTTGGGGCCACCCAACATTGATCGCCATGGTCAAGGATTTATCACAAAAGACTGCAGCACATGATGGCTGGCCCGGGCTTTTGGTTGGCGACATT
This sequence comes from Rhizobiaceae bacterium, assembly GCA_020628775.1. GTDB lineage: Bacteria > Pseudomonadota > Alphaproteobacteria > Rhizobiales > Rhizobiaceae > Lentilitoribacter. The sequence goes on along the minus strand of JAHDEP010000394.1, from coordinate 969 downwards.
TCTCAACCGCGCGGTGGTCCGATGCTCTCTGGACACGCTTCCCACCAGGTTGGTCTTGATGCTGATATCTGGCTCACACCGATGCCTTCACGCACATTAACGCACACAGAGCGCACAAACATGAGCGCGATTTCAGTTCTGAAAAAAGGCGAGTTGAAAGTTGATCAAAACATCTGGACCCCTGCGCATGCGAAACTCATTATGCGCGCGGCCGGTTATAGAGATGTTGAACGTCTGTTTGTGCATCCCGCAATTAAACGTGAACTATGTGATAATTGGCAGGGCGATCGCACTCATTTAGGTAAAGTTCGTCCCTATTACGGCCATCACTATCACTTCCATATCCGTATGAAATGTCTTTCTGGTTCACCAAATTGCAAGCGACAAGCAGCAGTTCCCGCAGGCGATGGTTGCGGCGCACCACTTGATTGGTGGTTTGAGCCAGCGCGCTGGGCACCACCTAAACCTAAAAAACCGGGTGTAAAACCGAAACCACGTAAACTTAAAAGCATGGCTGATTTACCTCAATCATGTAGTACTGTTTTAAATGGTCCTACGCCGAACTCGGAAGCTGATGTAACTTTGGGGAAAATGGTGTTTTCACAGGTTCAGTTAAATTATACTGGCAGACCTGACTTTAAATCTATAAAAGACGTGCCATTACCGTCAGATAGTTAAAACGCCAAGTAGCAAGACTGAATTTTATGACCGATAAACAAAAAATCGCATTGGTTGCGCATGACCAGAAAAAAGATGACCTTACAGATTTTGCGGTCACACATAAATCAGCGCTCAGTGTCTATGATATTATCGCAACAGGAACAACGGGTGGTCGCATTGCAGATGCATGTCCAGAACTCTCCGTAACCCGGATGAAAAGCGGTCCATTGGGGGGTGATCAACAGATTGGTGGCCTGATTGCTGATGGAAAAGTCGATATGTTGATTTTCTTTATTGACCCGCTGACCC
>JAHDEP010000114.1 GCA_020628775.1 Rhizobiaceae bacterium | reverse complement strand
AATACCCATTGGCCGATGGTGCGACGTATGAATATGTTGAAAAAGATGAGGATGGAAATGTAACTCTGCGCGAGACGCGTGATTATATTTCGATCGCCACGACACGCCCTGAAACTATGTTGGGTGATGGCGCAGTAGCTGTACATCCGTCAGACGAACGTTACGCACCGATTGTTGGTAAATTATGTGAAATTCCGGTAGGTCCGAAAGAGCATCGTCGTTTTATTCCAATCATTACGGATGAATATCCCGACCCAGACTTTGGTTCAGGTGCAGTGAAGATCACAGGTGCTCACGACTTTAACGACTACATGGTTGCAAAGCGCAATGACATCCCGCTTTATCGTTTGATGGATCGTCAAGCGAATATGCGTGACGATGGTGCGCTATATTCAGATGAGTCTGCAAAAGCTAAAGCCATTGTTGATAGTGGTTCATTGCCAAGCGAAGCTGACGTTGATGAAATCAACCTCGTTCCAGAACAATATCGCGGTCTTGAACGTTTTGAAGCACGAAAGCAAGTTGTTGCAGATATTACGGCTGAAGGCCTGGCCGTTATGACAAAAGACGAAGAAGGAAACGAAATTCCTTACGTTGAGAACAAAAAGATTATGCAACCATTTGGTGATCGTTCAGGCGTCGTTATTGAACCGATGCTAACTGATCAGTGGTTTGCTGATGCTGAAACTCTTGCAAAGCCTGCACTTGCATCTGTGAAAGAGGGACGGACCAATTTCGTGCCGAAATCATGGGAAAACACTTATTTCAACTGGATGGAAAACATCCAGCCTTGGTGTATTTCGCGTCAATTATGGTGGGGGCATCAAATCCCTGCTTGGTATGATGCAGAGGGCAATGTGTTTGTCGCAAAAAGCGAAGAAGAAGCTCAGAAACAAGCAGGTGCCGGTGTTGCACTTACTCGTGATGAAGATGTTTTAGATACTTGGTTCTCTTCAGCTCTTTGGCCGTTTTCAACGCTTGGCTGGCCAGCGGATACAGAAGAACTGAAAAAGTACTATCAGACTGATGTGCTTGTAACTGGTTTTGATATCATTTTCTTCTGGGTCGCCCGGATGATGATGGCCGGTCTTCATTTTATGAAAGATGATGAAGGGACGCCAGTTGAGCCGTTCCATACGGTTTATGTTCATGCACTTGTTCGCGATAAACACGGCGCCAAGATGTCAAAATCTAAAGGCAATGTCATCGATCCATTGGATTTGATTGACGAGTATGGTGCGGATGCTCTGCGCTTTACATTGGCTATTATGGCAGCGCAGGGACGTGACGTTAAGCTTGATCCTCAGCGTATTGAAGGTTACCGGAATTTTGGTACTAAGCTTTGGAATGCGACACGCTTTGCAGAAATGAATGGCGCAGCGCTTGATCCAGAGTTTAAACCTGAAAATGCGAAGCTTCAGGTTAACCGTTGGGTTTTAACTGAGTTGTCAAATACGGTTGCGGAAGTCACGAAGCAAATCGGTGATTATCGCTTTAATGACGCTGCAGGTGCTATTTATAAGTTTACTTGGAACTTGGTCTGCGACTGGTATCTGGAACTACTTAAACCTGTATTCCAAGGTGATGACGAAGATGCGAAAACAGAAGCGCGTGCTTGCGTGGCTTATGTTTTGAATAACATCTATCGTCTCATGCACCCGTTTATGCCTTATATGACTGAAGAACTTTGGTCAGTGGCGGAAGCAGGGGATGCAAAATCAGGTCTTTTGTGTCACGCCGAATGGCCAACGCTAGAGTTGAATGATGAGGAAGCCGCTGCTGAGATCAATTGGTTGATTGATTTGGTATCTGGTTTACGTTCAGTACGTTCTGAGATGAATGTGCCGCCATCATCAAAAGCACCATTGCATGTCACTCAGTCAGATGATGCCACAAAAGATCAGCTGATGCGCCACTTACCTGCGATCAAACTTCTTGCGAGAGTTGAGGACATCGTTCTTGATGGTGAAGTTACCAAGGGTGCTGCGCAGATTGTGGTTGCGGAAACAACTTATAGCCTGCCACTAGGTGCCTTGATTGATCTGGATGCTGAAAAAGCACGTTTAGAGAAAGCAATCGGTAAGGTTGAAGGTGACTTAGGTAAGGTAAATGGTAAGTTGAACAATGAAAAGTTCGTTGCCAATGCTAGGCCTGATGTGGTCGCTGCCGAACGGGAGCGACTCACCGAGCTTGAGGGACAAAAAGCTAAGCTTAACGAGGCTTTAGCGAGAGTTTTGGAAGCCGAGTAATGAAAAATATGGCCGCTTTTGATATTGTCAAAGCGGCCATATTGCTGTTTAAGGATACGCTGAGAGGGTGGATGTTGCTTTCCTGCAACAATTAGGGCGAAAAACATTTTTAATGTTTCGGCATTCTCGCGGTTTGCCCATTTCCAGCCACAAATAGGGAGCAAATCCATTAGGGCTTGCTACAAGATATACTAAATGTTCAGCATTACGATGCAGAATTGCTTGAACAGAGAAGAGAACTTAAACCGCGTGTGACAGATTTTGTTGTTACCGCATTCGAAAACAAGCTGAAACAGCAGCCCTTGCGGTCCAAGTTTTAGTTACCCACCCAGGTGGTGCGAAAGAAAAACACTGTTATGCGGATAAATAAATCCAAAATAGCTCGGATTTTCGTTGTTCCATTAGGCTTAACGCTTGCGTCGAGTCTTATGGTAAGCACCTCTTTTGCGTTTGATCCAAAATCAAAATCAGCAGAAGTAAACGAAGAATCTGGTCCGTTGGATTTGTTTAAGTTCGGTTTCAAAGCCTATAAAAAAGGTGAGAAGAAGCAAGCGATTGAAGCTTATAAATATGCCGCTGATAAAGGGCATAGAGGCGCGCGCTGGGCGCTGGCTAATATGTATGCTTTCGGCGACGGTGTTGTTGAAGACGACTATGAAGCTTATAAAAATTATCAACAGATCGCCCGCCAAGGTGTAGAGCCGGGCTCTGAAGATGTTGGTTATTTTGTCAATGCGATTATGTCATTGGCTGATTATTATCAGCGCGGTATTCCAAACAGCCCTGTTAATGTGAATTTCAAAGCTGCTCGCCAGCTATATTTCCAAGCTGCTTCTGCCTTTGGTGTGCCGGAAGCGCAATATCGTTTGGGTCGGATGATCTTAGACGGTGTTGGCGGCGGTGATAATAAACGTCAGGCTAAAAAATGGCTCAACCGTGCAAGAGCAGGTGGTCATCCTGCAGCTTCAGCGGTTTATGGGAATATCTTGTTTGAAGAAGGTCAGACCGTTCGAGGTCTAGCGCTCATTACAACAGCGCATGAACGGGCGGCACCGAACGATAAAGGCTGGATCCTAACGCTTCAAGAACGCGCATTTGCATTAGCTGAAGAAGCTGATCGCAGAACCGCATTGGCTGTTGCTGATGATATGCTCAAAAGCGGGCTAAACTAGCCAATCCAATTTATATGTTGATGTAAGCTGCGACCGGCACATGATCGGATGGTTTTTCCCATGCGCGCACGTGTTTTTCAACATCAGCTGTTTCAAACAGATTTGCAGCTTCGGGCGAAAGTAAGAGGTGATCAATGCGAATACCATTGTTCTTTTGCCAAGCACCTGCCTGATAATCCCAAAAAGTATAGGTTTTATCTTGATCATTGACCGAGCGAAGCGCATCAGTGAAACCCAAATTTACGAGTTTGCGATAGGCTGCATGGGATTCTGGTCTAAATGCTGCATCACCTTCCCATGATTTTGGGTCTTTGCAATCATGTGGTTCGGGAATGATGTTGTAATCGCCAGCAAGAACAAGCGGCTCTTCAAGTTTTAAACGCTCTGCGGCAAAGGCTTCTAAACGCGCCATCCATCCCAGTTTATACGGGAATTTTTCCGTCTCAACCGGATTACCATTTGGCAAATAGAGTGAAACAACACGAATAACCCCTTGCGGTGTTGAATATACACCTTCGATGAAGCGTGCTTGTTCGTCTTCATCATCACCGGGTAGGCCACGGTTTACTTCATCTGGGCTGATCTTTGATAGCAAGGCAACGCCGTTGAAGCTTTTCTGGCCGAATGTTTCAACGTGATATCCCATCGCTTCAAATTGCTCGCGGGGGAAGTTTTCATCGATGGATTTGATTTCCTGCAAACAAGCAATGTCCGGCTGTGATTCTTCAAGCCAAGTTTTAAGGTTTTCAAGACGTGCTTTAATGCCGTTGATATTCCAAGTAACAATTTTCATATGGAAAAGCTCGTTCCGCATCCACATGATGCAATCGCGTTTGGATTTTTAATCTGAAAAGACTGACCCATTAGATCATCGACGAAGTCAATTTCAGATCCAGCCATGTAAACAAGCGAAAGATTGTCAATTACAACGCGCGCATTGCCTTTTTCCAAAACAATATCATCGTCTTGTTTGTCTTCGACCAGATCAAATTTATACGAAAACCCAGAACAGCCGCCACCTTCGACAGAAACGCGAAGAGCTGTTTTGTCGCCTTCCTTCGAAAGGATTTTCTCGATTCGATTAAAGGCGTTATCCGAAACTGTTACATCAGATTGTTGGGCCATTTTATCTTTCCTGGCATTGTCTTATTGATTCTATTCGACACATTTATTTCGTGTCAGATTAGTATATAGGTATGGTCGAGTAGTGTTAAGGTCAATGGGCAAATCAGATTATTGCTCAGGCGAGTTACGAAAGAGAATGTTTTGACCGAGATTGATAAATCTTCATTGGGATTTGGCAGCGGGGAGAGGGCATCTTTTGCTTCTGATCCCAATCAAAGTCGCGGTCGCTTATTTGATGAAGGGCAAAGCCTTACGCGTTCGCCTTTTCAGCGGGACCGAGACCGAATAGTTCATTCAACTGCATTTCGGCGGTTAAAGCATAAAACGCAAGTTTTTATCGCGCATGAAGGCGATCATTACCGTACTCGGTTAACGCATACAATTGAAGTCTCACAAATCGCTCGTGCGCTGGCGCGGGCGCTTAAGTTGGATGAGGATTTGGCTGAAGGTGTCGCGCTCGTGCATGATTTTGGCCATACGCCATTTGGTCATACAGGCGAAGATGCGCTTGATGCTTTGCTTAAAGACTATGGTGGGTTTGATCATAACGCGCAGTCATTGCGGATCGTTACCAAGCTTGAACAACGTTATGCCGATTTCGATGGGCTAAATTTATCTTGGGAAAGCCTTGAAGGTTTGGTGAAACACAATGGACCTTTGATCGCCAAAAAAGGCGAGGAACTGACGTCTGATGTACCGCTTGCCATTACAAACTATAACCAATTGCATGATCTTTGGCTTTGGAGCTATGCGAGCTTGGAAGCGCAAGCGGCCGCAATTGCGGATGATATCGCCTATAACACGCACGATATTGATGATGGTTTGCGTTCGGGTCTGTTAACACATGAGATGTTGGAAGATGTTCCGTTTCTTGCAGGGTTGATCAAAGAGGTCAAAGATCGCTATCCAAGGCTTGATAATAGTCGCTTAACGCATGAGGTTACGCGTCGTCAAATTACACAAATGGTTGAGGATGTAATTGGAACCGCGCAACATAATTTGGCGAAAGTGAAACCAAAATCAGCTGACGATGCACGCCATGCCGATCAAACGATCGTTGGCTTTAGTGATCGCATGAGTGAGATCGATAAGCAATTGAAGACCTTTTTGTTTGCCAATGTGTACCGTCATCCATCTGTGATGGAAAAACGGGATGAAGTTTCAAAGGTTGTCGATCAGCTTTTTGATGTGTTTATGAATAATCCTGAAAAGATGGAAGGCGCGCGTTGGGTTGAAGGTCTTGAACTGCTGACTGAAAGCGCTCGCGCACGCCATGTGGGGGATTATCTTTCTGGTATGACAGATACCTACGCACTTGATGTCCATAAGCAATTATTTGGTGCCTCATAGCCATTGACTATTTGACCATCTCAACAATTTGCTTTAGGCAGCGCAATAACCTGTTATACAGCGTTTTTCGCACGTGAAAGTGCATACTTATTCGGTAAATTTCGGAAATAACTCAAAATGAATGTCTTTAAAGAATTTGAATCCAAGATCAAATCAGCGATCATGGCCCTTGATAGCGTCAAAGCCTATGAAGGTGAGTTAAATCTATCCCGAATGACCGTCGAGCCTCCGCGCGATGCATCGCATGGCGATATATCAACAAATGCTGCGATGATGTTGGCAAAGCCAATGAAAAGTAATCCGCGCGCATTGGCAACTGAGATTTCAGATGCGCTCTCAAATGACCCAACCATAGCTTCAGTTAGCGTTGCGGGCCCGGGCTTTATTAATCTCACATTGTCTGATCTTTATTGGCAAAACCTTGCCAAACAAATTGTTGAGCAGGGTGAAGATTTTGGTCGTAACCAGATTTCGCCGGCGCGCAAAGTAAATGTTGAATATGTGTCGGCAAACCCAACGGGTCCTATGCATGTCGGACATTGCCGTGGGGCAGTAGTGGGTGATGCACTTGCAAACCTGCTCGCATTTGCCGGGCACGAAGTCACAAAAGAATACTATATTAATGATGCTGGTGTTCAAATCGGTGTTTTGGCGAACTCAGTTTACTTGCGTTATTGCGAAGCGTTGGGTGACGATATTGGCGAAATTCCAGCTGGCTTATATCCTGGCGATTATCTTAAGCCTCTTGGTAAAGCATTGGCTGAAGAATTTGGTGACAAGCTGAAATCAATGAACGAATTAGAGCGAAGCGAGATCATTCGCCCGCGTGCCATCGATGGTATGATGGATATGATCCGCGAAGATCTTGCGGCGCTTAATATCCGTCATGATGTTTTCTTCTCTGAGCGTAATTTGCATGCAGATAATGGCAGCCCAATTGGTTCGGCAATTGCCGATCTTGAAGCCAAAGGTTTTGTCTATAAAGGCACACTTCCACCACCCAAGGGGCAGTTGCCTGATGATTGGGAAGATCGTGAGCAAACTTTGTTCCGCTCAACCGATATTGGCGATGATTTAGATCGTGCTTTGATCAAATCCGACGGGTCATATACGTATTTTGCTGCTGATGTTGCGTATTTCTTAGATAAATATAATCGCGGATTTGACGATACGATCTTTGTGCTTGGTGCTGACCATGGTGGATATGTGAAGCGTCTCGAGGCACTTGCTCGAGCTATTTCGGAAGGCAAGACGCATTTATCTGTATTGCTGTGCCAGCTTGTAAAGCTTTATCGTGCGGGTGAACCGGTAAAAATGTCTAAGCGTTCTGGCGATTTTGTAACTTTACGTGATGTGGTTGATGAAGTTGGTTCTGATTCAGTTCGCTTTATGATGCTGTATCGTAAGAGTTCCGAGCCACTTGATTTTGATTTTGCCAAGGTGACTGAACAATCAAAAGACAATCCTGTGTTTTATGTACAATACGCTCATGCGCGTTGTCATTCGGTCTTCAGACAAGCACAGGAAGCCTTTGCGGATGCTGATTTTAGCCAGGAAATGCTCATAGATAGCGACTTTTCTGTGCTAAAAGATGAAACAGAGTTGCGATTGATCGCGAAACTGGCAGAATACCCACGGGTAGTGGAAAGTGCTGCGCTTGGTCATGAGCCACATAAAATCGCGTTTTACCTCTATGATTTAGCAAGCATGTTGCATTCGCATTGGAATTTGGGGAAAGACCGTCCGGAATTACGGTTTATTAACCATGAAAGTGCCATAATAACAAAGGCCAGACTGGGTTTAGTTTACGCGATTGCTTCTGTTTTGCGGTCTGGATTGTTAATTACTGGAACAGATGCACCGCTAGAAATGCGTTAGTGCCAATATTTCTCCACATTGGCATGGCAGATAAGTTGCTAGGAGTAGCAAACGACCATGACCGATAAAGTGAATGAGAAAACCAACGAGTTTGATAATGGTGGGCAGGCGCAATCTGACAATCCATTAGAAGAACTTGCAAAAATTATCGGCTATCAGGATGACGGACAAGTCAACGCTGATGGTGATGGTTCTGCTAATGAAGCCGTTACTGATTTAGAAGCTGAATTACTCCGTGAGTTCGGTGTTGAGCCGCAAGCAACGCCTCAACCTTCGCCTCAACCATCGCAAGTCGCAGCTGCACCCGTTGCTCCTTCTGTTGTTGCTGAACCATCTGCGGTAGCGGCAGCGCCATCAGAACCTCAAGCTAATCCTATTGGTCACAGTACACCTGTTGATGATGTGCTTGATGATATGTCGCGTTATGAATTGCCGACACATGGTCAATCAGCAAACGCTGCAGCAACGCCTAATCTGACGCCTAATCTGACGCCAAGTCCAATTGAAGTTCCACCCGTTCAAGCTGAGCCATCCATTCCATCTTATGAGCCAGTAGCTCCTGTTACTGATGCTCCTGTGAATGAACCGGCTGAAAATGTTTTTGAAGCACCAACAATGTCTCGCGCGACACCCGTTATGCCGCAGACACCTGTTGAAGTGCCGCCAGCATTTCAAACGCCTGAACAGAATAATACGATGCAACCCGAACCTGAGGTAGCTGAATTGCCAAATCCACTTTCTACACCTTCACCATTTTCTTCTCAAAGCGATGCTACGCCAGAAGAGAACAATGACCTTTCCAATTTTGATCTAGGGCAAATGTCCAACGATTTGGAGCAGGAGCTTGAAAAACTACAGCAAGGTTTGGAAGCAGGGGTCAATGAAGTTCCAGAACAAGTTATTGCACCTTCAGCACCTGAGGTTGATTTCGCTGCTGTAAGCGAAGCACCAGTTAATCATGAGCCAATAAGTGCTGCGCCTGTGAATCCAGAGCAATTCGTACCAGAGCCTTTTGCTCCGGAACAATTTACAAATGAGCCCGTTGCACCTGTACAGGTTGCTTCAGATGCAGATATTGAGCGTCCATTCCCATCTGTTGTGTTGCCGCAAGATAATTCGGTACCGCCTAATTTTGCTGATTTAGTTGCAAATGAAGAACCTGTTGAGCGCACTGAAGAGCTTGAAAGCGTTCTTGATGTTTCTGGATTTACTGAAACAGAAGCAGATATTGAAGAGACCGCACCATTTGAAATTCCAGAGCTGCCTGCGGTTGAGGAATTTTCAAGAGAACAGTCCAATATCGATGTCGATCTTGATTTAGAACTTGAGCGCGAATTTTCACAATTAATTTCTGGTGATTTGCCTTCAGAGCAGGAAGTTCAAGCAACTGCTGAGCCCGTTTCAACGGTATCTGCCGCGGCGAGCGCCTATCCATCATCGGATTTAGCGGCAGAACATGCTGAAATGGACGAACTTAATGAGCTGTTTAATGTTGGTGTTGCTGAAGCTGGTGCTGATGCGGCCCCACAAGTCAACAATGGTCCAGATCGCATTGATGTCACCAATGATGCTGACAATTTAGATGAAGATATCGCAACGGATGATGAAGCATCAGGTTCAGGTTCAAACACGCTCGCAGTAGTGGGTGTTCTCGCAGCCTTGCTTCTTGGCGGTGGCGCTTATCTTTATTTCCAAAATTCAGGTGCAACGCTTGGTGGTTCAAACGAACCTGTCATCATTAAAGCCGATAATTCACCAATTAA
>JAHDEP010000393.1 GCA_020628775.1 Rhizobiaceae bacterium | reverse complement strand
TAGCGATGACCGTTCCCTCCGCCGGAATTGCCCGGATCAGGTTCGATGGGTTAGCGAAAACGCCTCTCAGCCTTGGAAAAATTACAAGGCACCCCAACGGTGTATGATCGACACATAGTGCAGATCGAATTGAAATGCAATGGTTCAAACTCGCTTGTGATTGGACTAGACTGATTACAAAGTGATTCTGCAAAAAACGAGACTTTCATGACAAATATTCGATTGCATAAGGGTGATATTTCCACAAAAGCTGCCGCGCGATACAAGGGCGATATCGCAATCGATACCGAAACTCTTGGGCTGTTACCAAGGCGCGATCGCCTGTGTGTTGTTCAATTATCATCCGGTGACGGCACAGCAGATATCATTCAAATTGAGAAAGGTCAGAAGCAAGCGCCCAACATTGTTGCTTTGTTAGAAGATCAAAGCAAAACAAAATTATTTCACTACGGACGATTTGATATTGCCGTTTTGTATTACACTTTTGGGGTGACTTGTACGCCAGTTTTCTGCACGAAAATTGCTTCAAAACTCACACGCACTTACACAGACCGCCATGGCTTAAAAGACGTCTGCCGTGAGCTGTTAAGCGTTGATCTATCCAAACAACAACAATCATCTGACTGGGCGGCAGAAAAGCTCACCGATGCGCAGCTTGCTTATGCTGCATCAGATGTTTTACACCTTCATGCGCTGCGCGATAAAATGACGATCAATTTAGAACGCGAAGAGCGATTGGACGCTGCAAAAGCCTGTTTTGAATTCTTACCGACGCGCGCAAAACTTGATCTTATGGGGTGGGAAGATAGCGATATTTTCGCCCATAGTTAGGTTCTTTGATGCATTGGCTCGATGAATTCAACAGTGATTATCATGACCAATTATATGCGCTTTATCGTCAGGAATGGTGGACCAAAGGCCGTTCGGTAAAGGATGTAGTATCAGCATTTGATAATTCTGATCTGGTGTTTGGGTGCCTTACTGATGATGATCAACTCATCGCCTGCGCACGTGTTTTATCCGACTTCACATTTAAAGCGCTTATCTTTGATGTCATCATAGCCAAAACCCACCGGGGACAAGGATTGGGTAAACATATGCTTGATCAGATCACCGGTCATGAGAAACTCGCGAATGTAAAAAGTTTTGAACTTTATTGCCCAGATCACATCGCGCCGTTTTATGAAAAATATGGCTTTGAAAAGAGTAGCTCAACTCTGCTTAGATTTCAGCGTTGATTACCACTGATCGATACACTGCCAATAACCTTCTTGCGTTCTTGGGGTGTTTGTGATTATTTGCAAGCGTTCTCAGGGCGGGGCGAAATTCCCCACCGGCGGTAATCATTTATTTGAAAGCCCGCGAGCGCTTGTGTCAGGTGATGCAAGGTCAGCAGATTTGGTTAAATTCCAAAGCCGACGGTCATAGTCCGGATGAAAGAGAGCGGGTGAAACACATATGCTGGTGGTCAGCATGTGTGGTCTTTCCTGTTTGCCTTGGGTCTTGTGCGCAACAGAAAGGATAACGCTCATGACTCAGTT
>JAHDEP010000392.1 GCA_020628775.1 Rhizobiaceae bacterium | reverse complement strand
AGGTGGGGATGGGCTCTCCTCTATGACATCGGATGAGGTCAAACGCGTTCTAAAAGGCGTTGATCAGTTGGATGCAGTTTATTCGATGGGTGGCGGCAATGAGGCGATTTTAAACGTTCTTGATTGCTATAACCTTCAGCCGGAAGTCTATATTGCCCATGATTTGGATGAAGAGAATATTGATCTATTGCGAGCGGAGAAAATAACTGCGGTTATTCATCATGACATCGCGCAGGATTTAAGAAACGCATTCACTCAAATTGCAGCTTATCACAAATTGATCCCTCCATATCAAAGCCAATTGAATTCTGATATTCAGATCATCACGCCTTTGAACCTTCCAAACAGAGTTAGCATTTGAGTATGAAGATAATCGACAATGTTGTGACCGATCGCGGGTCGAAATATGCTGTGTCTGGCGGGGAATGCCATTCCGCTGAGGATGCCAAAGCATTTATCAAAGAGCTTAAGCGCAACAAGAAATTCGCCAAAGCAACCCATAACACTTGGGGTCTTATCTGTGATGATGGCGCGATCAAAAATGACGATGGTGAAAGCGGGGCGGGGATGGTGATCTTGCGCATGCTCGAGCGCGATGAGATTAACAATCAGATTGTTGTGGTAACGCGCTGGTATGGTGGCAAGCATTTGGGCGGTGATCGTTTTCGTCATGTCCAAACGTGTGTACGTGCTTATTTAGATGCGCTTTAAGCAATAAAAAACGGCGCCTCAATCTGAGACGCCGTCATATTCTTTTTTTAAAAATTATGAATTATGCAACGTCGAAGCGGTCAAGGTTCATAACTTTAGTCCAAGCTGCGACGAAGTTTTCTACAAATGCTGCTTCTGCATCGTCTTGTGCATAAGCTTCTGACAACGCGCGTAGAATTGAGTTTGAACCAAACACCAAATCAACACGTGTACCAGTGCGTTTGATCTCACCAGTTTTGCGATCACGAGCTTCAAACTGTTCAGTTGAACCTTCAATACCGCTCCACTCAACGCTCATATCAACGATCGTTGTGAAGAAGTCGTTTGTGAGCTGACCTTCGCGTGATGTAAACACACCATTTTGCGAACCGCCGTAGTTTGCGCCAAGAACACGCAAGCCGCCAACAAGAACAGTCATTTCAGGTGCTGTAAGCGTTAGAAGTTGTGCGCGATCAACAAGCATTTCTTCAGCGGAAACAGTGAAGTTTGCTTTTGCGTAGTTGCGGAAACCATCAGCTTCCGGCTCAAGCACTGCAAAACCTTCAACATCTGTTTGCTCTTGCGTTGCGTCACCGCGACCTGGAGTGAATGGAACACTTACATCGTGACCAGCATCTTTTGCTGCTTTTTCAACTGCAGCAGAACCTGCCAAGACGATCAAATCAGCCATTGAAACTGTTTTACCAGATTGGTTGAATTCAGATTGAATACCTTCCAATACGCCGAGGACTTTAGCAAGTTGTGCTGGCTGGTTCACATCCCAGTCTTTTTGAGGTGCAAGACGAATACGTGCACCATTTGCACCACCACGGTTATCAGAACCACGGAATG
>JAHDEP010000113.1 GCA_020628775.1 Rhizobiaceae bacterium | reverse complement strand
GCTGATGTTTTGTATAACCAAGCGCTTGCGAATATGAGCGCTGGTAAGATGACCGAAGCTACTCGTAAATTTGATGCAATTGATCGTCAGCACCCATTTTCTGAATATGCGCGTAAAGCCTTGGTGTTGAACGCATTTGCAAAATATCGTTCTGGCCGTTCAACTGAAGCGATTACAAATGCGCGCCGTTTCTTAAATCTCTATCCAAACGATAAAGACGCAGCTTATGCGCAATATATCATTGGGTTGGCTTACTTTAGACAAATCCCAGATGTGACGCGTGATCAGCGTGCGTCCGCACGTGCAATTGCTGCAATGCAAGAAGTAGTCGATCGTTATCCTGAATCTGAATATGTGGATGATGCGAAAGCAAAGATCAGAAAGTCTCGTGATCAGCTTGCCGGTAAAGAAATGCAAATTGGTCGCTATTACCAAGAGCGCAAAGAATATTTGGCATCGGTAAACCGCTATAAAGTCGTTGTTCAGCAATACGGCAATACACGACAGGTGGAAGAGGCCTTGGCTCGATTGGTCGAATCATACTACGCAATGGGTCTAACAAGTGAAGCGCAAACTGCTGCAGCTATATTGGGGCATAACTATCCTGACAGCCAGTGGTATGCGGATTCATATAAGCTATTGCAAACAGGTGGTTTAGAGCCTCGTGAAAATAAGGGATCTTGGATATCACGCGCTGCACGTAAAGTGGCATTTGGTACTCCTTCCTAACCAGGGGTGGGGGGATGCTGGTCCAACTTTCTATTCGTGACATAGTTCTGATCGATAAACTGGATTTGTCCTTTGATCAGGGCTTGTCCGTTTTGACCGGTGAAACTGGCGCCGGTAAATCTATTTTGCTTGATAGTTTGTCACTTGCCTTAGGTGGGCGAGGCGATGGTTCTTTGGTTCGCCAAGGGTGCGATAAAGGTCAGATCACCGCTGTATTTGATATTCCGAGCGATCATCCAGCGCGATCTGTTCTTAGAGAAAACGAAATTTCAGATGATGGTGAGTTGATTATCCGGCGTGTGCAAAATGCCGATGGTCGATCACGTGCATTTGTCAACGATCAGCCCAGCAGTGTGTCGCTTTTAAAAGCTCTTGGCACTCATCTGGTGGAAATTCACGGCCAGCATGATGATCGCGCGCTTGTTGATGTCCAATCTCACAAATTGCTGCTCGATGCATTTGGAGGTCTGACTTCAAACCGTGAAGAGGTTGCGCGTTTATATCAAAAATACCGTGCGGCTGAGAAAGAGTTGAAATCCCAAAGACAACGGATTGAAGAGGCAGCGCGTGAAGCGGATTGGCTTAAATCATCTGTTGAAGAATTGGAAACCTTATCACCACAAGATGGTGAGGAGGACGAGCTGGCAGAAAGCCGCTCAAAGATGATGAAGGCGGAAAAGATCGCCACCGATATCAATGAAGCGCAAGAATCATTGAGCGGACATCATTCGCCGATCCCTTCGCTTAATCAATTGCTACGCAGGCTTGAGCGCAAAAACTCAGAAGCACCCGGTCTGCTTGAAGATACGATTGAAGCGCTTGGTAGAGCGCTGGACGGGCTTTCTGATGCGCAAGGGGCTGTTGATATTGCATTACGCGAATGTGAGTTTAATCCGCGTGAATTAGAAGAGACAGAAGAACGGTTATTTGCGCTAAGAGCTGCAAGCCGAAAATATAATGTTCCCGTTGCCAACTTACCTGAACTTGCAGCAACGATGATTGCAGATCTTGCTGCAATTAATGATGGTGAAGAGCTGTTATTTAAGCTTGAAGAGAATGTAAAAACCAGCAAAGCTGACTTCTTGCATGCTGCCAAATTGCTCTCTGAAAAACGGCAAAATACTGGCGTTGCACTGTGTGAAGCTGTGATGTCAGAATTGCCTGAATTGAAGCTTGAACGGGCTGAATTTATTGTCGACATCCAAAGCGATGAAGATAATGCTGGAGCAGATGGAATTGATTTGATCGAATTTCACGTGCGCACAAACCCTGGAACGCGAGCCGGTCCTATTATGAAAGTGGCATCGGGTGGTGAACTATCTCGTTTTCTTCTTGCGCTAAAAGTAGCGCTTGCTGACCGTGGTTCTGCGCCGACCTTGGTGTTTGATGAAATTGATACAGGGGTGGGTGGCGCAGTTGCTGATGCGATTGGCAAGCGTTTGGCGCGTTTATCACAGTCTATTCAAGTGCTCTCCGTGACCCATGCGCCGCAAGTTGCTGCGCGCGCTAAAACGCATTTATTAATCTCTAAATCTCAAGCGCAGGCTGATAATGTGATGTTATCGACAAATGTGCGTGCGATAGATGATAATGGTCGTCAGGAAGAAATCGCACGCATGCTCGCTGGTGCTACCATTACAGATGAAGCCCGCGCTGCTGCTGCACAATTGCTTGCAAGTAACGGATAAAAAATGTCTGACCCATCCGAAATTGATGTTTCGTTATTGACGAATGAACAAGCTAAAGCTGAGCTGAAACGCTTAGCTGAGCTTATGGCGCATCACGATCAACTTTATCATACCAATGATGCACCTGAGATTTCTGATGCGGAATATGATGCGTTAAAGCGCCGAAATTTAGAAATTGAAACAAGGTTTCCTGATCTAAAGCTGGAAAATTCGCCGTCTGATAAAGTTGGTGCGCCGGTAGCTTCAGGCTTTTCAAAAATTTCACACAATGTGGCGATGTTGTCTTTGGATAATGCGTTTAATGATCAGGATGTACGAGATTTTGCAGCTCGCATTCGTCGTTTTTTATCGCTTGGGGCTTCAGATAAAGTTGCGCTGACTGCGGAACCAAAGATCGATGGTCTTTCAATGTCACTGCGCTATGAGAATGGCACGCTGGTTTCTGCAGCAACACGTGGTGATGGTGCTGTTGGTGAGAACGTGACGGCCAATGTCAAAACGATTTCTGAAATCCCACAGCAATTGCCTGAAAATGCCAATGTGCCCGAAATTGTTGAGATCCGCGGCGAGGTATATATGCGCCGGGATGACTTTTTTGCACTTAATGAGAAGCAAGCAGAACTTGGCAAACAGATTTATGTGAACCCAAGAAACACAGCCGCTGGATCATTAAGACAGCTAAATGCGAAGATTACCGCGTCCCGACCACTTAAGTTTTTCGCCTATGCATGGGGTGAGGTCGCGCCTGAAATGCCCGCGACTACTCAGATGGGTATGGTTGAACTTTATAAATCCTGGGGCTTTTCAGTTAATCCATTGATGCAGCGATTTGATGATATTGAAGCGTTGCTACAGCATTATGCTAAGATCGAAGAAGAACGCCCAGAGCTTCCTTATGATATTGATGGTGTTGTTTATAAAGTTGATGATCTAGCGCTTCAGGCGAGGCTTGGATTTATTTCGCGCAGTCCACGCTGGGCGATTGCGCATAAATTCCCTGCAGAAAAAGCGTCCACGATCTTGAAGGATATTGATATTCAAGTTGGTCGAACAGGTGCACTTACTCCGGTTGCGCGTTTAGAGCCCGTCACTGTTGGTGGTGTGGTGGTGACCAATGCGACATTGCACAATGCGGAAGAGTTAGAACGTCTTGGCGTTAAGATTGGTGATACGGTTCGTATTGAGCGCGCGGGTGATGTGATCCCAAAAGTGCTCGAGGTAGTTTCTTCACCAGATGATGCGGTAGAGTTTGAATTTCCAAAAACATGCCCATGTGATTTAAAATCTGAGGTCGTTCAGGAAAAAACGGCAAGTGGTGCTGCAGGTGTTATTCGTCGTTGTTCAGGTGAGTTTGCTTGTCCATATCAACGCAAGGAGCATCTGAAGCATTTTGTCTCGCGTAAAGCCTTTGATATCGATGGGCTTGGAGAAAAGCAGATCGAATATTTCTATCAGGATGAGAGCCTTTATATAAATTCTCCTGCCGATATTTTCACTCTTTCCAAGCGCGATCAAACCAATTTCACCAAGCTGAAGAACCGAGATGGATATGGTGATCTATCCGCACAAAAGCTGTTTGATGCGATTGAAGACAAGCGCACAATACCATTGGCAAAACTGATTTTTGCGCTTGGCATCCGCCATGTTGGTGAAGCAACGGGTAAAACCCTTGCGGGCGCATATTTAAATTGGGCGTCCTTTGAAGAAGCCATTATGTCGATCATAAGCGGCGATGAAGCAGCGCTTCAGGAATTGCTTGCGCTTGATGATATTGGCCCTGCCGTAGTTGATGCAATGCGTCAATTCTTTGAGCGTGATGATAATCGCAAGATGGTTGATGATCTGATTGCAGAGCTTAATATCTTGGATGCTGAAGCACCTTCTGCTGATAGTCCTGTTGCGGGTCAGACAGTAGTGTTCACCGGCAAGCTTGAACGTATGTCACGTGATGAAGCAAAAGCTATGGCAGAGCAATTGGGTGCTAAAGTTGCAGGCTCTATCTCGAAGAAAACGGATTTATTGGTTGCAGGACCGGGGGCGGGTTCAAAACTTAAAAAAGCAACTGATCTTGGCATTAAAACAATCACTGAGGATGAGTGGTTCACACTGATCGGGCGAGATTAAACCAAACGCTAGTATTCGATCCGTTCGCCATCCCATGCAATGATGTCGCCTGAGTTTTCAATCGTCGCGTTTTCAATCACACTCAAAAGTTTTTCTGCAGAAAATTGTGGTGTGAAAAGCTTTTCCTTGGATACATTCCCCTGAAATGGTTCTGATAGGCTGCTGTTAACAGTTCCTGGATGCAGACCGAGAATGATCATTTGTTTATAGCGGCGCTGAGCTTCAATACTTAGGTTTTTGAGCACCATGTTAAGTGCAGCTTTTGATGCGCGATAAGCGTACCAACCACCCAAGCCATTATCTGAAATGCTGCCAACGCGGGCTGATAAGCAGGCAAATACCGATTTGTCATCTTTTCTCATGATGGGGAGAAAGTGTTTTGCAACCAATGCCGGGCCAATTGTATTGATGGCAAAGTTTTGTTCAAACCCTCCAATCGAGAGGTCACGAATGGCTTTTTCCGGTTTGATGCCCTCATTGTGCAAAAATCCTGTCGTCACAAAAACAAGATCCTGCGGACCGATTTCGCTGGCGCGCTTCGCTGCTTCTTGAATGGTCTCTTCGCGTGTTAGATCAATGGTTTGATATTCAACCTTTGTAGATGTTGAGGGTGTTTGAGATCGGCTGCACGCTAAAATGCTTTCCACCGAAGCCAAGTTGCTTAACTGATCAACCACTGCAGCGCCAATGCCGCCACTTGCACCAATAATCGTGATGTTTTTTGCCATAATACTTCCTTTGATCTTGATACGTATTCAAACAATATTTGGTTCTATTTGGCGTAGTAATACGAGTTGACTAGTGTGCGAATTGGTGACAATGCTCACTCTTCGAGCGAGGGTGCGATGTCAGAAAATTCTTCACAGTTTATGCAAGGCGCAAAGGACGGCTTTCCCGTTGTTATCGCTGCGACACCGTTTGGATTACTATTCGGTACTTTGGCGATTGAAAACGGCTTTACTATTTCAGAAGCTGTTTTAATGAGTGCGCTGGTGTTTGCGGGTGCGAGCCAAATGGTGGGAATTGAGCTGTTTGGGCAAAATATCGCCCCGTGGCTGATACTTTTATCCATTTTTGCGGTGAATTTTCGCCATGTTTTATATTCTGCAACGCTCGGGCGCTATTTCAAGCATTTGTCTAAATCGCAGCAAGCGATTGCCTTTTTCTTTATGACAGATCCGCAATTTGCCTCAAGTGAACAACGCGGCGAACGTGGCGATAAAATCACTTTCGCTTGGTATATGGGCATGGCGATCCCGCTTTATGTTTTCTGGGTTGTCGAAGCCTGGATTGGCGCCGTGTTTGGAAGTTTGATCACTAATACCGAGGCGCTTGGTATTACTTTTTTGCTTTCGATTTATTTTCTTGCGCTTTTAATGTCGTTTCGTGGGCGCTCATTATTCGTGCCCGTAGTGGCGGCAAGTGCGGTGAGTTCATCGGTTGCTTATCTCACACTAGGTTCCCCTTGGCATGTGAGTGTTGGGGCAGTGTTTGGAATTCTTATTGCAGCATGCTGGCCTACACAAAATAAGAAGGTGCCGGACGCATGATGGGCGATTTTTTAGGTCTGTCAGATAATGTTTGGATCATTATCTTTGCGGCAATCATTACATATTTCACACGCGTATCCGGCCATCTTATCCTCTCGCGGTTTGAAACCATTCACCCACGCGTGGAAGCCGGGCTTAATGCCGTGCCTGCTGCTGTTGTGACGGCAATTGTAGTGCCCGCCGTGCTGACAGGGGGATGGGCTGAGATTATTACCGTAATCATCGCGGTTATCGCATCGCTTCGATTGTCCATGATGAAAGTGTTCTTCATGGGCTGGATATTGATCATTGCGCTCCGGTCAATCGGGCTTTAGCGAGAACCAATCGGCTGTGTTTGTGCGTTCAGCCATGACAGCGTGGTTTCATCATCGATATATTGAGTAAGCTCTTTTCGAACCCGCTCATGATATTGATCAAGCCATTTAATCTGCTCATCAGTCATCAATTCTGGCAAAATAAGTTCCTGATCGATAGGGCAGAGCGTAAGGGTTTCAAATCCCATCATGTCTTGCTCACCCAGCTCAATTGGCCGTGGTTCATGAACTGAGATGAGGTTTTCGATACGAATACCAAATCCACCATCTCTGTAATAACCAGGTTCGTTGGAAACAATCATGCCTGCTTGATATTCAACCATCGAACGTTTGGAGATGTTTTGCGGGCCTTCATGAACGGATAAATAGCTTCCAACTCCATGACCTGTGCCATGCGCATAATCAACACCATGTTTCCATAATGCGGCACGGGCAAATGCATCAATATCAACCCCGCGCGTTCCCTTGGGGAAACGAAGAAGTGAGATGTCGATCATTCCTTTTAAAACAAGCGTGAAAAACTTCTTTTGCTCTTGTGGTACATTGCCTAAGCTGATTGTGCGGGTGATATCTGTTGTACCACACTCATACTGGCCGCCTGAATCAACGAGAATCATTTCACCGCTTTTCAAATCCCGATTGCTATCTTCATCGACACGATAGTGAATGATTGCAGCATTGGGGCCGGATCCAGAAATAGTATCAAATGATATATCTTTGAGCGGATTGTCGTGTTTCGCGCCATATTCAGCGCGTGTGGCTTCAAGCTTTTTAGCAACTTTTATTTCATCAAGTGTTTCTGGTGATTGTGACTTTAGCCAACAAATGAAACCTACCATCGCCGCGCCATCTATTTTATGCGCCAGAATACTTCCATCGATCTCAGCCGTATTTTTAACGGCGCGGGGTAATTGCACAGGATCTGGTCGATTTATGATGCTGGCGCCATTGTCTTCTAAGATCATGGAAATAGCATGCGAAGCGGTGTTGGCATCAATGCTGACTGTGAGTTTCTTTTCACCCAGTTCTGATAAGGCATTATCAAATTCGCTTGGCGGCCGCAGATCTGCGAGCTGATTAAGATATGCTTCTTCTTCGATGCTGAGTTTACGTTTATCGATGAATAACTGCGCCATGTCTTGGCTTAAGATAATCGCGCGCGATAAGGCAACGGGCGTGTGCATGACATCATTGCCGCGTATATTAAACAGCCAAGCGATCGCGGTTGGATCTGCAATGACCGTTGCATCGTCACCTTTGTTGGATAGTTCTGCTTTGAGTTCGTTGATCTTCACCTTGGCAAGTTTGCCGCTGTATTTATCTGGTTGAATGGACAAAGGTTCTAATGGAGCACCTGGTTGATCATCCCAAACATCGTCGACAGGGTTGGATTTAAGGATAACGAGAGAGCCATCAATTGTTTTGAGCGCGGCTTGTAGCCTTTCTACTGTGGCGCTTGGCAATATCCAGGGATCAATCCCTAAACGCAAACCTTTTGGTGCGTTGTCTTTTATCCATTTCGATGGTGGGTTTGATACCAAATCTTCAAAATCAAACACGTCTGGGTCGCTTTGTTTGGCAACTTGTGAAGTATAGCGACCATCAGTGAAAATTACCGCGCTATCTTTAAGTATGAGCGCAGATCCGGCGGAACCTGTAAAACTTGTCAACCATGCTAACCTTTCAGCGCATGCGGGGATATATTCGCCAAGATATTCATCACTCTTAGGTACAAGAACTGCATCTATCTCCAATACACTAAACAATTGTCTGAGCGCCTCAACGCGGGCTTTAGCGGTTTGAGGATGTGAAAGAGTGGCAAATTGCTGAAACATATCAATTCCTAATAGCGAATAACTCAGCGGCGAACATAACCTGAGACTTATTTAAAATACAGCAATATTACCTATGCATTCAGTGCATGGCTCATGTGTTGATATTGCGCTGCACAATTATTTTTTTTGCACTATATTGAAATTGTATCGGGTGGCAATGAACCACAGAAGGAAATATGAAAATGGCAAACACACTTTTGAAATCTGCATTTGAGCGCATGATCCACGCACGCGAACGTCAGGTTCGTCGTTATGTTAATGGCACACTTATTGGTCTTGACGATGCGACGCTAAAGTCAATTGGCCGTAGTCGCGATGAAATTCGCAAAGAAGGTTACCAGCCTTACGGTGTATAATACCAATTGAGTTTATTACACGAAGATCGAAGCGGCCAAATGGCCGCTTTTTATTTGTCTAGAACTTAATTTATTCGTCGTTATTTTAAAACGATGGTGACCCAACCATTGCGCCAGATGGTTTGCTGATGTCCAAGGCCTTCGCGGTTAAACGCGGATAGAACTTTAAGGCGTTGTTCGGACAAGATGCCGGACAAAATAACAGTGCCGCCTGGCTTTAGGTTTTTTGTGATATCAGGCGCCATGCGCATTAATGGTCGCGCTAGGATGTTTGCGATGATCAATCCAAACGGACCTTTTTCTGCAAAGACTGGTGAATTAAACCCATTGACGGTTTTGCAGTCGATCAAATTCCCAACCTGATTGAATTTCGCATTATGATGCGCTGTTTTCGTCGCAATAGGATCAATATCCGTTGCAAGCACGTTTGCATGCGCTAGTTTTGCAGCGGCAATTGCAAGTACGCCAGATCCAGTCCCTAAATCCAAAATGGGGGAGAAACCACGTAGGTTTGCATGGGATTTTTTGCCGATCGCCTCAATCATCTCCAAGCATCCAGCCGTTGTGCCATGATGGCCAGTGCCAAATGCTTGCGCGGCATTGATCTCAACAGCCAATTGATGTGGTTTAACCACGTCGCGATCATGCGATCCGTGAATGATAAATCGACCTGTTTCAACAGGTGTCAAACCTTCTAATGTGTGAGATACCCAGTCGATATCAGGAAGCACTTCTGTTTCAATTTTCAAATCCAAATCAGATGATGTGAGAACTTTTTGTAAACGCGTGTTCGCATCCTCTTGTGTTTCATCATCAACATAAACCGACGCGTTCCAAATTTTGGCATCTTCATCAATTTCAGTCGTGGAAATTGCAAAGCCATCATCCTCGAACTCGAATTCTAAAAGATCAAGCAGAGTGTGGGCTGTGTCCTCGTCTGTTGTGACGTGTAAACGGATTTGTGGCATGAATTATCCCTTTTAACGCGCTGATTAATTCTATCGCGTTTGCTGGGCTCTATTTGGCACGGCTTTATAAAGACGTAAAGT
>JAHDEP010000391.1 GCA_020628775.1 Rhizobiaceae bacterium | reverse complement strand
TCGTCTGCTGCAATTGGAATGTCAAAATTATCAGCCATGCCCCAAGCTAGAACCTGGTGGTGAATTGGCAGATATGGTTTTTCTTCGCGAACAATTTTCCATGCTTCGTCGATCAACATTGTACGTTTTTCAATGTCTGTTTCAGTCGCAATTGTGCTTGTGATTTCATTCACACGCGCATTGTTATAGCCAGTTGCGTTCCATGAACCTTCAGCATCTAGAAGATATGAGAATACATAATGACTATCGAGTGTTGGAACACCCCAACCAAGCATATAGAAATCAGAAGTACGCTTCTGAATTTTCGGGAAATGCTGTGCTTTAGGGATTGCGTCAAGTTTTACTGTCACACCAATTCGTGCAAGCATGGCAACAGATGCCTGACAGATTTTCTCATCGTTGTTATAGCGATTGTTTGGGCAATCCAGTTGGATCGTAAATCCATCTGGGTAACCAGCTTCAGCCATAAGACCTTTCGCTTTTTCCAAGTCATGACCGTATGAAGCGTCAAGTTCAGGTGTGTTACCCAAAACGCCTGGTGATGTGATCATCGCAGTTGGGAAAGAAAGACCTTCCATCACAACACGCTGGATCGCTTGCTTGTCGATTGCCAAGTTAAAGGCTTCACGAACGCGAACATCTTTAAATGGGTTTTTGCCCTTCACATCAGATGTGCGAAGCTCATCAACACCTTGGTCCATGCCAAAGAAGATTGAACGAACTTGTGGTGTTGTAACTGTTTTAAGGCCATCGGTTGAATCGATGCGTGCCAAATCCTGTAGTGGCGGATCAAGAACGAAATCTACTTCGCCAGACAAAAGCGCCGCAACACGTGTCGCAGCATTTGAAATTGGGCGATATTCGATTTTATCGATGTTACCTGGGAATTGGCCTTTGCCCCACCAGTCAGCATTTGCTTCAAGCGTTGTTAGCTCATCTGGTGCACGTGATGTGAGAACAAATGGACCTGTGCCATTTGTGTTGCGAACCGCAAAGCTCTCTTCTTTTTCAGCGTAGTTTTGTGGCAAAACAACATTGTTTGCTTCTGCCCAACCTTTATCAACCATAAACAAGCTGGTGATTTGGTTCGGAAGGATAGGGTTTGGACCATCTGTTTTAATCTCAACAGTGTGGTCGTCTTTTGCTGTTACGCTTACAATGCTTGCAACCTGCTCTTTATAGTCAGATGTTGCAGCTTTTGCGCGTTCAAATGAGAAGATCACGTCTTCAGCAGTAAAATCGGCACCATCGTGGAATTTAACGCCTTTGCGAAGGTTAAACACCCAAGTGTCACCATCAGCTGTCCAGCTCTCAGCCAGTTCAGGCTGAAGTGCAAGTGTTGCATCGCGTGTGACCAATGATTCATAGATCTGGCCATTCATCGCAATAGTTGGTCCCTCATTCTGCGCATGTGGATCCAATGTTAGTGCATCACCCTGACTTGTCCAACGTAAAACGTTTTCGGCCATAACTGGTGTTGCAATGATTGTCGCTGCGCAGGCAATTGCAGTTATTGTAAGTTTCTTCATGCCCTGTACTCCCTGATTTTT
>JAHDEP010000390.1 GCA_020628775.1 Rhizobiaceae bacterium | reverse complement strand
ACATGCATGAGCAAAGTTTTATACTTTTGTTACTGATAAGTTCTAAAAGTTTTTTTTTCTTAGAAACTTCAGAAAACACACAAACCAAAATTATGAAAATACAATACTAAGATTATTTACTGGATTATGCAAAATCGCCAGCAGAAGCGGATCCAATGTTGACATCATCTCCATCTCCATTTCCAGATCCAGATCCGTTATTACCTCCTTCAACAACAAAGACGATGGATCCAGAGTCGATCATAGCTTGGAGCTCAGCAAGACGAGCAGCCAAACCGGCATTTTCCTGACGGAGGGTGGTCAATTCAGCGGTCAAAGTAGCGTTCTCATCACCCAATTGTCCGAGTCTTAAATCAGCGGCGTTCTCTCGAGAACCGAGGTCATTATCACGAGCCATCATACTTTCTTCAGTCTGAGTAACTTGAATCTTCCAGGCAGCAATAGTGGCATCAAGTTCGGCATCCTTGGCGGCCCAGTCGGCCATCCAAGCAACCTTAGTCTGTTCCCAGTCAGCAGATCTCTGGTTGAATTCACTCCATGAGACATTCAAAGTGTCGTTCTTAGCAGCAAGATCAGCTCTCTTGGCATCAAGATCGGCCATAGCGGCATCAAGAGCAGCACGATCAGCAGCATACTGAACACGAGCGGCCTTAGCAGCAGCAGAGTCTTCACCAAATTGAGCCAAAGCGGCATTGTAAGAAGCGAGATCAGCATCAAGAGCATCACGATCAGCAGAGAAAGCGTCCATAGCGGCATCAAGGGCAGATCGATCAGAGTCGAACTGAGCACGGTCAGCACTGTATTGAGCGCTAGAGGCTTGCCAGGCGGCCCACAAAGCATCGAAATCAGCACGATCGGCGTTGAATTTCTCAATAGCGGCGTTCAAAGCAGCTCTGTCGTTGTTAAGAGCTTTGACCATAGCGTCAAGAGCCTCTTGTTCAGCATTGAAGGCAGAGATCTCAGCGTTAAGATCATTTCGAGCAGCATTAAGAGCTTCAGTGGCAGCATTAAGAGCATCTTGACGAGCAGTCAAATCAGCATCCCATTTCTGGAGTCTGAGTTCCCAAGCATCGAGTTTGGCGATCAAGGCAGAGTAGTCAGCTAAAGATTAGAACCGAAATGTTGAATAACTTACCATTCATGAAACCAAGGTCTCCGCCGTTGCCGGTGATGACGGTGGTGTTATCGAGTCCAGCTCCCCAGGTGAGTTGACCCATAAGAGCGAGAGTGAAAAGATATGCGAGTTTCATTATTTATAATTTTTTGTGGTCGGTTTAATATACTTGGGCCTGCAAGTTTAAATTTTCTGAATTAAGAGGGGATGTGTGAAGTTTTGGATAGGAGGGGGTTATGGGAAGGATTTTAAGGGCAATGAGTTAAGGGGTGGGGTTAGAGTTATGGTGTGGATTGGGTTTGTGTGGGGGTTGTTGGATGGGGAGATATGGAGGGGTTGGTTGCAACTTATAATATTCTCATTTAAATTTGTCACCAGTTCAGAATCTAACTTAATTTAAAATATAATAAAAATGTTATCGGGGTTTGGGGTTTGGGGT
>JAHDEP010000112.1 GCA_020628775.1 Rhizobiaceae bacterium | reverse complement strand
CCAGACATATCTGGCAAATTCAGATCAAGTAAGATGATGTCATAATCATATAACTTGCCTAAATCGACCCCTTCTTCACCGAGATCTGTTGTGTAAACGTTAAAACTCTCAGACTTAAGCATGAGCTCGATACTCTGAGCTGTCGCACTATCATCCTCAATTAATAAAACACGCATGTGTTTCCCCTTTACCGCCGCCAGACCATTGAAATTCCGGCTTGTTTGGTTCGCTTCGTTTCGTGTTAGAAAGCTGCCATGAAATGGTTAACAAATTCTAATCCTTAATTGCAAGTGTGATTAAAATATTAATTTTTTTTATCAGCACCTTGTTTTTCTTAACTAATTTTAATTTCCGTTTACCATAAAATATGAAGGAAATCCGCTAAGCGACTCTGTTGATTCGATAAATTAATGTTTGAACATTGCGTGAGACTGGTAAAAAAGTTCATTCTGTTTACCTCTGCTTAAAACCTATCACTTATTGTTAATCATACGCGACTTTATTTAATAAGTGCTGCGGGGAGCAGTTGTTAGATAGTTTTGGTGGCGTTCGACGAAGTGATTCGTTGAGTATTGAGTAGAGTTCAGGGTTTAAATACCCATGGAGTAATGCGTATGAAGTCACGTGAAAGCCAAACACGTCTCAAACAATTCCAAGTTGCGGAAAAGACCCGCCAGCTTAATGGAATTCAGATTATGATGGCTGAGATGGAAAAAATGGTAGCGGAGTTGGAATACCAAGTCGCTTCCGAGGAAAAGAAATCGGGGATTTCTGATCCATCTAACTATGCCTATCCCACATTTGCAAAGGCTGCTCGTTTGCGCGCTGAAAATTTGCAAGGGTCAATTCGTGAATTGAAAGTTCAGCTCGATGCTGCTGAATTAGCGCTTGAAGAAGCTGAAGCTGAGTTTAACAAAGCAACAGCACTTGAAGAACGCGATCAATCACAGCGATTGGGGAAAGCCGGCTAGGGCATTTCCCAATTGATCAGTTTTCTGGTTGTTTCTTCTTAGGGCGCCAGGAGATCTTGTATAAACCATAATTCCGTGCCAGATATCCAAAATGGGATGAACTGGCGGCGGTATTTATGGTTTTTTTTGCGTCTTTATGTCTAACCTTAGCACCAATTTCTTTTGCATTAGGGATTGTGTTGCCACTGGTTAAATTTGAAAGCTTTTACTTCTTTGATGAAACGCCGTCATTAATCGGTATTGTCTCCACACTTATTGAAGGTGGTGATATTTTGCTGGCCATATTGGTTGGCTGCTTTTCGATTTTATTTCCCGTCGTAAAACAATTCGCCGTAACTTATGAGGCATTTAGCCAGGGCAAAGAGCAACCTGAGTTTTTAACTCGGCTTGTTCCGATTTTATCAAAATGGTCAATGATGGATGTTTTGTTGGTAGCAATTGTCATTGTGGCGGCAAAAACATCAGGAATGGCAAATGCATTTTCGCAACCTGGTTTGTGGTTTTATGCAGCGTCTGCACTACTGACAATCTTGGCGCACCAGGCGATAAAAAAGCTGTAAACACAACAATGCACCCGGTCTAAAAAATAGATCAGGTGCATTTGTTGAATTAGATAAATCTAATGACGATATTGCTGAATGCGAGTTGTGCGCAATCCTGCTAAACCGTAATCATTGATCGAAGCCTGCCAAGACAGAAACTCTTCAACGGTTAGTGTGTATTTTTCGCAAGCCTCTTCTAAACTTAGAAGACCGCCGCGAACTGCAGCTACAACTTCCGCTTTCCTGCGAATTACCCATCTGCGTGTTGTTGCAGGGGGAAGATCGGCGATCGTTAAGGGGCTGCCGTCAGGCCCAATTACAAACTTAACTCTAGGTCGTATCATTTCGGTCATTGTACTCTCTTACTTTTCAAGACCAACACTTTCTCCACTTTACCGCCACAATTTTAATTTTTGCCTAAAGCGTCGGTAAGATTTTGGTAAGAAATGTGTAATGATGGAACTAAATAGAGTTTGCGTGTGTTTTTGATAAAAACACAAAGAAAAGTAGAGAAATGGTGTGAAAGTTGATTGTTCAGGCTCAAATTGTTGATTTAGCGGCGATAAAGCTATGTGCTGAGCTCGCATACGCGCCTTATGTTGGGGTAATTGGGCGAAAACCTGCACCAATGGTGGCTGATTTCGCGAAATTAATTTTAGAAAAAAAAGTCTATATCAAAAAAGATGGTGAACAGAACCTTACCGGATTTATTGTCTTTTTCCCTCAAGGCGATGCTATGCATCTTGAAAATATCGCCGTGATGCCGTTTGCCCATGGTAGGGGTATTGGCAGGCAAATGATGAATTATTGCGAAGAGCGGGCAATCGCGTTGGGTTGTCATGCCATTGAACTTTATACAAATGAGAAGATGAGCGCGAATTTAGCGATCTATCCTAAGCTTGGTTATTTAGAAACTGATCGACGTATTGAAGATGGGTTTCATCGTGTTTACTTTCGAAAGCAACTGGTTTGAGATGCAAAACACATTTTGAATGTCGCTTGTCGTTTAGAGCCAAAGAGATTATAAGCGGCCCATTGTTAATTGATCAGCGCCTTTAACGCTGTTGAATTGAGGTAAAAATTGAATAGTTTAGATATAAATAAAGCCCCTGAGGACACTCGGGTGGTTGTTGCCATGTCTGGTGGTGTTGATAGTTCTGTGGTTGCAGGCATTTTAAAACGCCAAGGATATGATGTTTTAGGAATTACATTACAGCTTTATGATCATGGTGCCGCGGTGCACCGTGCAGGGTCTTGCTGTGCCGGTCAGGATATTGATGATGCGCGCCGCGTTTGCGAAACCATCGGTATTCCTCATTATGTGTTGGATTATGAAAAACGATTTGCGGAAGCAGTAATAAACCCATTTGCGGAGAGTTATATCGCCGGTGAAACACCCGTGCCCTGTATTGCATGCAATCAAACCGTAAAATTTGCTGATCTATTGGCTACGGCGAGAGATTTAGGTGCGGATGCATTGGCAACGGGTCACTATATCCGCTCGCGTGCAAACCCGACTGAGGATAACCCTGGACGCAGAGCACTTTATCGACCTGTCGATAACAATCGCGATCAAAGTTATTTCCTCTTTGCAACCACGCAAGATCAGCTTGACTATGTCAGGTTCCCGCTAGGGGATTTGCCAAAGTCAGATACCAGAGCACTGGCAGAAGAAATGGGTCTTGTTGTTGCGCAAAAAGCAGATAGTCAGGACATTTGTTTTGTGCCGCAAGGCAAGTATTCATCGATTGTTGAAAAGCTACGTCCTGATGCAGTTTTAACCGGTGACATTGTTCATTTGGATGGTCGCGTATTGGGTACACATGATGGTATTTTGCGATACACAATTGGACAGCGCAGAGGTATCGGGGTGTCCGCTGGTGAACCATTATACGTGGTTTATATTGATGCGCGCACCGCTCGCGTCATTGTCGGGCCAAAGGAAGCGCTTGAGACAAAATCGGTGACATTAAGAGATGTCAATTGGTTAGGTGATGAGCCATTGGATGCGATTGGCCCTGAAGGCTTTGAGTGTTTTGCTAAAGTGCGTTCTACCCGCCCGCCAAAACCCGCTCGTGTGACCCATATTGATGGTGTGACAAATGTCGAGCTGATCGATGGCGAAGAAGGTGTAGCTGCGGGTCAAGCTTGTGTTCTATATTCAAGCCCGGATGATAATGCTCGCGTTTATGGCGGCGGGTTTATCAAAAAGTCTTTGCGAGATCCAAAAACTGAGCAAATGCTGCAAGAACTTAACGAGCGGTCACCGCTGGAAAACACAGCTGCGAGCGCATAATTTATCGGGACTTTCTGATGAGTTATAATTTTCGTATCGTTGAAGATCGGGATCTTCCGATGTTGTCGGAATGGCTACGTGCGCCTCACCTTCGAGAATGGTGGGGCGATCCCGATGATGAATTGGGTCTGATAAAACACGATCTAGACGATCCCAAAATTAATCTGATGGTGGTTGAATATAACTCCCAGCCATTTGCTTACATTCAAGATTATCGCGTGGTTGATTGGCCGCAGGATTACTTCGCATCCTTTCCTGAAACCACGCGCGCCATTGATACATTTGTTGGACGCGCAGACATGCTGGAAAAAGGCCACGGGCGCGCCTATCTACGACTACATGTTCAAAACCTTATCAAAAATGGTGCTGAGCAAATTGTCATTGATCCTTTGTATAAAAATAAGCGTGCTATAAAAGCCTATCAAGGTGCAGGATTTCATCAGCATTCTTTGCATGATACTGATGAAGGTGAAATCTGTTTGATGATTTATTTAAAAGACTAATGGGGTATTGAATGTTTGTACGTGGAGATATGAAGTATGAGGCGTTGGCATTACCTGATCGGATGAATATGTCCGATGATGAAATGCAAGTTGCTGCTGATGCTTTTTACGACAAAATGAAGCGTAGGCATTCTGTGCGAGATTTTACAGATCGTGATGTGTCCAAAGCTGTGATTGAAAAATGTATTCAGGCAGCAGGCACTGCACCTTCTGGTGCAAACCATCAGCCTTGGCACTTCATTGCGATTTCAAATCCTGACGTGAAGCATGAGATTCGGCTTGCGGCTGAAGAAGAAGAACGACAGTTCTATGCAGGAGGCGGAGGCGATGAATGGATTAAAGCGCTTGAACCCATCGGAACCACGGCTGACAAACCGCATCTTGATATTGCACCTTGGTTGATTATTGTTTTTGCCCAACGTTGGGGTGAGTTTGATGATGGTACGCGCTATAAAAACTACTACGTGCCTGAAAGTGTGGGTATCGCAACAGGGGTGTTGCTAACAGCATTACATCATTCAGGTTTGGTGACACTCACTCATACGCCAAATCCGATGAAATTTCTCAACGAGAAATTTGACCGTCCGCAATCAGAAAAACCAGTGATGATCATTGCGGTTGGCCATCCATCAGATGATGCAACGGTTCCAAGTGTTGCAAAGATTAAAAAGCCGTTGAATGAGATCCTAACTTTAAGCGAATAATTCGTGTGTGCTCGCTAAGTTTTATGAACACGACAAACATGTGATCAACCTTACAGATTTGTAACTTGTGATTGGTTTGCCCCTTGGGCAGGCTACCTGCGATGTTTGCAAACTGAAGAAGGAAATTCATCATGAATGAGCATATTCCCGGATTACGTAAGACAGCCAAAGACTTTCCCCAAGAGCTTTTAGATCTTTATGATTTCTACGCGCATGGCAAAATGACCAAGCGTGAGTTCTTAGACAAAGCTGGTAAATTTGCCGTCGGCGGCATAACCGCAACAATGCTATTGGGCCAACTTGCACCCAATTATGCGCTTGCTCAGCAAGTTGCCCCAGATGATGATGACATCACAACAGAACGGATGACGTATCAATCGCCAAACGGAAATGGTGATGTAAATGGTTACCTTGTAAAACCGGCCGGCGCAGTAGGTAAATTACCTGCAGTATTGGTTATTCATGAGAACCGTGGACTAAATCCGTATATCGAAGATGTTGCGCGCCGTATGGGCAAAGCGGGCTTCATGGCGTTAGCACCTGATGGATTAACATCTGTTGGTGGCTATCCTGGAAGCGATGATAAAGGGCGCGAACTTCAACGCACCGTAGATCGCGGAAAATTGCTCAATGATTTTTTCGCAGGATTTGAACACCTTTTAGAGCGTGAAGACAGCACAGGTAAAGTTGGTGCGGTTGGATTTTGCTATGGCGGCGGCGTGGTCAATGCCATCTCGGTTGCTTATCCTGAATTGTCAGCTGGAGTGCCGTTTTATGGACGCCAAGCTGCGGTTGAAGATGTACCATCCATCAAAGCGCCATTGTTGTTTCAATTTGGTGAGCTTGATACACGCATTAATGAAGGCTGGCCGCCTTATGAAGAAGCACTAAAGGCCGCTGGGAAAACATATGAAGCACATATTTACCCTCAGGCTAATCATGGTTTCCATAATGATACCACACCAAGATATGATGAAGTGAATGCGAAGCTTGCAGAAGAGCGAACTATAGCGTTCTTTAATAAATACTTGGCTTAAACGACATAGGCGCTTCCGCATCGGTGGCGCCTATAATTTGGCATTTGCTTATTTTTTGATCAATTATTTGCCTAATTAATAGACTTTACTGATTTTTCTGCACTAAAAATATCTTCTTGATTAAGATGTAGCCAGAAAATAGCCAATAGAATCAGCTTTTGATTAAATAAATAACAATTTTATTAACACTTGGCACACGCTTTGCGTTGAAGTGAGTAAGATTTGAGCATCGAGGATGGGTGCTTACTTACTTTAATGATAATACAAGGGGTGTTTCTCGTGGTTGGAACAGACGTATTTTTCGTTCTTTTGGGGGCGATTTTAGTTTTCGCAATGCATGGTGGCTTTGCGTTCTTGGAAGTTGGCACGGTTCGACATAAAAATCAGGTCAACGCTTTGGTCAAAATCATTTCTGATTTTGCAATTTCAACAGTTGCTTATTTTGTCGTTGGTTATTCTGTAGCCTATGGCACAAACTTTTTCGCAGATGCAACAACGTTGTCAGGCGGTGAGGGGACAGGATTTGCAGCACAAGGTCTCGACCTTGTTAAGCTCTTCTTCTTGGTGACATTTGCTGCCGCGATCCCAGCGATCATTTCTGGTGGTATTGCTGAGCGCGCAAAGTTTTATCCTCAGTTGATCGCTTCTGCGGTTATCGTTGGATTTTTCTACCCGCTATTTGAAGGCATGATCTGGGGTGGCAATTATGGTTTCCAGGGTTGGCTGAATGATACATTCGGTGCTGAATTTCATGATTTTGCTGGTTCAATTGTTGTCCATGCAGTTGGCGGCTGGATTGCGCTCGCTGCAGTGATTTTGCTCGGTGCTCGTTATCGTCGTTATAAAGATGGTGTTCGCACACCAAACTTCCCGCCTTCTTCTATTCCGTGGTTGGCTATGGGTTCTTGGATGCTCTGTATCGGTTGGTTTGGCTTTAACGTGATGACGCATGGTTCTGTTGAAGGTGTGTCTGGCCTTACAGCGCTAAACTCACTCATGGCTATGGTTGGCGGTATTTTGGTTGCGCTGGTTATCGGCAAAAATGACCCGGGCTTTATCCACAATGGTGCGCTTGCTGGTCTGGTCGCTGTTTGTGCGGGATCCGATATCATGAACCCAATTGGTTCGCTTATTGTTGGCGGTGTTGCCGGTGCAATTTTCGTGATCTTCTTTAATCTATGTCAGAGCAAATGGCAGATCGATGATGTGCTTGGTGTATGGCCGTTGCATGGTCTTTGCGGCCTTTGGGGTGGTATTGCTTGTGGTATCTTCGGCACCGAAGCTCTTGGTGGCTTGGGTGGCGTGACATTCATGAGCCAGCTTGTTGGATCAATCGTTGGCGCTGGTTACGCGTTTGTTGCAGGACTTATTGTTTACGGTGTGTTGCGTGCAACAATGGGCATCCGTCTAACAGATGAAGAGCAGCAAATGGGTGCTGATTTAGCGATCCATAAAATTGGTGCAAACCCTGAGGGCTAAGTCTCAGATAATCCAATTATTGAATTGAATGAAGGCCGGTGTGACGCAAATTCACCCTGGCCTTTTTCTTATGTTTTGGCAGCTGATAAAACCCCAGCGCTAATGAGCAGGCTACCACCTGTGCGCTCAGCCCATTTGATCACATTTGGATTTTGCATTCCTTTGCGCGCCCGCGCGGCAAACGCTGTGTAGAGCCACATATTGATGAAAGCGAGCACAAGAAAAGTCGCAATACAAATTGCAGCTTGCGGCAGGAAGCTTGATGTTGGGCTGATGAATTGCGGAACAAACGCTATGAAAAAGATAATGCCTTTTGGGTTTAAGGCTGTGACGATCAAGGCCTCGCGAAACATCTTTTTTGGTGATTTTAAACGGTTGACGTTTTGTGTTTCGCTGCCAACACCTTTGCCAGCATTTTTGATCATCGATATGCCGATATAAATGAGATAGGCAACGCCAGCCCATTTGATGATCTGGAAGGCTTCAGATGATGCAAGTAGGATCGTTCCCACTCCCAACATTGAAAGCGTGGTGGCAATTGCATCTCCCGCAACCACACCCCACACTGTGGGGGCGACAGCCCGTTTGCCATGGGCGATAGCTTGGCCAACAGCCATGATAATGGATGGACCTGGGATGATCAGAACAATAACGGAAGCGATTACAAAGGCGATATAGTTTTCAATTGGCATAGTATTCTCCTGCAGAGAGGGGAGTAATCCCTGCAGAAGAACAATTGTCAATCTTCTTATTTTTGTATTTGGATAATTATTTTAGATCAGCTGATGAGAACAGCACAGTGTATTTTTCGCAGAAAATTGCCACTGAACCGAAGTCTGCTGGGTTAACGCCTTCAGGCAATACATAGCTTTGTGCACCGGATGTTGATTGCAAAACGCCGAGATTTACGTGTTTACCTGCAATAACATCATTGCCGTCTTTAAGCCCTGAGCCTTCAACAAGGAAGACTTTTAAATCTGGGCCAGCGCTTGATGTGAAATCTGACAGTTCAAGCGTGTGTTTACCGCTGGCATCTTTAACGATTTTCACATTGCCTTCGCCGATATAATTACCGCCAACACCTTTGATCATACCAGTTGAGATGGACATCATTTCAGCATGTGCGACACTTGCACCCAAAAAGTTGTCAGACGTTGAAGCCAATGGAGCTGCAAAGATTGTGAGCGCAGAAAATGCGAGAGCGATCGAAATGTTTTTCATGGTTTTACCCTTCCAATATGTGTTGGCAAAAGATGTAGCATCTTCAAAAAAATGCGCAATTGACGTCTTTTCACAAATTGGAGAGGTGAAAGTTACTACTTTTCCCGCAATGGGGTTTAATGGTTTTAATGCGTGACGGTGCCAGCTTCCAATATTTTGACAATCTCAAGCCCATCTTGAACGGTTACTCGCGGTTTTGATCCGGTTTTTATCGCATTGATGAAATCTTCAAGTTCTGCGGTGAGCGGCATGCTTTGTTCAACGGCGATAAATTCTGGTTCGACCATTTCGCTCTGCCAACCCATGTCATCTTCCCAGACTTTGTGTTTGTATAGAGCAAGTTTTTGATCCCATGGCAGCGCATCATCAAAAGACATCATGGCTTTTGAACCAACCAACGTTAAGCGACGCTCGCGATATGGGTTGAGCCGCGAGGTGAGCACATGTGCTTTGACGCCTGATGGAAATCCTAAATGCAGATGGGCAAAATCGCTTAATTGATTGAGTGTCGCTGCACCTTCACCATGAATACGATTTGGCGCTTCACCGGTGACAGCTAAAATCAGCGAAAGATCATGGGGTGCGATATCCCATAACGCATCATTTTTGGGATGGAATTTACCAAGGCCAACGCGGTGTGAGTGGATATATTGCAATTCGCCAAGATCGCCTGCCTGGAACATTGAGAGCATTTTTTCAAATGCAGAATGATAGCGCAGGATATGTCCTGTCATAGCAGTTTTACCAGCGGTATTTGCAGCATCGACCACGCTTTGTGCATCTTTCGCGTTGAGCGCAATTGGTTTTTCGATCAACACATGCTTGCCGGCATTGAGCGCAAGAATAGCATTTTGGGCATGTAGGTGAGGGGGCAATGCGAACACCACACCGTCGATCTCTTTATCATCGAGAACATCGCTTAGAGTTTTTTGCGGAACATTGAAATTGTCAGCAGCTTTTTG
>JAHDEP010000111.1 GCA_020628775.1 Rhizobiaceae bacterium | reverse complement strand
GTTTTAAAGACGATGCAGATGGCTGTTCCACGATGGATATGATTGTCTGTGGTGGTGGCGGTGAGCGCGACTCAGATGTTGATACCATCATCATTGAGGAATCTCTGAAGCGAAATGACAAAGATGTTTTGCTGAATGAGAAACTTCGCACCGAAGTTCGCCCAACTTTGTTCTTATCGCAATTGTCAAACTTAATGGCCGGCAATATTTCGATCGTGCACAAAGTCACGGGTTCTTCTCGCACATTTATGGGTGAAGAAGGTTCAGGTGTATCCTCCATTGAAACAGCGGTTGCACGCATTCAAGCAGGCTCATCCACCCATTGTCTCGTTGGTGGTGCGTTTGTTGCCGAACGCGAAGATTATTTATATGTGATTGAAGCGATCAATGCGCTTGAAACATCTCCTGCAAGACCAATTTGGCAGCGTGATGATGAGCGCGGCATTGTGTTCGGATCAGCCGGCGTATTCTTGATTTTAGAATCAAAAGAACATGCACTTGCACGAGGCGCAAAAATTTACGTAACGATTGATGGTGTTCTTGGCGATGCAGGATCACGTGAACAAGAAGCGTTTTCAAATCGGATGGCTAAACTCAATAGCAATCTTAATGTGTCCGATGATGCAGGCACGCTCGTCTTTTCTGGAACGAGTGGCCGCAGCCAAGCAATGCAGTTTGAAAAAGACTATTTGAACGCACATCACGCAAACAGCACGATCAGAACAACAAGCGCCATCTTTGGACATACTTTGGAAGCACAGTTTCCATTAGGACTTGCCCTAGGTGCTATCGCGCTAAAAAATGGCTCGCAAATCGCACCTTTTGCCGAAGATATGGACGCACCAATGACACAAGCAGCAACAAAAGCTGTTGTGACAAGCGTTGGTCATCACCGGTCTGAAGGTTTGGCAACATTGTCAAAGACTTAAGCGAAAAGTGTAAGGTAAGGAAATTCATATGACATCACCTGCATTTACAGATCACATGGGCCGACCCATTGTTGTTGTCACCGGTATGGGCGTTGTTTCATCTCTAGGCGAAGGTCTTGAGGAGAACTGGAACAAACTAAGCTCAGGCGTTTCAGGCATCCATAAAATTGAGCGTTTTGCGACCAATGAACTTTCAACATTGATCTGCGGAAGTGTTGATTTCATCGGTGCAGAAGCAAACTCTATTGTCGACCGCACATATATCTTGGCGGAAAACACCACAGTCGAAGCCCTTGCTGATGCTGAAATTAACGGCGAGTTTAATGGACCTTTATTTCTTGCAGCCCCTCCAGCAGAACCAGATTGGGAAGACCGTTTTGAACTTGCAAACGAGTTAACGGCTGAACAAAAAGAAGGTTCGGTTTATCGCAAATTCCTCGACATCTTGCGTGACAAACCAAAGCGCTCGTTTTTTGAATCATCGCAATTCGGTATGGTCTCAGAACGCTTGGCAGATAAATTTGGCACGCGCGGCTTACCAGTTACGCTTTCAACGGCGTGCGCATCTGGCGCGACCGCCATTCAGCTTGGTGTTGAAGCTATTCAACAAGGACGAACCGAACGCGCACTTGCTGTGGCAACTGATGGGTCAGTGAACGCAGAACAAGTCATCCGCTTTTCGCTATTGTCTGCTCTTTCCACGCAAAATGATCCGCCGGAAAAAGCTTCAAAGCCGTTTTCTAAAGACAGAGACGGTTTTGTGATCGCAGAAGGTGCAGCTACGCTTGTGCTTGAATCACTTGAGGCAGCAACAGCCCGTGGCGCTAAAATTCACGGTGTTATTAAAGGCTGTGGCGAAAAAGCAGATCATTTCCATAGAACCCGCTCATCGCCTGATGCAGCGCCAGCAATGGCCGCAATTCATGCAGCATTAGATGATGCAGGCATTAAGCCGGAAGATATTGGCTATATTAACGCGCACGGCACATCGACACCTGAAAATGATAAGATGGAATATCTCGCCCTTCACAATGTGTTTGGCGATAATTTGAATAATATCCCAGTATCGTCCAACAAATCCATGATTGGCCACACGTTAACTGCAGCCGGTGCAGTTGAAGCAATTTTCTCTGTGATGACAATCAAAACAGGCACGCTTCCTCCGACAATCAACTATGATAATCCTGATCCAGCGATTGAGTTGGATGTCGTTCCGAATGTCAAACGCGAGATGCAGGTTAATTCAATCCTATCCAACTCGTTTGGATTTGGTGGACAAAATGCTTGTCTTGTCATATCAGCTAGCCCTACATAAATAAAACTAAGCAATTTCGTATTGCTAGAAAACAATAACAATACAAGGATTGTCGATGCGCGCGCTGCAATTGGTCGAAGACCGCAAACTTGAGATCACTGAGATCGAAGAACCGGGCGCCCCGGGTGTTGGCGAAGTAAAACTTTCTATCAAAGCTGTTGCGCTTAATCACATCGATGTTTGGGGTTGGCGCGGCATGGCATTTGCCAAACGCAAAATGCCGCTTGTGATTGGCGCAGAAGCATCAGGTGTTGTTGAAGAAGTTGGTCCAGGAACCGCAGGCCTTGTGCCAGGACAGCTTGTGTCCATTTATGGTGCCCGCGTGTGTGGTGTTTGCAAAAACTGTCAGGAAGGTCGTGATAACCTTTGTACTGAAGTTGGTGGCGTGCATGGCTTCCACTTAGATGGCTTTGCCCGCGAGCGCGTTAACTATCCTGCCCGTCTTGTTGTTCCAGCACCGCCAAATGTTGATGCGATTGGTGCAGCACTTGCGCCTGTCACATTCGGCACTGTTGAACATATGTTGTTTGATAATGCCAAACTGCAACCCGGCGAATGGATCCTCATTCACGCAGGTGGTTCAGGCATTGGTACAGCTGCTATTCAGTTAGCCAAAAAAATGGGTTGTACTGTTATCACCACAGTTGGCTCTGACGATAAGATAGAAAAAGCAAAAGCACTTGGGGCTGATTACGTCATCAATTATCGCGAAGATCGCTTTGAAGGTCGTGTGCGTAAGATCACCAAGAAAAAAGGTGTTGATGTTGTTTTTGAACATGTTGGCGCAGATACTTGGGCAGGCTCTATGTTCAGCCTTAAAAAAGGTGGCCGTCTAGTCACATGCGGCTCCACATCAGGTGTTTCAACTCAAGTCAATCTGATGATGTTGTTCCAACAGCAGCTCAAACTTTTAGGTTCCTTTGGGTGCCGCATGGAAAACATGAAAGATGCCATGTTGAAAATGTCCGAAGGTTTGGTTGAGCCTGTGATTGATACCGAAGTGGATATGGAAAACATCCACAAGGCCCTAGAACGTATGGAAGGCCGAAAAGTCTTCGGTAAAATCGTACTGAAATTCTGATCATCAACGAGTTGGATATTTATTGACAAACCTTGTCAGAAGAAGTGTCGCAGAGCTTAGAAAATTCGCAAGCAATGCCAGCGATTGGATTGTCGCGCAATTCATTCTAGCTTTGCTCTTTGTCATCCGTTTAATGCCGATGGACACAGCGTTAAACGTGATGGGTGGCCTTGCAAAAATCGTAGGCCCCAGAACAAAACGCCATACACTTGCGATGAAAAACCTTGAGATGGCTTTTCCAGAAAAAACCATCGAAGAACGTCACGAAATTGCGATGGAAATGTGGGTCAACATGGCCCGTCTGGCCGCAGAATATGTCTATCTAGATCAGATTTCCGTCTTTGATCCAGAATCCGTAGAAAACAGCAATATCGAAGTCATTGGCCATGAAGTATTTGTTGATCTTGTTGAGAACAAGCGCCCATTTATCGTTTTCACTATACATAGCGGCAATTTCGAGCTTTTACCGATCATCTCGCAACGCTTCAATTTGAGTGTCAGCGCGTTATTTCGACCACCCAACAATAAATATATCGCCAAAAAAGTGCTCGCAGCACGCGGTGAGCATATGAAGGATTTGGTTGCGTCAACTGCTGGTGCGGCATGGAACCTTGCACGTAAACTTGATAGCGGCGGCGGCGTTGGCATGCTGGTTGATCAAAAGTTTTCTAAAGGTGGTGAGACGAAATTTTTCGGACACACTGTTAAAACAAATCCTCTGCTGGCAAAATTAGCGCGTCAATATAAATGTGATGTCTTCCCAGCGCGTTGTATTCGCTTGCCAAATGGAAAGTTCAGATTAGAACTTGAACCAGCAATTGAGCTGCCTAAAGGTGACAATGGCGAGATTGACATCAATGCAACCTCACAAATGCTGAACGATAAAGTGGAAGAATGGGTGCGCGAATATCCAGGACAATGGCAGTGGTTCCACGACAGATGGCGCATCAAGCATTTGCTTTAGTTCACAAAAAATGCCCTCACCAGATAATCAGATCCAGCAAGGGCATTTTATAAAATCTTGAAATTTTAAAGATTAGCGCGTGATCACAACACGCGTGTTTTTCAAACCGGTACGCTCAACTAGGTTATAAAATTTTGACGCATTTTCCGGGTGCAAACGAATACAACCATGTGATGCTGGACGGCCAAGACGTGAAATTGCATCTGTGCCGTGAACTGCATATCCACCATGGAAAAATACGGCATATGGCATCGGCGCATTGTTATATTTGCGCGAACGGTGATGTTTAGACAACCATTTCGCTGACCATCTTCCAGTCGGTGTTGTATAACCTTTACGACCGCTAGAAATTTTCCATCTGTATTTTACTTTACCGTTTCGTTTGACCACCATTGTCTGAGATGACAAATCAATTCGTGCTTCCAAAGGTGCAGCAACTGCATTGGAGGCTGGTAGGATCATGAATAAAACAGCAAGTGCTGCCAAAAAATTACGCATGGTGAAACTCCCCAAAATTTCAAAGGTATAATCAATTGCGCCAAAAATAGCGGATTGATGGGTTTTTTACCAGTCTAAGGTTTATCTATGGTTAAGCTCACACGCTAACCGTAAGAATTACAACAATAAATACAGCTTCTAGAATGCAAGACAACCAAAAGAGTTTGCATGATTTTTCAAGATCTAAATAGGTGAGTTCCAGCCGCCCTGTGGGGTTCAGATAGGGTTCATGAGTAACCTTATCGCCATAAGATCGTGGCCCAGATAACACAATGCCAAGCGCACCAGCCATCGCAGTTTCTGGCCATCCTGCATTTGGTGATCTGTGTAATGATGCATTATTTAACACTGTCCAGATCGCATCTTTAAAGGATTTTGGCCCAATTGAAATCAGTGCCGCAACCGCAATCAGCAGCGCGGACAAACGAGCGGGCAACCAATTTGCCAGATCATCAAGTTTTGCAGATGCCCAGCCGAAATCTTCATATTCAACTGTTTTATGCCCAATCATGCTGTCTGCGGTATTGAGCATTTTATACATCAAAATGCCCGGCAAACCCAGAAGCGCATACCAAAATACCGGTGCAACAACCCCATCAGAAAAGTTCTCAGCAAGGCTTTCAATCGACGAACGCGTTACATCAGATGCGCTCATTTCAGATGTTTGACGCCCAACAATCATGCTAACGGCGTATCTTGCACCTTCGATATCGCCCGAAGACAAGGGTGTAATAATATTCTTGATATGATCGGACATGCTTTTCTGCGCAATTAATATCGCGACAATGACGATCTCAATCGCAAAACCAATCACACCCAAGTGCCCGAAGATATAGGAGAATAATACGCCGACAAGCATCGCAATTGTCAGCATGATAAAAACAGCTAACACCCCAAACTTTTTGCGTGTTTGACGATTGTCTCGAATACGATTTAGGTAGCGATCAAGAGTTGATATCACCTGACCAAACCAAACAACGGGATGAGGCACTTTACGCCAGATCCAATCGGGATCACCAACTAACATGTCCAAGACAATCGCAAGAACAAGGATCAATAAATGACTATCCATCATTGGTTCTTAAAGGACAAAACCGCTTGTTTAAAACGGAGATCCTCCTCCTGATTGCTGGTCAATCCGAGCCGTAGCCAATGCGGATTATAATCAAACTTTCTCGTCAGTATCTTCTCAACTAACAAATGTTCATGCAAGTCCTGCGCTTTTTCATGCTCAATCAGTAAAAAAAGTTTGGTGCCGCCAATGACTTTCAAACCCAATTCTAAAACAGCTTGATGAAATAAAGCATGCCGCTTTGTAGTTTTCTCAAACAAATCCCGATGTATCTCGTTTTGCATAAGCACATGTTTAGCAACACTTATGCTAGGGCCTGAGACCGCCCAAGGCCCCTGCAAATCTGCGATCTGTTGTAGGATATCACCATGGGCAAACACAAACCCGATACGGGCACCCGCAAGGCCAAAAAACTTGCCAAATGATTTGAGCACAATCAGATTATCGAGCGGCTGGGCAGATAGCATTGAAGCGTTTTCACACACATCGCAAAATGCTTCATCAACCACCAGAAAACCTTCACGCTGTTTGAGCATATTGGCCAATGTGGATAGCTCTTCTTGCGAATATAGCCTGCCATCGGGGTTGTTCGGATTTGCCAGGATAACCGAACGCACATCACCGATATCAACAATGCTATCAAGCGCGGTGTAACCTCTATTTTGTCGCACAAATGCACCCGCATATTCGCCATATGTCGGGCCAACAATACCGACATCACCATCAAGCAAATCAGGCAGATGGTTGATCAAAAACTGTGAACCTGACGTTACCAAACAATCCTGTTTTGATGCGTAATACGTCTTCGCAATTTCTGCCAATTCATTTAGCAAGGCACGTTCTGGTAAACGATGCCAAGATGACAAATCCAACTCAGGAAATGATGCTGAAAATGGACTGATCCCGGTGGAGATATCAATCCAATCAGATCGAGATCCACCATAGGTTTGGATCGCCTTTTCTAAGTTTCCCCCATGCTCAATCTGCATCGTCAATCCGCCCGATCAATGATGTGCATATAAGAACCAGCAATATTGTTTACCTGCGCACCAAAGGCGCCAAGGTCCTTGCCTAGCGCGTCTTGAGCGGCAAACAAATGGGCTTTCCCCTCATTCTTGAGCTCTGTGGAATAATGAAATTCATGCGCTGAGATTTGATCAACACCCAAAAAGTCTGACATCACACTAAGCTTGCGATAACCAAGATTGCGTTTGCGCTCTGAAAAACTGGTCTCTATCGGCAACAATCCCAGCATTTTATGACGAACGCCATCAGCATCCACCAATCCTTCGCCAAGTGTCATATATCCACCGCATTCGCCGTAAACCTTGACCCCGCGCCGCGCGGTCTTTTCCATGAGCATCCGAAAATTATCCGCTTGCGAAATGGCATCAGCATGCAATTCTGGATATCCGCCGGGAAGAAAAACCGCATCACAATCATCATTTGGCCCCTCATCTGATAGTGGCGAGAAGAAGCTAATTTCAGCCCCCTGCTCTTTCCAACCTTCAATCAAATGTGGGTAGATAAAAGAAAATGCCAAATCCTTGGCCACAGCGATGCGTTGGCCAAGAGGCGGGGTTTTCGCAACTGTTTCAGAACTTTTGTGATGCAAATCGGTAAGGCTATCAAGAATATCATCAACAGCAACGGTATCTTTAAGCTTGCGAGCGGCATTTTCAATGAACTGATCCATCAATGGATGC
Source organism: Rhizobiaceae bacterium (assembly GCA_020628775.1). GTDB lineage: Bacteria > Pseudomonadota > Alphaproteobacteria > Rhizobiales > Rhizobiaceae > Lentilitoribacter. The sequence continues at coordinate 2,161 of JAHDEP010000111.1, read as the reverse complement.
TCAAACGCTTGTACCAAACCGAGATGACGCTCAGGGAGTGCCAACCCGCTATCGCGCATCACCGCACCGAAAACCTTGATCCCGAGCGGTTCGATAGCTGCGCGTAGCATATGCTCATGGCGCGTGCTGCCAACCTTGTTCAAAATCACCCCCGCAATTTCAACATCGTCGCGAAATGATTTAAACCCATGCACAATCGCCGCCACAGAATGTGAGAGTTTTGCGCAATCGATGACCAATATTATTGGTAGGTTTAATAACTTGGCCAAATCAGCTGCAGAACCTGAACCATCAGCAGCGCCATCAAACAAGCCCATCATCGCTTCAATGAGTAAAACCTCATCTTGGGACGTTGATTTAATTGTTTGATCCAAAAGTAGATTTTCGCGCATGCCCCAAGGGTCGAAATTCACGCATTCTTTTGCCAACGCCAATGTATGAAATTGTGGATCGATAAAATCAGGTCCAGCTTTGCCAGAACAGATTTTCACACCGCTGTTTCGCAAAAGTCGCAACAGGCCTAAAGTTACGGTCGTCTTACCAGAGCCAGAAGATGGCGCTGCGATAATGAACCCCTTCATCAGGCAGTCTTACCCGATAACGAAGAAATCGGATCAAGGTTGTTTAGCCCAAGCGGATCGGGTGATAAAACCTTTCCGCTGGCAGCACCAAGCCAATCCAGCCCTTCATGCAACTTGACAACTTCACCAATAACAACAATTGCCGGAGGGGATAAGTCAGATTTTTCAACATCTGCAACTGCAGTGCCCAACGTGGTGATAAGAACTTTCTGATCAGCCGTTGTCGCATCACATACAAATGCCATTGGTTCATCTGCTAAGCGTCCTGCACTCAGCAGTTTTTGCACAATTGGCTCGATATGTTTCATCGCCATATACATCACAATAACAGGCGAGCCCTTCGCAACATTTTCCCAATCAATTGCATCAGGGACAATTCCGCCTGCATCATGACCTGTTAAAAACGTGACATTATGATTGGTGTCGCGATGCGTGACAGGAATTCCCGCATATGCAAGCCCACCAATCCCCGCTGATACACCCGGCACAATTCGAAATGACACCCCGTGTTGAACCAAAGTCAGCGCTTCTTCACCGCCTCGACCAAACACAAATGGGTCACCACCTTTAAGGCGAAGAACCTTTTTGCCCTGTTTAGAAAGTTCAACCAATCGCAGAGAGATATCACGTTGCTTAGCAGATGGCTTGCCGCCACGCTTCCCAGCATATTCCAAAGTGGCGCCAGATCGCGCTAAACTCAAACAATCTTTATTGACCAGCGCATCATGAACAATCACATCCGCTTGCGATAATGCATTGATGGCGTGCAACGTCAAAAGCCCCGGATCACCGGGTCCAGCGCCCACGAGCCAAACCTCGCCAGCCTTCATCTTTGGTAATTGTTTTTGCCAGTCCTGCATATCTTCACATAAAGTTTGCATTATCATTCATATTCGCCTGCCATCATATACCCTTTCCAAGCAGGGGAAAACAATGATAACGACATTGAAACAACAAATTATGCTACTAGGCGACAATGGACGACGAAATTACAACAGACGCCGAAGACGAAAAAGTTCTGCAACGTGGCTGGACAACGGGAGCTTGCGCAACCGCTGCCACAAAAGCAGCGCTCACAGCACTCATCACTGGCGAATTTCCGGACCCTGTCGCGATTCTTTTGCCCAAGGGTGAAGTACCCCATTTCCCGCTTGCACTTGAGAGTTTGGGCGATGGATACGCCATGGCCGGGATCATCAAAGATGCAGGCGACGACCCGGATGTCACCCACGGCGCGATGGTGATTGCAGGTGTGCGTCCACTAAGACCCGGTAGCGGAATAATATTTGTCGCAGGCGATGGCGTCGGTACGGTCACAAAAGACGGTTTGCCGATAGAAAAAGGTGAAGCAGCGATCAACCCCGTACCGCGCAAAATGATGAGCGATATCGTCACAGAAATTTGTGGTGAATACGGTTTACCTGCTGATGTTGAAATCCGCATCTCCATTCCCGATGGCGAAGAAATTGCCAAGAAAACTTGGAACCCAAGACTTGGCATCGTTGGCGGATTATCGATACTCGGCACGACGGGTATCGTGCATCCATTTTCATGTTCAGCTTGGATCCATTCCATCCATC
>JAHDEP010000389.1 GCA_020628775.1 Rhizobiaceae bacterium | reverse complement strand
ACCTCGAAGTTAAGGTCGTCAAACAGCAGGCGAGTGGTGTATTGAAATTTAATTTTGTCGAGGTTGAGAAGAATTTCAGCCATGATTGAATTGCACCACGGGGTATAAGAATAGAAATAGGTTTAAGGTTAATAAAAGGGCTAAGCGGATGAATATCTAGTACAAAGGGGCATAAATAACGAACATGTTGAAATGTGGCTCGCCCCTTTGTAGAGGGTGCCGTGAGCCAATTCAACCAGACTGTTACTTATGCCGCACGGTACTAGGCTTGATCATCTAGATGTGTGCGCAGACGTTCAATTTCTGTCTGCTGAACTCTAAGCATTTCAATTAATGTTTGATTGATTTCGCTTTGCTGATCGGTCATAAAGCGAATGCCCCACTTGGCACCAATGCTATACCAAATGCGACGCAAACGGCCAACAGGTGTTGACTGAAATTCAAACTCCTGTAAGCGGCTTTTTGTCTCCAACTCAGCTAGCTTATTAGGGAGTTGGGCAATGAGGTTGGCATGTGCTCTATCCTCAGCCGACCGGCCAGGTAGCAGTTTGTTTGTGGAGTATGCTTGCCATTCAATAAAGTTAGGGGCATTAAATGGTATATGTTTCAAGCTGATCTCCGCCACCAACGGAGCCAGAACTTCAGCTGATTTTGCTCCTTTCCAGCAGGCGATATTGAAGTAATCATTTCGCAGATAGCCGATTTCATCAAAGGTATCATAATCTTCAATAATGATTCGATGGTCAAATCCAGCCGCGTCAAGCTCTTTCAACAGATCAAGTTCGCCAGATGCTTGTGCCAACAAAGGTGGTGTTACCTCGAGCATGATAATCGCATTTTCAATTTGATTTAACCAAGTTTGTCCGCCTCGAATAACGTGAGCTTCAAAACCTTCGACATCCATCTTAATAAAAGTAGAGGCGCTTGGGTCACAGTCGGTAAACACAAAATCAAGCGTTTGGACCGGTACACTGCCTGCTGGGGCGGTGTTTGCTCGGTTGATAAAGGAATGAGACCCTTCATTAAAGTCAGTTGATTGATAGAGGATAAGTTCCCCAGGTTCACTCCCTAGCCCGCTTTGATGTAGAGTCACCTTCAAGTTATTTTGCTCGCAGTTTTGCTTCAATTGTTGAAAAATTGTCGGTTCAGGTTCAAACCCTATTAAGCTAACTGGTAGGCCATTGATCGCAAATCCTGCCGCCAATGTATGCAGCCCGATATTTGCTCCGACATCAACATAGTTATACCCAGCCTTGACACAATGCTGAATTAGTTTAATCAGATTAGGCTCATACACACCATCACGAACCACATGTTGGCCAATGTTGGCGGTAGGGTCGATTAGAACCGTGCCATCTAAATAGGGAACTTTTTGTAAATTTGGCATGCCCCGGATTATAGCAGGCTTATGAGCGATCCCCAGAATAAAATGCGTTTGATTGAAACCGTTCAGATTATGCTACCTCTATGAATATCGCTGATTTTGCAACTACCTCGCCTAACTCCCTGAGAATGTATGTGCTGATCCGCACAGTTTTTTGACGAGTAAACTTTCTTGACCTGC
>JAHDEP010000110.1 GCA_020628775.1 Rhizobiaceae bacterium | reverse complement strand
TCCCAACTCAGATCGAATCCTTTCAATTGATTGCACTCATTATTGATGTGTCGTTTTCATGTTTGTTTTAAAATAGGCAAATATCTTGTGAGGTTTATGTAGTTTTTGGCATGTTGTTCCTTTGGAATTCCAACATTCGCTGAATAAATTGCGAGTTATATCAATTTTCCTTTCAGATGGTCTTGCACCTTGTGCGCTGCTGCGGTAACCAATCGACGATGGCGTAATAAATGGGACTCGCCATTTTTTCGCACGCCTGGGTGCATTTAACATAGTGTGTTGACCAGCAGGAAAAGACATAATGACTGAACTTCTTGGTTCTTATTTACCAATAGCTATCTTTTTGGGACTATCGCTCGTAATCGGCTTGGCCCTTTTGATCGCTCCATTCGCACTTGCCTACAAAGCGCCTGATGCAGAAAAACTATCAGCATATGAGTGTGGCTTTAATGCTTTTGATGATGCACGAATGAAATTCGATATTCGATTTTATCTCGTCGCTATCTTGTTTATCATTTTTGATCTTGAGGTCGCATTCCTCTTCCCTTGGGCTGTTTCTTTCGGTGATTTGGGTTGGTTTGGTTTCTGGTCGATGATGGTATTCCTAGGTGTTTTAACCATCGGCTTTGCTTATGAGTGGAAAAAAGGAGCGCTGGAATGGGAATAGGTGACACAACCCTTGTAGCCCCTCAGCCTAAAGGTATCATTGACCCAAATACGGGTAAGCCAATTGGTGCAGATGACGCGTTTTTCGGTGAGATGAATAATGAGCTTGCTGATAAAGGCTTTTTGGTCACATCAGCTGAAGATCTTATCACTTGGGCAAGAACTGGTTCATTAATGTGGATGACATTTGGTCTTGCATGTTGTGCGGTTGAAATGATGCACACATCAATGCCGCGTTATGATGTTGAGCGCTTTGGCTTTGCGCCGCGCGCTTCTCCGCGTCAGTCTGATGTGATGATCGTTGCGGGTACACTAACCAACAAAATGGCGCCTGCGCTTCGCAAAGTTTATGATCAAATGCCTGAGCCACGTTATGTGATCTCAATGGGTTCATGCGCAAATGGTGGTGGTTACTATCACTATTCATATTCTGTTGTGCGCGGATGTGACCGCATTGTTCCTGTAGATATTTACGTGCCTGGTTGTCCTCCAACTGCTGAAGCTTTGCTTTATGGTGTGTTGATGTTGCAAAAGAAAATCCGTCGTACTGGTACGATCGAGCGATAGGGTCGAGAATGAGTGAAAACCTCGAAGAACTAGCTGGTTTTATTAAAGAGAGCCAAGGTGCGGCTATCTTGTCAGCGGACATTGCTTATGGTGAATTGACACTTGTCACAACATCAGATGCTATTATTGAATTGCTGACATTCCTGCGCGAAAATGCGCGCTGTAAGTTTGTTAATTTCATTGATTTGTGCGGTGTAGACTGGCCATCACGTGAAAAGCGTTTTGATGTTGTTTATCACCTCATGTCACCTCAGCAGAATGCCCGTTTGCGCATTAAGCTTGCTGTTGGCGATGGCGAAACGCTTCCATCTGCAACTTCTGTATTCCCGGGTGCTGAATGGTTTGAGCGTGAAGCATATGATATGTACGGGATCTTGTTCTCAGGTCACCCTGATTTGCGCCGTATCCTAACTGACTACGGTTTTGAAGGTTATCCGTTGCGTAAAGACTTCCCAACAACTGGCTACGTTGAAGTGCGTTATGATGATGAAGTTAAACGGGTGGTTTATGAGCCTGTTGAACTGAAACAAGAATTCCGTAATTTTGATTTCTTAAGTCCGTGGGAAGGGACAGATTATGTCCTACCTGGCGATGAAAAAGCGGAAGGGCAGTAAGATGACTGAGCATAACGTCCGCAATTTTAATATTAACTTTGGCCCTCAGCACCCTGCAGCGCACGGCGTGTTGCGTCTGGTTCTTGAACTAGATGGTGAGATTGTTACGCGTATTGACCCGCATATTGGTCTTTTGCATCGTGGTACTGAGAAGCTGATTGAAACGAAAACATATCTTCAGGCGGTTCCTTACTTTGATCGTTTGGATTATGTGGCTCCAATGAACCAAGAGCACGCATTTGCGCTTTCTGTTGAGCGTTTAATGGGTGTGGAAGTTCCAAAGCGTGGCCAGCTTATTCGTGTTCTATATTCTGAGATTGGTCGTATCTTATCTCACTTGTTGAACATTACGACACAAGCGCTTGATGTTGGTGCACTGACACCGCCACTTTGGGGCTTTGAAGCGCGTGAGAAATTGATGGTGTTTTATGAGCGCGCATGTGGCGCACGTATGCACTCAGCTTATTTCCGCCCAGGTGGTGTTCACCAAGATATCCCAGATGAGCTCGTTGAAGATATCGGCAAGTTTATCGATCCATTCTTAAAGACATGCGATGACATTGAAGGTCTTTTGACTGACAACCGTATCTTTAAACAGCGTAATGTTGATATCGGCTTTGTTAAGCTCGATGACGCATGGGCTTGGGGCTTCTCAGGCGTGATGGTTCGCGGCTCTGGTGCTGCATGGGACTTGCGTCGTTCTCAGCCTTATGAGTGTTACTCAGAACTCGATTTTGATATTCCAATTGGTAAAAATGGCGATAACTACGATCGTTATCTCATTCGCATGTTGGAAATGCGCGAATCTGCGAAAATCATGCGTCAGTGTGTAGATTTGCTATTGGGCGCAAACAAGACGGGTCCAGTGTCATCGCTTGATGGCAAAATGGTGCCGCCAAAGCGTGGTGAGATGAAACGCTCAATGGAAGCGCTAATTCACCACTTTAAACTTTACACTGAGGGCTATCACGTGCCTGAGGGTGAAGTTTATGCAGCTGTTGAAGCGCCAAAAGGTGAGTTCGGTGTTTATCTGGTTTCAGATGGCTCGAATAAACCATATCGCTGTAAGCTACGTGCTCCAGGTTATGCGCATTTGCAAGCCATGGATTTTGTATGCCGCAATCACCAACTTGCCGATGTTTCGGCTGTGTTGGGATCGCTCGATATCGTGTTTGGTGAGGTGGATCGATGAGTATTTGCCTTTCCAATTGTTTTTATTTTTTGGCCGCGTAAGGGGAAATCATGTCTGTACGCCGCTTAGCTGATGATCACCTTCAACCTGAAGGTTTCCAGTTCAACCGCTCATTCACAGCGGAAGCAAAAAAATGGGTAAAGAAATACCCCAAGGGTCGTGAGCAATCTGCTGTCATTCCTTTGCTAATGCTTGCTCAAGAGCAAGATGGCTGGGTGACGAAGTCTGCCATCGAGCATATCGCTGATATGCTTGGCATGCCATATATCCGCGCGCTCGAAGTTGCGACTTTCTATACGCAGTTCCAGCTTAAACCTGTTGGCAAACGTGCCCATATTCAGGTTTGTGGAACAACGCCTTGTATGTTGCGTGGTTCTGAAGAGCTTATTTCAATGTGTAAGAAGCGCATCAATCCAGAGCCGTTTGAGCTTAATGAAGCTGGAACAATGTCTTGGGAAGAAGTTGAATGCCAAGGCGCATGTGTGAACGCGCCAATGGTCATGATCTTCAAAGATGCATATGAAGATCTAACGCCTGAGCGTTTTTCTTATATTCTGGAGCGTTTTGAATCTGGTAAGGGCGAAGAAGTTCCAACCGGACCGCAAATTGATCGTATTTTCTCTGCGGCAGAGGGTGGTCCAACCACTTTGACTGAGCCGCCGGTGAAAAAGCGCGTTTCTGCACCAAAGGCAGCTGCGAAAAAACCAGCCGCTAAGAAAGCTGCTGCTAAATCTGCTGCAACAAAAGCACCCGCTGCAAAGGCTGCCGCGCCAAAAGCTGCTGCAAAGAAAGCGCCAGCGAAGGCTGCTGCTAAAACTGCTGCACCAAAAGCTGCGACTAAAAAGGCTCCAGCAAAAGCTGCTGCCGCGGTGTCCGTTGAAGATAAAAACCGTCCAGCTAAAATGAAAAAGCCAGCGAAACCTGATGATTTGAAATTGATTTCAGGTGTCGGTCCAAAGCTTGAAGGTGTTTTAAACGGGCTGGGTATCTACAAGTTTGAGCAAATTTCCAAATGGAAAAAAGCTGAGCGTGAATGGGTAGATGGCTACTTGAAATTTAAAGGTCGTATTGATCGTGATGACTGGGTAAAACAAGCCAAAGCGCTCGCTAAGGGCGGTGAAGCTGAATATATCAAAGTCTTCGGCAAGAAACCACGTTAGGGCGAGATAGAGGTTAGAATATGCTACAAGATAAAGACCGTATCTTTACCAATATATATGGTTTGCATGACAAATCACTCAAAGGCGCGATGTCACGTGGCCATTGGGATGGCACGAAAAAACTTTTGGAAAAAGGTCGTGACTGGATCATCAATGAAGTGAAAGCTTCTGGTCTTCGTGGTCGCGGTGGTGCCGGGTTCCCAACAGGTCTTAAATGGTCATTCATGCCAAAAGAGAGCGATGGTCGTCCGCATTACCTTGTGATTAATGCCGATGAGTCTGAGCCTGGTACATGTAAAGACCGCGATATTATGCGCCATGATCCACACACTTTGATCGAAGGTTGTGTGATCGCTGGTTTCGCTATGGGTGCGCATGCGACATATATCTATGTGCGCGGCGAATATATGCGCGAGCGCGAAGCACTTCAGGCCGCAATTGACGAATGTTATGATGCAGGTCTTTTGGGTAAAAACAGTAAGCTTGGCTACGATATGGACGTTTATGTTCATCACGGAGCAGGGGCTTATATCTGTGGTGAGGAAACTGCGCTACTTGAAAGCCTTGAAGGCAAAAAAGGTCAGCCGCGTTTGAAACCTCCATTCCCTGCGAATATGGGTCTATATGGTTGCCCAACAACTGTGAACAATGTGGAATCAGTTGCGGTAACGCCAACTATTCTTCGTCGCGGCGCGGGTTGGTTTGCAGGCTTTGGTCGTCCAAACAACACAGGGACTAAGCTTTTCTGTGTATCTGGACATGTTAATACGCCAGCAACATTTGAAGAAGAAATGTCTATCCCGTTCCGTGAAATGATCGACAAACATTGTGGTGGTATCCGCGGTGGTTGGGATAATCTTCTAACGGTTATTCCTGGTGGTTCATCGGTTCCTTGTGTGCCTGCTGAACAGATCATCGATTGCCCGATGGACTTTGATAGTCTTCGTGAATTGCAATCTGGTTTGGGTACAGCTGCGGTGATCGTGATGGATCGTTCAACTGATATCATTAAAGCGATTGCGCGTTTGTCAGCGTTTTATAAACACGAGAGCTGCGGTCAGTGTACACCTTGTCGTGAAGGCACGGGCTGGATGTGGCGCGTGATGGAACGCATGGTTAAAGGTAACGCGCAAAAACGCGAAATCGACATGTTGTTTGATGTGACAAAGCAGATCGAAGGCCACACAATTTGTGCGCTTGGTGATGCGGCAGCTTGGCCAATTCAGGGTCTGATCCGTCACTTCCGTCCAGAAATCGAAGCTCGCATTGATGCTTATACGCGCAATGCTGATAATTCGACGAATACGAAGTTGGAGGCCGCTGAGTAGTTCAATGACTAAGACGTCGCCAAAATACAATCCTTACAAAGCTGAGAACCCGTTTTTAGCTATGTCGGTGATTGGTTTGCAAACGACATCTGTTATGACTGAAATGTGGTTGGGTGCTGTTCGCGGCATGATGGATGCATCGAAGGAAACTGAAAAGCAACCTGAGATGAACCCTGTTGCGAGCGCAAGTGCTGAAGCAAGTGCAGAACCTCTTGCGGAACAAAACGATGATCTTAAAAAGATCACTGGCGTTGGTCCGAAACTAGAGCAGGTTTTGAACAAACAAGGAATTTCGACATATGCGCAGATTGCAAATATGTCGGCGAAAGAAATGGCTAAGATTGGTGAAAACCTTGGCTTCCCGGGTCGCATTGAGCGCGATGATTGGGCGGGGCAAGCAAAAGCACTGATCGAAGCAAAGAAGTAATATCAGTCGTTAGACTGTAATGTTGAAATAGAAGTAGGCAACTGACCATGGCAGTTATCAAAGTAGATGGAAACGAGATCGAAGTTCCCGATCACTACACGCTATTGCAGGCTTGTGAAGAAGCAGGGGCGGAAGTACCGCGCTTTTGTTTTCATGAGCGTCTTTCCATCGCCGGCAACTGCCGGATGTGTCTTGTTGAAGTAAAAGGTGGACCGCCGAAACCAGCCGCATCTTGCGCAATGGGTGTTCGCGATCTACGTCCTGGTCCTGAAGGTCAGGCACCTGAGGTCTTTACAAACACACCAATGGTCAAAAAAGCACGCGAAGGCGTGATGGAATTTCTGTTGATCAACCACCCGCTTGATTGTCCAATTTGTGACCAAGGCGGTGAGTGCGATCTTCAAGATCAGGCAATGGCCTTTGGTATGGACCAATCTCGTTTCCAAGAGAGCAAACGTTCTGTTGAAGACAAATATATCGGCCCACTTGTTAAAACGATCATGAACCGTTGCATTCACTGCACACGTTGCGTTCGTTTTACAACTGAAGTTGCTGGTATTTCTGAACTTGGTCTTATCGGCCGTGGTGAAGACGCTGAGATTACAACATATCTTGAGCAAGCCATGACATCTGAAATGCAGGGTAATGTGATTGATCTTTGCCCAGTTGGAGCATTGACCTCGCGTCCTTACGCGTTCCAGGCACGTCCTTGGGAATTGAACAAAACAGAATCTATCGATGTGATGGATGCATGTGGTTCAGCGATCCGAGTTGATACACGTGGCCGCGAAGTTATGCGTATTATGCCGCGTATCAATGAAGCGGTGAACGAAGAGTGGATTTCAGATAAAACACGTTTCATCTGGGATGGTTTGAAAACACAACGTCTTGATCGCCCATTTGTGAAAAAAGATGGTCGCCTAACGCCAGTGAGCTGGCCGGAAGCGTTTTCTGCAATCAAAGATGCAGTTAGCAAATCAAGCGGCGATAAAATCGGTGCAATTGCAGGTGATTTGGCAACCGTTGAAGAAATGTATGCGCTTAAAACGCTTATGTCTTCGCTGGGTTCATCAAGCATTGACTGTCGTCAAGATGGTGCACAGCTTGATCCAAGTCTTGGTCGCGCCTCTTATATCTTCAATCCGACAATTGACGGTATTGAAGATGCAGACGCTGTTCTGATCATTGGTTCAAACCCGCGTTTTGAAGCTTCGGTGCTTAATGCACGTATCCGCAAAGCATGGCGCGCGAACTCAATGCCAATTGCTGTTATCGGTGAAGACAATGATCTTCGTTACGATGCTGAATATCTTGGTGCCGGTCCTGATAGCCTTAAAGAAGTGCTTGACGGTAAATCTAAATTTGCAAGCAAACTAAAACGCGCAAAACGTCCTATGATCATTGTTGGTCAAGGTGCGCTGGCGCGTTCTGACGGGCAGGGCGTGTTGGCAACTGCTGCTAAAATTGCAGACACTTATAAAGCTGTTACGAAAGACTGGAATGGTTTTGCTGTTCTTCATGATGCAGCGGCTCGTGTTGGTGGTCTTGATGTTGGTTTCGTACCTCAAGATGGTGGCATGGATGCAACTAAAATGCTGACAGATGCAGATGTGTTGTTCTTGCTTGGCGCTGATGAGTTGGACTTTACGAAGAAAAAAGCTGGCTTTACCGTTTATATCGGATCGCATGGCGACAATGGTGCACATCATGCTGATGTGATCTTGCCTGCAGCCACATATGCTGAAAAATCTGGCACATATGTGAATACGGAAGGTCGTGTTCAGATATCAAACCGTGCAGGTTTTGCACCAGGCGAGGCGAAAGAAGACTGGGCGATCTTAAGAGCGCTATCTGATGTTCTTGGCAAGACATTGCCATTTGATTCGTTAGCAGCACTTCGCGCTGATCTATATGAAAATTATCCTCTTTTTGCCGACATCGATGTCAGTATTGCTGCAGATTCTGGTGATATTGCGAAATTGGCAAAAAAATCTGGGAAAATGAACAAAGCAGCATTTGCCTCTTCGGTAAAAGACTTCTATTTGACAAACCCAATTGCTCGCGCATCGGCGGTCATGGCTGAATGTTCAGCGTTGGCCAAAGGTCAAACAAAAGCGGCAGCGGAATAGGTAGACGAGACATGGATGCATTCGTAGAAACATATGTCTGGCCAGCGGCCATCATGATTGGACAGTCATTGCTGCTAATGGTCTGCCTTTTGGTGTTCATTGCGTATATTCTTTATGCTGACCGGAAAATTTGGGCGGCTGTGCAAATGCGCCGTGGTCCAAACGTTGTTGGTCCTTGGGGTTTGTTCCAGTCATTTGCTGATTTGCTCAAACTCGCTTTTAAAGAGCCTATTATTCCCGCTGGTTCCGATAAAGCGGTATTCTTGCTCGCTCCATTGGTGACTGTGACGCTTGCAATGGCCACTTGGGCCGTTATCCCGCTTAATGAAGGCTGGATGGTTGCAAATATCAATGTCGGTATCTTGTACGTCTTTGCGATTTCTTCGCTTGAAGTTTACGGTGTGATTATGGCGGGTTGGGCATCCAACTCTAAATATCCTTTCCTTGGCGCGCTTCGTTCTGCAGCGCAAATGGTTTCCTACGAAGTTTCGATCGGTTTTGTGATTGTGACCGTTCTGTTGTGCGTAGGTTCGTTGAACCTTTCAGATATCGTATTGTCACAGCAAGATGGCTTGGGAACTAATTTGGGTCTACCTAATTCATTCCTTGATTGGCATTGGTTGGCACTGTTCCCAATGTTCGTGATCTTCTTCATCTCATGTTTGGCTGAAACAAACCGTCCGCCATTTGATTTGCCAGAGGCTGAATCAGAGCTTGTTGCGGGTTACATGGTTGAGTATTCATCCATGCCATTCATGATGTTTATGCTCGGTGAGTATCTTGCGATCATGCTTTTATGTTCGCTGACAACAATCCTGTTCTTGGGTGGTTGGTTGCCGCCGGTTGATGTTTGGTTCCTAAATTGGGTACCGGGTATCATTTGGTTCATTTTGAAAACTTGCATGGTCTTCTTCATGTTCGCGATGGTTAAAGCATTCGTGCCTCGCTACCGTTATGACCAATTGATGCGTCTAGGTTGGAAAGTCTTCCTGCCAATATCACTTGCAATGGTCGTGATTGTTGCATTCGTGCTGAAATTCACAGGTTGGAGCGCTTAAGATGGGTATCGGACAAGCAGCTAAATCATTATTCTTGAAAGAATTCGTCGGCGCTTTCTTTCTGTCTATGAAATATTTCTTTGCACCAAAATCTACAGTGAACTACCCATTTGAAAAGGGGCCAATTTCGCCTCGTTTCCGTGGTGAGCATGCGCTACGTCGTTATCCAAATGGCGAAGAACGCTGCATTGCTTGTAAATTGTGTGAAGCGATTTGCCCGGCACAGGCTATTACAATTGAGGCTGGTCCTCGTCGTAATGATGGCACACGCCGGACAGTTCGATATGACATCGATATGGTCAAATGTATCTATTGCGGTTTCTGTCAGGAAGCTTGCCCAGTGGATGCAATTGTTGAAGGTCCAAATTTTGAATTTGCGACTGAAACTCGCGAAGAACTTTATTATGACAAGGATAAACTTCTAGCCAATGGTGATCGTTGGGAGCGTGAAATCGCTCGTAACATTTCATTGGACGCACCGTATCGTTGACCTAATGGGGTAAATTGGTCGTCAGTTTTGATGGCTGCAAATTATAATATTGGTCAGGGTGTTCATCTTGATCAGGGGCGAGGGGAAGCTTAGCCCAATTGAAAAGGTAGTGATTATGGGTCTTCAGGCTCTGTTCTTCTATATTTTCGCATTT
>JAHDEP010000388.1 GCA_020628775.1 Rhizobiaceae bacterium | reverse complement strand
TCTTGAAGGTCAGTAAAACCTTGTTGGGTCATGGGTACTTTTTCAACCATGGCTCAATCCTTAAAAAATTCCCTATTTAGGGATTTGTTTGGGCAATTTGTAAATTAATACAAGCCGATCAGAATATCAGATAGTGATTCTTAACCTGAAACAAGGGGGATCGCAAATATGGTTTTGTTTTCCCCGCTCGTTTGGTGTTTTGGCAGTCTTATTTAAAATAATCCTGCAATGGCTTCACTTCCAGATTGCCCGCATTTAGCGCAATAATCGCATCAACCGCCGCAGCAGCACCCGCAAGTGTGGTGAAATACGGGATCTTGTTGGTCAATGTTGCCAAGCGCAAAGACTTCGAGTGCGAGATCGCTTTTGCACCCGATGTCGTGTTGATCACAAGCTGTACCTGGCGGTTACGAATTGCATCACGGATATCAGGACGGCCTTCCTGTACTTTGTTCACGCGGGTGATTTTAACCCCAGCATGCTCAAGGAAGTTGGCTGTACCTGTTGTTGCCATGATCTCAAAGCCACCATCAGAAAGTTTCTTAGCTGTTTCCAAAATGCCAGGCTTGTCGTCATCTTTAACGGACACGAACACGCAGCCAGATCGTGGAAGATCAACACCTGCACCAAGCTGAGATTTAGCAAAGGATAGCGAATAGTCTTTATCCAATCCCATAACTTCGCCGGTTGAACGCATTTCTGGTCCAAGCAACGTATCCACACCTGGGAAACGAGCAAACGGGAATACAGCTTCTTTAACAGCGATATGATCAAGCTTTCTTGGATCTGGTTTTTCGCCATAGGCTTTAAACGCTGCATCCAGCTTTTCACCGGCCATCACACGTGCCGCAATCTTGGCAATTGGTGCGCCGATTGTTTTTGCAACAAATGGAACCGTACGTGATGCACGTGGATTAACTTCAATAACGTAGATCACATCATCTTTAATCGCATATTGAACGTTCATCAGACCGCCAACATTAAGCGCTTTTGCGAGTGCTTTAGTTTGCACTTCCAAACGATCAAGCATTGCATCATCTAATGAGTGCGCTGGGAGTGAACAAGCACTATCACCTGAGTGAATACCTGCTTCTTCAATGTGCTCCATGATACCAGAAACGTAGACTTCTTCACCATCGCACAAGCAGTCTACGTCAACTTCTGTTGCATTGGTGAGATAGCTATCAAATAGAAGCGGGTTTTTGCCCAACAACGTGTTGATCTGACCCGTTTTATCGTTTGGATATTTCGCTTTGATGTCTTCTGGCACCAATTCAGGCACAGTTTCGAGCAAATAACGAGATAGTGTTGGCTCATCACGGATGATTTCCATCGCGCGGCCACCCAAAACGTAAGAAGGACGAACAACAAGCGGGAAATCAATTTCAGCTGCAACCAATCGTGCTTGCTCAACAGAATAAGCAATGCCGTTCTTTGGCTGTGTGAGATCTAGTTTGATCAAAAGCTTTTGGAAGCGGTCACGATCTTCGGCCAAATCAATAGCGTCAGGTGCTGTTCCCAAAATCGGGATGCCTGCTTCTTCAAGTGCATTGGCAAGTTTTAGCGGTGTTTG
>JAHDEP010000109.1 GCA_020628775.1 Rhizobiaceae bacterium | reverse complement strand
GTGCGAACTATGTCGACAAAACACGGCGGCACAGGTGGCTCGATTGTTAATCTAAGTTCAGCGGCTGCAAAGCTAGGTGCTGGTGGTCAATATGTAGATTATGCATCTGCAAAAGGTGCTATTGATACAATGACCATTGGCCTTGCGCGCGAAGTTGCCGAAGAAGGTATTCGCGTTAATGCAGTACGCCCGGGAATTATCGATACTGATATTCACGCATCCGGCGGTCAGCCTGATCGCGCGCAGGAACTTACCTCTATTATCCCAATGAAACGCCCAGGTGACGCAATTGAAGTTGCCAAGGCGATTGTCTGGTTAATGTCAGATGATGCTTCTTATTCAACCGGTACAATTATTGACGTCTCTGGTGGACGTTCAATCGTCCCTTAAACCAACCCAATTCGCTAAAGCCTAAGGAAAAATCTCATGTCTTCATATGATCTAATCGTAATCGGTACCGGACCCGGTGGTTATGTTTGCGCCATCAAGGCTGCACAATTGGGTTTGAAAACAGCCGTAGTTGAAAAGCGCGCGACACTTGGCGGAACTTGCTTGAATATCGGCTGTATCCCATCAAAAGCCTTGCTGCACGCGTCTGAAGTTTTCGACCATGCCGGTCATCAATTCGCAGAGCTTGGTGTTGATCTTGAAACACCAAAACTAAATCTGCCAAACATGATGAAGCACAAAGAAGCGGTGATCAAATCCAATGTGGATGGCGTCGCGTTTTTGATGAAGAAAAACAAAATCGATACGTATACTGGTACAGGTTCAATCGCCGCTGCTGGCAAAGTTACAGTGACTGCCGATGATGGTTCAAAGCAGGATCTAGAAGCTAAGAACATTGTGATCGCAACAGGTTCTGATGTTGCAGGCATCCCTGGCGTTGATGTTGATATTGATGAAAAAGTTATCGTATCCTCAACTGGTGCTTTGGAACTTGAAAAAGTACCGGGCAAAATGGTTGTTGTTGGTGGCGGTGTGATCGGTCTTGAACTTGGTTCAGTATGGTCACGCCTAGGTGCTGACGTCACCGTTGTTGAATATCTCGACACAGTTCTTGGCGGTATGGATAAAGATGTCTCCAAGCAGTTTAAAAAGATCATGGAAAAACAGGGTGTCAAATTCGAGCTTGGCGCTAAAGTCACTGATGTGAAGAAAGCTGATAGCGGCGGCATGGTGACGTTTGAGCCTGTTAAAGGTGGCGATGCGAAATCAATCGGCGCTGATATCGTGCTTATTGCAACGGGTCGTAAGCCATATACTGACAACCTTGGTCTTAAAGAAGCGGGTGTTGCGATGGATGATCGTGGCCGCGTTGAAATCGATGATCATTTCCAAACATCGGTTAAAGGCATTTATGCAATTGGTGATGTGGTGCGAGGCGCTATGCTTGCGCATAAGGCTGAAGATGAAGGTGTTGCTGTTGCTGAAATTCTTTCAGGGCAAGCTGGTCACGTAAATTACGATGTTATTCCGGGCGTTGTTTACACCCAGCCGGAAGTTGCCTCTGTTGGTAAAACCGAGGAAGAGCTTAAAGCAGCTGGCATTGCATATCGCGCGGGTAAATTCCCATTCTCAGCCAATGGCCGTGCACGTGCTATGCTTGCGCCTGATGGGTTTGTAAAAGTTCTAGCAGACAAAGCAACCGATCGCGTGCTTGGTGTTCATATCATTGGCCTTGGGGCTGGTGAAATGATCCATGAAGCAGCTGTGTTGATGGAGTTTGGCGGTTCATCTGAAGATTTGGGCCGCACATGTCATGCACACCCAACTATGTCAGAAGCTGTAAAAGAAGCTGCGATGGCAACCTTTGCAAAACCAATACACATGTAGGGCGAGACTTATGAATTTAAACATTTATCTTTCAGGTGAAATTCATACATCTTGGCGTGAAGAGATCATGGATGGCTGTAAGGCTAAAAATCTCGATGTGAGTTTTTCGGCGCCGGTCACAGATCATGATGCATCAGATGATTGCGGCGTTGCGATCTTAGGTGCTGAAGATCAGAAGTTTTGGCACGATCATAAGGGCGCGAAAATGAACGCCATTCGTACACGCAAAGGCATCGAAGATGCTGATGTGGTTGTCGTGCGGTTTGGTGAGAAATATAAACAATGGAATGCAGCTTTTGATGCAGGCTATGCGTCTGCTCTTGGCAAATCAATCATTGTTATTCATTCAGCTGAGCATCAGCATGCACTTAAAGAAGTTGATGCAGCAGCACTTGCAGTTTGTGAAAAAGCGGGCGAAGTCGTCGATATTCTGCAGTATGTTCTAACCAGCAAATTGCCAGGTTAAACCAATTAACATCTGCGCGGGTTTGTTATTGAACCCGCGTAATTTCAAATCCTTGCTTGCGCAACAGTTCAATCACACCTTCTTCTCCAGGAAGATGAAGTGCGCCAATGGCTATAAAAGCATTGCCGTCATTTAAGATAGGTTCAGCGCGCTCAGCCATGAGATAGTTCCGCTCGAGGATAATCTTCGCTTCAAACGCACCGAAATCTTCGTCTGGATCTTCTTCCTGACCAAGCTCTTTTGCCACAGCTTTCAGTGCAGGCGTGATTAAAGCGATATCTTCTTGCAAATATAGTTGCGTCATTGTCTCGTTTACATCTGTGAGCACATCTCCCAATCGCAAGCTCTCAACGAGACCTTTAACCTGAAAATCAATTGGTAGAGACGCCATCGCAGTGACTTGCTCTAATATGGTTTCAAGCCCTTTAAGTTCTTTGTCTTGTGTTTTCGCGCGCTCAACAATCGCAAAATCCAGGATTTGCTCTCCGCTGGCTTTTCGTTGTTGTTCACAATCGGGAACACTGACCAAGCTCATGACCATCCATGGTTTCATCCGCGCAACAAAACTTGCAGGAATGCCGCGTTCTTCTAATTCCGCTTCAACGAAGGATTTATCGTCTGCTGACATAGTGCTTGTGAGCTTTTGACCGTCTGTAAACATGGTCAGCTCAGGGTTCTTTAGAAGAGCTGCTTGGGCTTTTAATGGATCCAACAGATCAAGGGTTTCAATGACGACCGTATCAGATTGGTCAATTGCCTTTGTAACCGCATCAGATAGATTTACAATTCGCGGATCCGTGACATGCATTGTGCCATAAAGCCAAGATGGTTGTTTGCCATCTTTACTAATCTTCCAAAATAATCCCTGACCATTAGGTGTCTTAGCAGCTTCTGAGCGTGCGTCTTTTAACGCTTGGCTAGGTAATTCGTTAATGAGATTATTGCCAATGCAAGACTTATCAATCTCTTCGGATTGCACAGTGTTGACCGCAAACATTGTGAAAACAACAAAGCTAATAAGCGCTAAGACATGCAGCCCAATAGCGATCGTGTGATCAATGTTTTCGTTTAATAATTTGCGCCAAGTAATGGTTTTGGTCACGCTATGCTTCCTTATTTAGATATCTGGGTGAGATACTAAACGAGCATGTGCTAAAAATCGTAAACGAATAGGTGCCAAGCGCATTTATGGTTTTTAACTTGTTAACGCCATTTTACCTTTGGTTCATAATGGAAAAGTGGGTCTATGCCCGAGGGTGCGCTTTGTTGTAGATATCAAGTAATCTTGCGGTATCAACACCTGTATATATTTGCGTGGTCGATAAGCTAGCATGGCCAAGTAATTCTTGGATGGTTCGCAAATCCCCGCCGCCTGCTAAAAGGTGTGTCGCAAAGGAATGGCGCAAGGCGTGCGGTGTTGCTGTATCAGGCAAATTAAGCGCTGAGCGGAGCTTTTTCATATCGCGCTGGATGATCGCTGCATGAAGTTTCCCCCCACGCGCGCCGCGGAACAATAGTTCGGACTTATCCAAATGAAATGGGCACAGATCAACATAGTTCTCTATGGCATCAATTGCGACAGGAAGGATGGGCACGATACGAGATTTGCCGCCCTTGCCCTTTATACGAAGCGCATCTGTCCGAGGGCCGATTTCACCGCGCGTTAAGTTAAGTGCTTCAGAAATTCGTAAACCGCAACCATAAAGCAGCACCATGACGGCGGTGTTTCTGGCGGCCAACCATGGTTCATCGATCATTTGTAGATCCTGATTGGTTACGCGGATCGCATCTTGGGCAGTTAACGGCTTAGGTAGCGACTTTGGTTGCTTTGGTGATCTTACCGCTCTTGCACCTGTTGCATTGGCTAAACCTTGTTTTTCCAAATAACGCAGAAAAGAACGAACGCCGGCTAATCCTCTTCCCAATGTGCGTGCGCCTACGCCATCGCGGCGTCGAGAGGCTAAAAAGCTGCGCAAATCAGCTGGACGAATGTCAGAAAGATCTTTGATAGATGGTGGTCCGGCTAAAAAATCGGTCATAAAAATGAGGAATTGGCGTAAGTCACGCTCATAAGCTTCAACCGTTTTATCTGATAATCGGCGCTCAGATTCCAAATTAACTAGCCACTCAGACTGTTGCTTGATTACATCTGTCTGCGCTATTTTGAGATATTCAGCCATGAAATCCACTATATTTTGGGTTCAACTCTTTCAAATTTTACCACAGATATGTTATTGCGCCGTTAAATACGGAATAAAAGACGTGAAATTGATTTACGTCATAGTAACTACACAATTCGCTGCAATATAACGGCAAACAGCCCTTGAAAGTTCGGGCATGTTCGAAACAAGCAGTTTACGTAGATAATGGTGCAACATGTTTAAGCGCAATGAAATGACCGCTTTTGGTGGTTTGACAGAAGCTCTGCAGCTATTAACCTATGGCAGACCTGGCCATATTGTTGATGAACTGATTGCTGAACGCGGTAAAGGTATTATGAGCCACCCGCTTTGGCCTGTTATTCGTCCAATTGCACATACTTTTTTGCATTACCGCGAAGCTATTCAGTTTGCGGATGCGACGAGCCAATTGTCTGGTCACGATTCATTTGAATATATCAGTAAGATCTTGAACCTTCAGATCAATGTCGATGGTTTTGATAGAATTCCGCGTGAAGGCGCATTTTTGCTAGTGAGTAATCACCCAACTGGCATTGCCGATGGTATCGCCATGTTTGATATGCTCAAAGGCGTGCGTCCGGATATGATGTTCTTCGCTAACCGGGATGCTGTTCGCGTTAATCCGCGTTTGAACGAAATTATTATTCCTGTTGAATGGCGTGAAGAGCACAAATCGCGTTTGAAAGCGCGTGAGACTTTGCAGCTCACATCTAAAACTTTCAAAGAAGAAAAAGCTGGGATCTTGTTCCCATCTGGCCGCATCGCCTATTGGGATAATGATCAGGGTAAGCTTGCTGAACGTGAATGGAAACCATCGGTTTATTCAATGGCGCGGAAATACAATCTGCCGATCCTGCCGGTGAACATGAGTTCACGTAATTCTGGTTTGTTCTATTTCTTATCGAAATATTCAGCGGAACTGCGCGACATCACTGTGTTCCATGAATTGTTGAACAAGAAGAACAAAATCTTTAATTTCAAGATCGGCAATATGATCATGCCTGACCAGCTTGGTAATGATATGAACGCTGCAACCAAGGCGCTTGAAGATCACACTGTTCATGGTCTTATTGATGATTTGGATCGCGATTTTGATCTTGGATATCAACACGATCAAAGAAAAAAATACGCATCAGCGTTCTAAGATCTTTTTCAGATAGCAAAGAAAAACCGGCACTTGTTTAGAGCGCCGGTTTTTTTGTTTTTATGCTTAGCTGATTGGCTAGCCGATTGATTGGCCTGTTTTAGCCCAGTCTGCCATAAATGCGTCCAAGCCTTTATCTGTCAAAGGATGCTTCACAAGCGCTTTTAGTGTCGCTGGTGGTGCTGTTACCACATCTGCGCCAATTAACGCTGCGTCTTTAACATGGTTCACTGTGCGAACAGAGGCGGCCAAAATCTCAGTTTGGAAATCATAATTGTCATAGATCTGACGGATCTCAGCAATTAGTTCCATACCATCCAGGCTGATATCATCTAAACGGCCGATAAATGGCGAGATAAATGTTGCGCCGGCTTTTGCTGCAAGCAACGCTTGGTTTGCAGAAAAACACAATGTCACATTTGTTTGGTGCCCATCACCAGTTAGCGCTTTACAAGCTTTCAAGCCATCTAGCGTTAGCGGTAGTTTGATGCAGATATTGTCCGCAATTTTTGCAAGAACTTCTGCTTCTTTAAGCATCTCATTATATTCCATAGCCGTGACTTCAGCAGACACTGGCCCTTCAACGATGGAACAAATTTCTTTGGTCACTTCGATGATGTCGCGACCTGATTTCATGATCAGCGAAGGGTTCGTTGTCACACCGTCCAACAGACCCAGATCATTAATTTCTCTGATATCGTCTACATTGGCTGTATCGACAAAAAATTTCATAATTGAACTCCGAATTTTTCAAGCTGATGGTAAAAACCATCATTTTTAGTGGGCGCAGCTTTTCTTTAGACTAATCTGAAGGCAAGGTCACGTCCTAATGATGAATGATTCGCAAAACCTGTTGTTTGAAGAAGCTAAACCGCGATCGGTTCCTGTTCTGGTGCCGATGCCGGTGGATCGTCCCTTCACCTATGCTGTTCCGGATGGGGTAGAGGTGGAACCAGGATCGATTGTGCAAGTGCCGCTTGGCCCGCGCAAAGTTATTGGCGTGGTTTGGGATGGCGAGACCGACCAGGTGGACGCAAAGAAACTCAAAGCGATCAGCGAAGTTTTTGATTGTCCACCGCTTACACAATCCATGCGCAAATTCATTGATTGGATCGCCAATTATACGATTTCGCCACCGGGTTTGGTGGCGCGTATGGCATTAAGAGCCCCGGCCGCTTTTGATCCAGAACCGAAAATACCTGCATTGCGCAATACCGGACAAATGCCGGAGCGCTTAACCGATGCACGTCGGCGCGTTCTCGAACATAGCTCTGATGGTATGGCGTGGAGTAAATCGGGTCTAGCGCATGCTGCGGGGGTTACCCCGAGCGTTATTGACGGTTTGACCAAGCAAGGGGTGTTTGAGACCATCATGTTGCCGGCGCCTCCAGTCGTGGCAAAGCCTGATCCTGAATATTCGCGTGCTGAGTTAAGTGATGAGCAAATGTCGGGGGCTGATGATCTTGTCGAGATTATATCGGAAGAAGGATTTCATTCGGTTTTACTTGATGGAGTGACGGGATCTGGAAAAACTGAAGTTTATTTTGAAGCGATCGCGAAGGTTTTAGAACGCGGACAGCAGGTGCTTATCTTGTTGCCGGAAATAGCGCTGACGGCATCGTTCTTGAAACGCTTTGAAGATCGATTTGGTGCACCTCCTGGTGAATGGCATTCAGATGTTGCACCCAAAAATCGAGAACGAGTGTGGCGCCAGGTTATTGATGGGCAAGTACGCGTGGTTGCCGGTGCGCGAAGTGCCTTGTTCCTGCCGTTTGAAAATTTGGGTTTAATCGTTGTCGATGAGGAACATGACCCGGCTTATAAGCAGCAGGATCGGGTGTTTTATCACGCGCGTGATATGGCGGTTGTTAGAGCACGGCTCAATGATATTCCGGTCATATTAGCTTCCGCAACTCCATCCTTAGAAACGCATGTAAATGCAGAGCAAGGTCGCTATGAGCGTATTGTTTTGTCCAAACGATTTTCAGATGCTGCACTTCCTGATTTATCACTGGTTGATTTGCGCAAAACGCCACCAAAACGCGGCGGGTTTATCTCGCCAATTTTGATTGATGCTGTTCGCAAAACACTCGAGCGTGAAGAGCAGGCGCTAATGTTTTTGAACCGCCGTGGTTATGCGCCTTTAACATTATGCCGGGTTTGCGGTCATAGGTTCCAATGTCCGAATTGTTCAACGTGGTTGGTCGAGCATCGTTTCCGCGGTCAAATTCAATGTCACCATTGTGGTTATCATGAGCGGGTGCACGAATCATGCCCTGAATGCGGAACCTTTGATCATTTGGTTGCGTGTGGACCTGGGGTTGAGCGCATTGCCGAAGAGATGGATCAGCATTTCCCAGATGCCCGCGTAATTGTATTGTCGTCGGATATGATGGGCGGGTCCAAACGATTGCGGCTTGAATTGGACGCAATTGCTAAAGGTGAGGCCGATATCATTATCGGCACGCAATTGGTCGCTAAGGGGCATAATTTCCCGCTGATGACGCTTGTTGGTGTGGTGGATGCTGATTTAGGTCTTTCAAATGGCGATCCGCGCGCCGCTGAGCGGACTTATCAGTTGTTATCGCAGGTTACTGGGCGAGCAGGGCGAACCGGTCGAAAAAGCTCAGGGCTTATTCAAACCTATCAGCCCCAGCACCCTGTCATGCAGGCGCTTGTCTCAGGCGATGGTGATCTGTTTTATGAGCGCGAAACCATTGAGCGAGAGCGTGCGAACTTACCGCCATTTGGTCGTCTGGCTTCGATTATCATTTCAGCAAATAATCGCCCGGAAGCGGAAGCGCACGGAAAAGCTTTGCGAAGTGCTGCACCACAAGGTTCACCATTTAGTCTGCTTGGGCCTGCAGATGCGCCATTAGCTCTTGTAAGGGGGCGGCACCGAATGCGGCTGCTTATTCATGGGCCAAAAGGTGCTGATATTCAGAAATATATTCGCCAGATGTTTGAAACAGGTCCAAAGGAACGTGGATCATTGCGTATTCAGATTGATATTGATCCGCAGAGTTTTCTTTAATCTGATCTTCGTGTATTGCCGTAAATAAGATATCACCCACGCTATTAGGACCGGATAAAATGATCGATTTTTACTTTCCAACCTCAACGGGCGAGTGGTTTGCTTTCGCATCTGCCATCGTCACAATTGGTTTTGGCGTGTTGCTTCTTGTCATGCCGCGTTTGTCATTAAAGATCCTTCGCTTGAAAACATTTGACGATGTACCATCTGCGGTTTCAGAATCACGTGCAACAATGGCTGGCTTTTATCTAGGTGTTGGGTTTTGTTGTATTTTATTGGCACAACCGCTTTTATACCTTGCATTGGGTGTAAGCTGGATAATCACGGCTTGTGGGCGGATAGTCTCAATGGCGCTTGATGGGGGAAATACCAAGTACAATTGGATATCCTGGCCTATCGAAGCATTGCTGGGCATTTTGCCGACATTATACGTTTTTGGTTTGATTTAGAAAAATACATATAAATCAACAGGATACGTTTATTTTGTCCCTAGGGTGCGGCGTTTCATCTCACATTGTTTCAATTTTGGTGCCTCACGTGTGTTGCCTGTCAGAAAATCCTATGCTAGTTACCCGCAAAATATGGAAAACATGTGGGGAGAATTCTCATGTCTTTCATTAAAATCGTAAATCATTAAGCCGATATCCCTTGGAGTTCTTCCAAATTTGATATTGCTTGACCAGAACAGAGAAAATTGCCCGTGGCTGACAGTTCCAATCTCATTTCCGGTGTTGCAGAACGATATGCGTCGTCGCTGTTTGAACTTGCTCTAGAAGCAAAAGCTATTGATAAAGTTGGTAAGGAGCTCGCAAGCTTTGAAGCCATGATCGACGGTAGCGATGATCTAAAAAGACTTATTGAAAGCCCAGTGTTTTCAGCTGAAGATCAGTTTAATGCTGTTTCAGCATTGGCCAAAAAGGCTAAAATCTCCGGTTTGACCGGAAACTTCCTAAATGTTGTTGCGCAAAACAGACGCTTGTTCGTGCTCCCTGCTATTGCACAGGGTTATCGTGAGCTTGTTGCGCGTCATCGTGGGGAAGTGACTGCGGATGTAATTTCAGCTCATGAGTTGAATGCAACGCAGACAAAAGAATTGCAGGCTGCGCTAAAAAGCGTGACTGGCAAAACAGTAGCGGTCAAACTTACCGTTGATCCGTCGCTTCTCGGCGGTCTAATTGTTAAAA
>JAHDEP010000387.1 GCA_020628775.1 Rhizobiaceae bacterium | reverse complement strand
AAACCAAGATCGGAAGAACCGGTAAAATCATCTCCAATTGCGCCAAACAGCATATCGCGTCTCCATAACTTTTATTTCGCTACATTAATTCAGATCACTCAATATAAGAATAATTCATTAATGTATACATTAATTCTTGATTGCACTTCAATAAGGACTTATGCAAGTGATAGAATAATAGCAAGAGGTGGGCGGTATGAGTGAGAACAAACTTCGCGAGCAAATATGTGAATTAGCAAAGTCGATGTTTGATCGAGGCTTAACGGGCGGCAGCACAGGAAATATTTCCGCACGCACGGAAGATGGCGGGTTATTGGTATCTCCCACTGGTACTAGTTTTGGTCGGCTGGATCCTGGTCGCCTCAGCCGCTTTAATTCAAAAGGTAGATTAGTATCTGGAGATCAACCAACTAAAGAGATGCCGCTGCATAGCGCTTTTTATGACACACGCAGCCAGGCAGGCGCTGTGGTTCATTTGCATTCATGTCACTCGGTTGCGCTGTCACTCATGCCAGATGCAGATGAAGACAATTTTCTTCCGCCGCTGACGCCTTATGCCATTATGAAACTTGGCAAAGTAAAACTACTTCCTTTTTACCGTCCGGGCGATCCGCAGATGGGTGAAGCAGTGCGAGGACTTGCAGGGAAAAGAACGGCAGTGATGTTGGCAAATCATGGCCCTGTAGTTGCAGGTAAAGATGTCGAAGCTGCATGCAATGCGATTGAAGAATTGGAAGATACAGCGCGGCTGGCGATTATGATGCGCGGCTATAACCCAAAAATGCTTACCGAAGCGCAGGTTAAAGATCTCGTCACCCGTTTTGATGTTGAATGGGACGACTAGTTTAATTTACATGCAATAAAAGAGAGGATTTGGTGGAGCATAGCGGGATCGAACCGCTGACCTCTTCGCTGCCAGCGAAGCGCTCTCCCAGCTGAGCTAATGCCCCATCATGCCAGTCTGGTAACTCTGGCGGGATGCTACCGGATCGAGCCCGATAGCGAGATTTTTCTAATGCCGCTTTAATCGAAGATCAAGCGAAAAACTTCTGCTTTTACAGAAATTAGCTGTCGTCACCGTCATCAGAAACAACAACGATGTCTGACAAGTCGTCATTTTCATCATCGTCAGTTTCCAAGAATGTATCATCAGATGGCGCGCCGATGTCATCATCGTCATCATCCAAGTCTGGAATATCTTTAACACCAGCTGTTTCATCGTCAGCATCTTCAAGGCTTACGATTTCCACATCACCATCTTCATCCAATTCAGGTGTTGTAGGTTCAACAACTGCTTCAGTTGTTTCTTCTTCTTTTTTCACTTCTTCAACCGGCTCATCTTCTGGTTTTTCGAAGAATGTCAGTGGATATGACTGACCCGTATATGGAGAGATGATTGGATCACGATTTAGATCATAGAATTTGCGTTCTGTTTCTGGGCAAACACGCTTTGTTCCAAGTTCAGCTTTAGCCAAGGTTATAGCCTCTTTCTTGATATGGCTGTGTAAACTCTAAAGTTACAGCCCGGACATAAATGATAGATTGCGAACCCTTAAACATCTTAGGCCGCCATTGTCAAAGAATAAGTG
>JAHDEP010000108.1 GCA_020628775.1 Rhizobiaceae bacterium | reverse complement strand
CAGTTGACGATCAGATGATCTGTTACCTTGAGCTAGATTCACTCTTCCCAGATGTAGAAGAGCTTGCAGCTTAATCTTATAAGCTAATTACCGATTTGAAAGCCCGCTATATGCGGGCTTTTCTATGTTTGGAACACTGATTGATAAATCATGCTGGATAAGAACAGCCCCATAACAACGCTTGCAAGTGTGATTGCAAATGCGATCATCCTTTGATCGCCCAGCACATGTTTTACCAGCCTGTAATATAGCCCGACAATCATGAAATAGACGATAAAATCAATTACATCGATAAAGTCAGTTAATGCGGGCAGTAAAAAGGATAGCGTGTCTGGGATAAAGAACACATAAACCGCCAGCAAACTGAACCAGTTTGACGCAATAATCAGCGGTCCGATAGCGTTTTTCATATTCACAGCGGATAAAATGATGAAGATCGCGCTGGCTGACATAGCCCAACCCAGCATATCAACAAGTGTTAGCTGAACGAGAAAACTGGTTTTATCAATGATCGCGCCATCTTGTTGATTTGAAAGCTTGTTCCAAAGCAATGACCACATAAATAATTGCGCAGGAATACACCAGATAAAGGCAAAAAACGAACGAATGACACTGGCATTTGGCAGATAAAAGCCACTGGCATTTTCAGGTTTGTTTTGCAAAACCAGCAAGATAATTCGCAAGAAATAACCAGCTTCTACCAATCGTGTTATTTTTGCAGGATTATCATTGCTCATATTAACCAAACCACTGTTTGATGAACTCTTGGTATATTCCAGCTAAGCCTTCAACATCAGAAACAGCTGCGCGTTCGTCAATCATATGCATGGTTTGACCCACAAGGCCAAACTCAATCACAGGGCAGTAGTCTTTGATAAAGCGGGCATCAGATGTACCGCCGGTTGTTGAAATGTCAGGTGTTTTACCAATTGCCGTCGTAACAGCTGATTGCATGGTTTGGATGAGCTTCTCATCCTTTGTCAAAAATACCGGACTAACGCGGTTGATAAACTCGATCTCATAACTAATCGGATCAGGTTTTTGGCGAAGAGATTTATCCTCAGACGCTTTTTTCAAGCGCTTCTGCAACTCGTCTTTAAGGCTTTGTTCGCTCCAGGTGTCATTAAAGCGGATATTAAACTGAAACTGTGTGGATCCCGGAATAACATTAAGTGCAGGATTACCAGTATCAACGCTGGTAATTTCCAAATTTGTTGGCGGAAACTCAGGTGTTCCATCATCAAGAGGTGGTTGCATCAATGCGGCCATTAATGTGGTTGCGCTTGTTACCGGATTATCTGCCAAATGAGGATAAGCCACATGACCTTGCTTGCCGCTGACTGATACGCGCGCAGACATTGAACCTCTGCGACCGATCTTGATCATGTCACCCAGTTCATTAGGGTTTGTGGGCTCGCCCACAATACATGCATCCCAGGTTTCGCCCTGTTGTGCGGCATGTTTGAGAAGTTTCTCCGTGCCGTTGACCGCAGGACCTTCTTCATCGCCTGTAATGAGTAGCGAGACAGATCCATCAAAATCAGGATTTTCAGCAAGGTAGCTTGAAAAAGCTGCGATAAAGCAAGCAATACCGCCCTTCATATCCACAGCACCTCGGCCATAGATCTCGCCATTATCAATTTGAGCTGAAAATGGCGCATGTGTCCAACCGGCTTCATCGCCAGTTGGGACCACATCGGTATGCCCGGCAAACATCAAATGAGGACCTTTATCACCATATCTGGCGTAAAGGTTCTCAACATCAGGCTCGCCTGGTTCGCTAAAGACAATGCGCTCAACTTTAAATCCCAAAGGAGTTAAAACATCTTCCAGATATTGAAGCGCACCCCCTTCCGCAGGTGTTACAGAAGGGCATTTTATCAATTCTTGAAGAAGTGTGACCGCATTGAGTTCAGGCATTTTAGTCTCTTAGCAACTCGTTGATACCAGTTTTCGAGCGTGTCTGTGCATCCACTTGTTTCACAATCACTGCACAATATAGGTTTGGCGCAGGTTGACCATTGCCCATAGTTTTATCGGACGCCAACGACCCAGCAACCACAACAGAATATGGCGGCACTTCGCCATAAGTGATCTCACCAGTTGCGCGATTAACGATTTTCGTTGATTTGCCAATGAACACGCCCATGCCAAGCACAGAACCTTCGCGAACAATACAGCCTTCAACAACTTCAGAACGCGCACCAATAAAGCAATTATCTTCAATAATTGTTGGACCAGCCTGCATAGGTTCTAAAACACCACCGATGCCGACGCCGCCTGAAAGATGCACATTTTTACCGATTTGCGCACATGAACCAACTGTTGCCCATGTATCAACCATTGTACCTTCGTCGACATATGCGCCCAAGTTTACAAAAGATGGCATCAAAACAACATTTGGCGCGATAAAAGCTGATTTACGCACAACAGCGTTTGGTACAGCGCGGAAACCAGCTGATTTCCAATTGTCGTCGTTCCAGCCTTTGAATTTGCTATCAACTTTATCCCACCAAGTTGTACCTTGCGGTCCACCAGATTGTGGTTCCATGTCTTTAATTCGGAAACCCAAAAGAACAGCTTTTTTCAGCCACTGATTAACGTGCCAATCACCATTGTCCTGACGGGCTGCAACGCGAGCAGTTCCGTTGTCTAGAATTTCCAAGGCTTCTTCGATGGCTTCGCGTGTTTCACCTTTTGTTGAAGGTGTGATTTCATCGCGCGCGTCAAAGGCCGCTTCGATTGTTTTTTCAAGATCAGTAAGGTTCTGGCTCATGTCTTTCCTCAGATTAGCGTATCTCGCGTTTTGCTTTATCGCAAAAACATCTCGATGCAGTCCTATTGCAGCAAACCGCCATGGTCAATAATGAACAAACTATGATAGGTCCATTGTATGTAAATATTCGAATCAATGGGGAATAGAATGTGGGTTAAACGTATTCGCGAAATTTGGGATCCGCTTGCAAGCAGCGGCGTTGACAAAAAACGGGCTCAAGAAGTTCCAGTGACACCACAAACACAAGCACCTGCTTATCGCTTAGCTTATGCGGATGAAGACTTTTTGTGTCGTGAGGAATTACGTCCCGTTCGGTTGCAATTAGAATTGCTCAAACCAGAAATGACATTGGGTGAATATGGTATTTGCTCAACTGTCGTTATGTTTGGTGGTGCACGCATCCCTGAACCAGGCAAAGATCCATGGGCTGCAAAGAACGATGTGCAGAAAGAAAATCTGACCAAATCTTCTAAATACTATGAGGAAGCCCGTAAATTTGCGCAACTTTGTTCAATTGCTTCCAAAGATACAGATTATTCAGAATATGTTGTGGTCACCGGGGGTGGTCCTGGTGTCATGGAAGCTGGCAATCGCGGCGCAAATGATGTGGATGCACCTTCTATTGGTTTGAATATCGTCTTGCCACACGAGCAGGCACCCAATGAATATGTCACGCCTGATCTGTCATTAAACTTCCACTATTTTGCCATTCGTAAGATGCATTTTCTTCTGCGTGCAAAAGCGATCACAGTGTTCCCGGGTGGTTTTGGCACGATGGATGAATTGTTTGAAACACTTACGCTCATTCAAACAGGGCGTATGGAGCGCGTTCCGGTTATTTTGTTTGGTACAGATTTTTGGAATACGATGTTTAATTTTCAAGCTTTGGCTGATTACGGCACAATTTCACCAGATGATATTGATCTGTTTAAGATCGTTGAAACCGCTGAAGAAGCTTGGGACATCATCGAGCAGCATTACGCTGAATAAGATCTAGTTTATAAAAACAAAAAAAGGCCGGAAATTCCGGCCTTGATTTGGTGAAAATCGATAAAGATTAGCTTCTTTTACGTTTCACATCATCTGTGTTGATCACGCCATCATCATTGCGGTCCATGCGATCAAACATTTTATCTGCATGCGCTGTAAACTCTTCAAGGCTAACGGCACCTGAATTATCAGCATCTAGACGCTCAAAGCCCATTCCGCGCATCTCGCCGCGTTTACCGCCACGCTTACCTTTGCGCTTTTTGCCATCTTTGTCGTCAGATTGCGCTGTTTCCGTTGTTTGTTCACCGTTTTCAGCTTTTTTCGCTTCGCGAGCGGCTTCACGCTCTGCTTTGCGCATCTCTTTGATCATGTCGAATTCTTCTTGCGTCAATGAGCTGTCAGAATTGGCATCGACTGAGGCAAAAACAGTGCCTTGATAGGCTTTTACTTCTTCAAGTGTAATGCCGCCATCTTTGTTGGTATCAAGCTTTTCGATCATACGCTCGATGTTTGGACCGCCGCGCTTGCCGCCACGTTTGCCTTTACCATCGTCTGATGCAGCAAAAGCCACTGTTGATGCAGATGCTAGAATAGTTGCTGCGGTGACAGCTGAGATAATTGATTTATACATTTTAAAATTTCCTTCGTTTTGTTTCCTGTTGCATCCTTAATTTGGAGGCAAAGACGAAGAAAAACCACTTACAATGCGTTCA
This sequence comes from Rhizobiaceae bacterium, assembly GCA_020628775.1. GTDB lineage: Bacteria > Pseudomonadota > Alphaproteobacteria > Rhizobiales > Rhizobiaceae > Lentilitoribacter. The sequence goes on along the minus strand of JAHDEP010000108.1, from coordinate 5,460 downwards.
TCTGCATTAAGCTTTAGCAATGAAAAGACACTGGTTTATTACAGAAAAGCAATGTCTAATTTAGTTCGTTGTAATTAAGAATTTGGTAGCTTATTTCGTACCGTAGATGCGATCGCCCGCATCACCAAGGCCAGGAATGATGTAACCTTGTTCATTAAGGTGGCTGTCGATGGCTGCAGTATAAATAGGAACATCGGGATGCGCTTTTTCAAAATTCTCAATTCCTTCAGGCGCAGCGAGCAAGCAAAGGAAGCGTAAATTCTTCGCGCCACGTTCTTTCAGTTTATCAACCGCTGCAATAGATGAGTTGCCAGTCGCTAGCATTGGGTCAACAACGATTGTTAAACGATCTTCTAAAAGGTCAGGCGATTTGAAGAAGTACTCGATGGCTTCAAGCGTATCATGGTCGCGATAAACCCCAACATGCGCAACACGGGCTGAAGGCACAAGATCAAGCATGCCTTCCAAAAGACCGTTGCCAGCGCGCAGGATTGAGGCAAAAACCAGTTTCTTACCTTCAAGCGTTGGCGCTTGCATTTCAACCATTGGCGTTTGTATCGTTTCTGTGGTCAGTTTAAGATCACGTGTCACTTCATAGCAAAGCAAAGTTGAAATCTCGCGCAACAGTCTGCGAAATCCACCTGTTGAAGTGTCTTTCTTACGCATAATGGTAAGTTTATGCTGAACCAATGGATGATCGATAACCGTTGCTTTGCTCATTTTACTGCCTTTTGTGATAATCTCTTTAATCGAACTATAGCTTTATTCAGCGCTAAGTTGGGTAAGTATTTTCGTTTTTGTTTCATTATCCACAAATGCTGCTTCAATCGCATTTTGGGTGAATTTCTTCATTTCATTGTCTGAATAATCGAAGGTTTTTGCAATCTGCGCATAATCATTTGCAAGATCTGTTGCAAAAAATGGTGGATCATCAGAGCTGATTGTCGTTTTAACACCTGCATCAACCAATTGTTTGAACGGATGCTGAGCCATATCTTCAAAAACGGATAGTGAAATATTGGAGCAAGGGCAAACTTCTAATACGATCTGCTCATCGGCCAAATGTTTGACCAGATCAGCATCTTCAATCGCGCGGACACCATGGCCGATGCGCGAAGGTTTTAAATGTACAACAGCATCTTTTACACTTTGTGCGCCTACAAGCTCACCTGCATGAACTGTAATGCCTAAATTAGCGTCTCTTGCTATATCAAATGCTCGAGTGAAATCTGCAACGGCTCCGGATCGCTCGTCGCCCGCCATACCAAACCCTGTAATATAAGGATGCGGTCGACTTGCCGCTATCTGCGCAGCTTTTTCAACTTTCTCTGAACCCAAATGGCGAACGCCGACGATAATCATGCGTGAAATGATACCAAATTCGCTTTGAGCAGCATCAATCCCAGCAGCTAATCCATCAATATACGCTTGTGCTGATAATCCCGCTTCCATGGCATGATCCGGAGAGATAAATATCTCGCTATATAACGTGCCATCGCGTGCAATACTGGCTAAATATTCATATGCGAGTTTGTGATAGTCATCTTCGGTTTTAAAAAGGTTAGCAACCGTATCATAGGCGGTAATAAACGATGTGAAATCATGCCATTTATAATGCGCGCCATCGATAATACTATCGATGTTGATCCCGTATTTTTCCGCCTGTTTTTTGGCAAGTTTAACAGGCACAGCGCCTTCAATATGGCAATGGAGCTCAGCCTTGGGTATTGAACCTGTCATAAAAAACTCTCCCCATATTGTGTCTCAGGTAAGGAGAGATATTGTGCAACACTTGCGCCAATATCTGCAAAACTTGATCGTACACCGATATCTTTTGGTGCAATATTTGGACCATAGGCAATGATCGGCACTCGTTCGCGCGTGTGATCAGTTCCTGTCCAACTCGGGTCACATCCATGATCAGCTGTAATGATAACCAGATCATCATTTTGTAAGATAGCAGATAGTTCGGGCAAACGTTTGTCAAATGCCTCTAACGCATCACCATAGCCTTGAATGTCGCGGCGATGGCCAAAAAGCATATCGAAATCGACAAAATTTGTCATAATGATGCTGCCATCAGGCGCCTCTTGTGCAGCTTTTAAAGTTTCATCAAACAGCGCCATGTTGCCATTGGCTTTTTGCGCTTGGGTGATGCCTTGATGCGCATATATGTCTGAAATCTTGCCGATGGAGTAAACCTCGCGGCCATTATCTTTTGCAATATCCAGTAATGTTGGTTTTGGGGGAAGAACCGAATAATCGCGACGATTACCCGTGCGTTCAAAATTATCTTTGTTTGAGCCAATAAATGGTCTTGCAATCACCCGCCCAATGTTCAGGTCCATGATTTCAGCGCGGACAAAGGCGCAAAGATCATAAAGTTTTTCCAAACCAAATGTTTCTTCATGCGCGGCTATTTGTAAAACTGAATCAGCTGACGTGTAGCAGATAGGTTGACCTGATTTAATGTGATCTTCGCCAAACGAGGTCAACATATCCGTGCCGGAGCCGTGGCAATTGGCTAAAATATCATCGACTTCCAAATAAGCACAAATTTTGGCTTTCAGATCATCAGGAAAGGTAGGCGTGGTGTTGGGAAAATAGCCCCAGTCAAACATCACCGGCTGCCCAGCGATTTCCCAATGGCCAGACGGCGTGTCTTTTCCGCGTGAACGTTCGTCAGATGCACCATAAATGCCTTTTGGTGCGAGGTTTCTCGCCATGCCTAAAGGCAATTCTCCACATGCGAGCTCGGCAGCATTGATCAGGCCGAGGCTTTGCAAATGCGGGAGTTTAAGCGGGTTTGCATGCTGATCGAAGTATTGGGCAATATGACCAAGTGTGTTTGAACCCTCGTCGCCATATTTTGCGGCATCACTTGCGCCGCCAATGCCAAAAGAGTCTAAAATGAGAATAAATGCGCGCGCCAATTTCACTCCGCAGGTTGTTTTAACAAAGCTGGAAATCTAGTTGAATATTCACAGATTGGATAGGGTTTTAAACAATTTTATCTATTAACCCTAAAGTAACCATTTCTCCCGACCAGACATGTTTCGTGATATAGAGCTCTCATCATAATGTAGAGCGTAAACGATGAAACCAATCTTACAATTCTTCAGTCTTTTAATCCTGTCCATGTTCTTTGTGGTAACCAGCAATGCAACAGAAACAGATGAAGAATTTACAACGCTAAGAGTGGGCGTTTTGCAAAGCCATCCTATGGCTAAACGAGCTGATTACAAAGACGCGTTTATTTTCAATTATTCAAATCTTCTTGGTGTAAATGTCAGTGTCACAGGGTTTAAGACGCTTGGTTCTTTAATTGATGCGCATGCCAGTGGCCGTATTCATTATGCGATCCACACAGCTCGATCTTTTGCCACCACACACAGCATTTGTGATTGTGTTGATGCAATTGCGCGCCCAGTGTCTCAATCTGGTGCAGTTGGTTTCCGCTCAGTTCTCGTTTCCAAGAAAGATCTTGATGTTCGTGGTGATACCGCCAAAGCCAATTTGAAAATTGGTTATTCACGAAAAGAATCTGTCTCAAGTTGGTTGATGCCAAATATGGCCCTGTCTTTGGGGCAATTGGGTAAGTTTGATCTTGAGGAAATGGGAGATGTCAGCACTATGCTTTCAGCTTTTCGCGATGATGAGCTGCATGGGTATTTTGGTTGGTTGCCGGTATCTTCAACCGATGTAGATTTTACCCAATCGGATTTATTTAACGGGAATTTTGAAACTGAACTTGCGCAATCTTCCGAGTTGGATTTGTCATGGTGGTCAAATATCGTCTATTTCGGCCCACATGCAGTGCATAAAAACGTCCCTGAGCAACTCAAAGAAGATCTGACAGATCTGTTGTTAAACATGGATAGCCAGCAACCAAGTCTATTAGATATCGTTGAGCCATACTATTCAGGTGGATTTACGAAGTCCAATCAAAGCGATTATGATGCCATCGCTAAAGCGCTTGCGATTAAAGCCGGAATAGCTGTCCCGGAAGTTGAGCTTGAGCTAAGCCTAAGACCTTCAATTATAAAATAAAAAATCGCCACAAACTCTTTTGATAGTGAGCTTGCGGCGAATAATCATTTGTAATCAAAGCTATTGTTTGAAGTTTAGCAATCCGAACACGTGATTGGGTCTGCTTCGCGTTGGTGAAGATAGTAGAGCTTGCTCAAGTTAACGGTTCTTTTGATTAAGCTATCCAACTGGCCGCTTCCTTCTGGAACCAGCATGAGCAAGTCATAATCTAGATCGACCGTTGTTTGTAGCAAAAATGTGCTTGGAATCGCAAATGCGCTTGGGATCGTGATCGGGTCACCATTTACATAAGGTCGTGAATTGGTCTCATCCCAAGACCAGGCAATTGTTGCAACACCTGATGCATCCACTTGGATGCCAACAACTTCCATGTTCAGAGATGTACCATCAAACGGCGCCACCACACTTTGCGCAACGCCCAGCATTTCTTGCAATGTGGATTTGTCTGTGGTTGTGCCTTGGGTGATAAGGTCAGCTGTAATTGATGTAGCTTTGGCAACTTTCTTATCAACAGACATTGCAACAGATATTTCCAACGCCCCGACATATAAGATCAATAAAACAGGAACGATCAAAGCAAATTCCACAGCGCCAACACCGTCTTCAGATTTTGTTAACCGTGAAAACGAGTTTAGGAACTTTTTGCCGAAAAACCCGGATTTTTTGTTTCCAACTGGGTTAGGGGCGACATTCTTCATCAGATTTATCATCATGGATAACCTTCGTTTCTAAACGCCATTGTCGACACCATAAGGTAATATTCCGATCCCTCAGCTCCGGGTCTAATATTAGTGATGTATGGTCTGATAAGATCCACCGTTACATCCCATTTGTAATAAACGCGCAGCACATTGATTGAGCCAGATCCGCCAGGTGAATATTCAAATCCAGAAGTATCTAGCTCTGCATAATCAGCTGAATTTACCTTTGGAATACCCACATCGATGTCGCTGTAATTGACAACATTTTTAAGATCAATAAATAGTTTTTGATCGGATGAAATTGTATTGCTACAAGATAGTACTATGTTGATTTCATTGCAAAATAACTCTCTGAACTCCGCTTCTGTGAGGTCAGTCGTACGGCCCATATTAAAGGTAATTTCGCCGGTTCTTAATTGGCGGGACATCTTATCAACCGCATTAACAAGGATCTGTTCACCAGCAAACGCAACCAATGTTTCAACGGTTGCGACAATGATCATGAAAAACGGTATTGCTAACACACCGAACTCTAAAGCAGTGCTTCCGCTCTCCGATTTTCGAATGCGTTTAACCGGATGCATCAACGCAGTTAATCTTGGAAATTTCACCTTGTTACTCCAACTACTAAAACGAGTTAGTAAAGCCTAACTTCAATACGTTTAGTAAAAGTAACGCAAAATGTTTAAATTTTTATCATCTCTGAGTG
>JAHDEP010000001.1:25615-49415 GCA_020628775.1 Rhizobiaceae bacterium | reverse complement strand
AACGCTTCTGCACGTATCAAGCAGTCACAAGTTGATGATTGTGCGTCAAATGGCATTAAAGACATCGTTGAAGTTAAAATCGGTTACGATGGTATCGTAATTGCAAACTCACGCGAAAGCGCTCCTTTAGAGCTTACACTACAAGACGTTTTCCTAGCTCTTGCTAAAGACGTTCCAGCTGGTGAAGAAGGCAAAACTCAGCCAAACCCATACACAATGTGGTCAGACATTCGTCCTGAGCTTCCAAAAACAAAAATTGAAGTTCTTGGACCTCCTCCAACATCTGGTACACGTGCTGCTTTCGTTGAAATCGCAATGGAAGGCGGATGTAAGACTTTCTCATGGGTCAAAGATCTTAAAGGTTCAGACAAATCTGCATACAAAACACTTTGTCATTCAATCCGTGAAGATGGTGCATTCATCGAAGCTGGTGAGAACGACAACTTGATCGTTCAAAAGCTTCAAGCTGCTCCAACACAGTTTGGTATCTTCGGCTTCAGCTTCCTTGACCAGAACTCAGACGTTCTACAAGGCGCTCTTGTTGACGGTGTTGCACCAGAATTTGAAGACATCGCTTCAGGTGACTACCCAGTTTCACGTTCATTGTTCTTCTACGTTAAGAAAGACCACGTTGGCGTGATCCCAGGTATGGAAGAATTCCTAGCTGCATTCTCAAGCGACGATGCTTGGGGTGAAGAAGGTTACCTTACAGATAAAGGTCTTATCCCAATGGGTGACGAAGAGCGTGCTTCAGTTGCAAAAACTGTGGCTGACCTAGCTCCATTGTCAATGTAAGACTACTATTGTAATGCGACGCGAGTTATAGGTGACTCGCGTCGTGTTTTCTTTTCAAGCTAAAAATGAGTGTGGGGTCGATGAGCGATATTTCCTCTAAATTTGCCGTCGGAGTGAATCCGTTCGCCAAGAAGCGGTCCGGGATTGCCGACAAGCTAATCATGGTCGTTTTGATTTCTTGTGCATCGGTAGCGATTTTGGCGACAATTGGTATCGTCATGTCATTGATCTTCGAAACCATTCGTTTTTTTGAACAAGTTCCGATCACGGATTTCCTCTTTGGTACACATTGGAGCCCACAGACAGCGATTACTGCTGAAGTTGTTGGTTCAAGTGGTGCATTTGGTGCTGTTCCGTTGATCACTGGTACTCTGCTAATCAGTTTCATTGCCATGTTGATTGCTACACCTTTGGGGCTAGCCTCAGCCGTTTATCTTGCTGAATTTGCCTCAAGCAGAACACGCTCAATCGCAAAGCCGCTTCTTGAAATGCTGGCGGGTATCCCTTCTGTGGTTTACGGCTTCTTTGCTGCGCTTACGATTGCGCCATTTATTCGCAACACGGGTGCAACAGCCGGATTTGAAATTTCATCTGAAAGCGCGCTTGCAGCTGGTATCGCCATGGGCATCATGGTGGTTCCGCTTGTGTCGTCGCTCTCTGATGATGTGATCAATTCTGTTCCTCAGTCATTGCGTGATGCGTCGCTTGGTATGGGTGCAACCCACGCTGAAACGGTTCGCAAGGTCGTATTGCCTGCTGCTGTTCCGGGAATTGCCGGCAGTTTGCTATTGGCCACTTCAAGTGCGATTGGCGAAACAATGATTGTGGTGATGGCTGCGGGTCTCGCTGCGAATTTGACGCTCAATCCGTTTGAGGCTGTGACGACCGTTACTGTTCAGATTGTAACTTTGCTAACCGGTGACCAGGAGTTTGACAGTGCTAAAACGCTATCAGCATTCGCACTCGGTCTCTTCCTGTTTGTTATCACGCTTATCTTGAACGTGATCGCGCTTAAAATTGTAAATCATTTCCGAGAGCAATATGACTAATCCATTTTCAACAGAAGCGGCTGGCCTTCAAGGTCGTCACACATCTGAGCGTCTTTTTAAGCTTAGTGGTTTAGCTGCGATCATCTTTGCTATCGGTTTTCTTGCGGTCATGGTTGGGTCAATTGCCTGGACGGGTTCTGGCGCATTGCGTGAAAGCGTTATCCAGCTAACCGTCGATCTAGGCCCCGATAATGTTGATCCCAGCGATGTTGATGGCGCATCCTACAGAACAATTGTACGCGATGCTCTCAAAGCGAGTTTTCCTGATGTGAAAAGCCGCAAAGATCGTCGTAAACTTTATGGTTTATTGAGCCCAGATGCTGCTTTGGAACTTAAACAATATGTCAGAGACAACCCTGACGCTGTTGGTCAAGTTGTGAATGTTTGGCTGCTCGCATCAGATGACGCGGATATCTATCTAAAAGGTGGCGTTGATACCAGCCTTGAAGAAAGTCAGCGTAAATTTAGCGACGCGGAAGTTAGTTGGGTTGATTCGCTCACTGAAAGTGGTCAGACGAAACGCCAATTCAATAAGCGGTTTTTCACCAATGGTGATAGCCGTGAGCCTGAGCTTGCTGGTATTTTAAGCTCACTTGTGGGCTCGGCTCTTACGCTGGTGATTTGCTTTCTGATTTCATTCCCGATGGGCGTGGGTGCAGCTATTTATCTTGAAGAGTTCGCCAAGAAAAATCGTTGGAGTGAGTTTGTTGAAGTGAACATCAACAATCTTGCCGCGGTGCCATCAATTGTTTTTGGTTTGTTGGGTCTAGCGATTTTCCTAAACTTCTTTGGCTTACCAAGATCGTCTCCGCTTGTTGGCGGTATGGTTTTAGCTCTTATGACATTGCCGACCATTATCATTGCGTCTCGTGCATCTTTAAGAGCGGTGCCACCTTCTATTCGCGAAGCTGCGTTGGGGATAGGTGCTAGCCGAATTCAGACAACATTCCATCATGTAACGCCACTTGCGCTACCTGGTATGTTGACAGGTGCTATTGTGGGCATGGCGCGCGCTTTGGGTGAAACAGCACCGCTTCTTATGATTGGGATGGTTGCCTTTATTGCGGATGTTCCAAAAGGGTTTTTAGATTCAGCAACAGCGTTACCGGTGCAGATTTTCCTTTGGGCAGACGCTCCACAACGTGGTTTCTTGGAAAAAACATCAGCGGCAATTATAGTGCTCTTGCTTTTTCTTGTATTGATGAATTTATTGGCGGTGGTCCTTCGTCGCAAATTCGAACGTAGATTCTAAGCGGAAAGGGTCGGTCGATATGTTGAATAATTCTGTTGAGAGTGAACAAAAAATGAGCGAGTTTGAAAAAACACTGGATGAAAATGGTCCGATTATTCAGGCCAAAGGTGTTGAAGTTTATTATGGCGAAAAACAAGCTCTGTTTGGGATCGATATTGACTTTCAAAAACACCAAGTCACATCCCTAATTGGTCCATCAGGTTGCGGTAAATCAACCTTCCTGCGCTGCATAAACCGGATGAATGATCTTGTTGATATTGCTCGTGTTGAAGGTCAGGTAATTATTGAAAACCAAGACATCTATTCTAAAGATGTAGATGTTGTGGCGCTTCGTGCGCATGTCGGTATGGTCTTCCAAAAACCTAATCCGTTCCCGAAATCAATTTATGACAATGTGGCTTATGGCCCGCGTATCCATAAAACTGTGACATCGAAAGATGAGATGGATTACGTTGTTGAACATAGCTTAAAGCGCGCTGGGCTTTGGGATGAGGTTAAAGACCGTCTTCAAGAACAAGGTACAGGTTTATCTGGTGGTCAGCAGCAACGTTTGTGTATTGCGCGTGCGATCGCGATTGAGCCAAAAGTTATCCTTATGGATGAGCCATGTTCAGCACTTGATCCAATTGCAACGGCTGTCGTGGAAGAGCTTATTGACGAACTCCGCGAGCGCTTCACAATCATCATCGTGACACACTCAATGCAGCAGGCTGCACGTGTTTCTCAAAAGACTGCATTTTTCCATTTGGGCAATTTGGTTGAACATGGTGATACGGATCAAATCTTCACCAATCCGCAAGATGATCGTACAGAAAATTATATTACTGGCCGTATAGGTTAGTGGAGAATAAAATGAACAAAGATGCTCACATCGTAACGTCTTTTGATAATGATCTTAAGACTGTTGAAACGCTCGTTCTAGAAATGGCTGGGCTTGTTGAAGCGCAGGTCAATGATTGCGTCACATGCTTGCTTAAACAGGATTTAGAGCTTGTCGAAAGCATTCGTGCCTCTGATAAGCGCGTGGATCAGCTTGAAACAGAAATTGGTGACATGGCGATCCGTATTCTGGTTCAACGCCAACCAATGGCGCAGGATCTACGTGCCGTTGTGGTTGCTCTTAAAATGGTGAGCAATCTCGAACGAATTGGCGATTACGCTAAGAACGTTGCAAAGCGTGCGTCTGTTGTCACGGAACTTACGCCTTTGGGATCATCAAATGAAACGATCTCTCGTATGAGTGAAATCGTGCAGGACATGATCCGCGGTGTAGTGGATTCCTACGTTGCGCGCGACAAAGACATGGCAGATCATTGGCGCCACAAGGATGAAGATGTGGATCTTATTCACAATACTTTGTTCCGCGAATTGCTGACTTACATGATGGAAAATCCGCGCAATATCACATCATGTATGCATCTTCTGTTCATTGCGAAAAACTTTGAACGCATGGGTGATCACACAACAAATATTGCTGAGCAAGTGCATTATATGGTTAGCGGTGCCTTGCCTGATGATGATCGCGCCAAGAGCGATTTAACATCATCCATCACCGTTGATTTGGACGAATAAAGCTTAAATAGACAAAAAGGGAATTCCTTATGTCAGATTTTTCAGCCGCAAGAGTTTTGGTCGTAGAAGATGAGCCGCCGCAAATGGAATTGCTCGCTTATAACCTTGAAAAAGAAGGTTTTAGCGTTTCCAGAGCGATAGATGGCGAAGAGGGGCTTTTATGTGCTGAGGAAGTCATCCCCGATATCATTTTGCTTGATTGGATGTTGCCAAATCTTTCTGGAATTGAAGTCTGCCGCCAGTTAAAGCGCAAAAAAGAAACATCTGAAATTCCGGTGATTATGCTAACAGCGCGCGGTGAAGAAACTGATCGCGTACGTGGTCTTGATACCGGAGCTGATGATTATATCGTTAAGCCATATTCGGTGACAGAACTTATGGCCCGTGTGCGCGCGACATTACGCAGAGCACGACCTAGTACAGCAAAACAATCACTGTCTTATGGCGAGTTGCATGTTGATCTAGAACGTCATCGCGTCACCTATGGCGAAGATACGATAAAGCTTGGGCCGACAGAATTTCGTTTGTTGGTGTTCTTACTTGAAAAGCCAGGCCGCGTTTGGAGCCGCGAACAATTGCTCGATCGCGTTTGGGGTATGAACAGCGATATCGATCTAAGAACAGTTGATGTGCATGTGGGGCGTTTGCGCAAAGCGCTTAAGCAAACTGGAAAAACAGATCCAGTTCGCACAATTCGCGGATTTGGCTACTCGCTTGATGATGATTAAGCGAATAGCCAGAACGTTTTAAGAGTTAAACTTTTTCTCAAAGAAGTTGACCATTTCCGGAACCAGATTATCGCCCATGCCTTCATCTATTGCAGATGTGAGCGCTGTACGAGCTGACTTTGACATGATGCTTTCAACACCTAGATCATCTGCCATTTGGCCGTAATATCCAACATCTTTGGATGCGTTTTTAATGGCAAAAGCCAAGTTTTCTGGGTTGCCTTCAATTGCATAGGCTTTAACAAAATCCATCATCATGGAATGTACTGGACCCGCTGACATCACATCGTATACTTTTTGGCGATCGACACCTGCTTTATCAGCCATAACGAATGCCTCTGACATTGCAGATGCTGTTGTCATAGCAAAGAAGTTATTGATTAATTTAATGGTATGACCTGTTGCAAGTTCACCAAGGAAAAAGACATTTTCACCAAGATCTTCAAGTACTGATTTAATGCTGTTGAATGCCGCTTCATCACCTGAAGTCATAATGTTCAGCTTGCCTTCAAGCGCGTGTGAGGGTGTGCGTCCTAGCGGGCCATCTAAATATTGGCCACCTTTTTCAGCTACTTTTTCACCGAGCATTTTGGTTGAGCTTGGCAGCGATGTGCCAAAATCGATGACAACAGAACCTTCTTTTAATCCTGCGAGCACACCATCATCGCCAAACATGCGTGATTCAACGGATTGTGATGTGTCCATACACAGCATGATAATGTCAGATTTCTCGGCCAAGTCTTTTGCAGAAGCAGCTTCCACGGCGCCGCGGGAGATGGCTTTATCGATGCGTGGGCGTGATTTATTACCCATGACGGTAAGTTCGTAGCCCTTATCAAGCAGACGGTCGACCATTGCGGCTCCCATCAATCCAAGACCGATAAAACCAATTTTTTGCTGTGTCATTTTCTAATGTCCTAATTCAATAATTTATACTGTAAATAGAGATGTTGGGAAGTTACATCACCGCACCAATTTGCCAAGGCACAAACTCATGATCACCAAGGCCTTGGGCTTCTGATTTCGATTTTTCACCTGATGCTACACGTAAAATCAGGTCATACATTTCCATGCCCTTTTCCTCCAGTGTAACCCCATCAAGCATGTCACCTGCATTAATATCCATATCTTCACTCATGCGATTATACATGATTGAGTTACTGGCTACTTTGATGGTTGGCGCAGGCTTGGAGCCAAAGGCGGATCCGCGCCCTGTGGTGAAAACAATGATATTGCAGCCGCTGGCGATTTGACCCGTTACAGATGCAGGGTCATATCCGGGCGAATCCATGAACGCAAAGCCATGGCTGCGGATTTCTTCGCCATATTTGTAAACTGCATTTAACGGTGAAGTGCCGCCCTTTGCAGACGCGCCGAGCGATTTTTCTAAGATGGTCGTCAAACCGCCTTTTTTGTTGCCAGGAGATGGATTGTTGTCCATCGTACCTTTGTTGCGCTGGGTATAATCTTCCCACCAATGAATAAGACCAAGAAGTTTCTCGCCAACTTTTTTATCACGTACGCGCTGCAGAAGAAGGTGTTCCGCACCGTAAATTTCAGGCGTTTCAGCTAAAAGTGCAGTGCCTTTTTGCGCGGCGATCAAATCAGACGCATAACCAAGCGCTGGATTTGCCGTTATGCCCGACCATGCATCGGAACCACCGCATTGCAAACCGACCTTCAATTCAGAAGCAGGGCAGGGTTCACGAGTAAATTTATTGGCTTCTGGCAGCATGGATTTGATGCGCTCAATACCTTTTTCAACCGTGATCCTTAAACCGGCGACATCCTGGATGTTCATTGTATGAAATAATGGGCCTTGCTTGAGGTTATGCGCTTCAAGCAACCAATCAATCTGGTTAATTTCGCAACCTAATCCAAGCATAAGAACACCGGCGTGGTTGGGATGGCGAGCATATCCCCACATGACGCGCTGAAGTGCATCCATTCCATCGCCACTATCAGCCATACCGCAACCCGTTCCGTGAACGAAGGCCACAACACCATCAACATTTGGATAGTCTTTTAATTCGTCTGGCCCGAATGCATCGGCGATTTTTCGTGCTGCTGTTGCAGAACAATTCACCGACGTGACAATTGCGATGTAATTACGCGTACCTACTTTGCCATTGGGACGCTTATATCCCATAAAACTATTGGCAATCTGATCATTAGCTGGTTTTGGTTCGCTGATATTTGTTGAGAATTCGTACTCGGCATCGACATTGCGAAATTCAACGTTGTGGGTATGAACGTGATCTCCAGCCGTAATTGGTTCGCTGGCATAACCGATTTTCTGTGCATATTTTATGATCGGTTCGCCAAGAGCGATATTTTCAATGGCGATTTTATGCCCGCGCGGAACGTTTTGGTTGGATATAATGCCAGACACTTCCGCACCCAGCTCAATTGCGCGTGTGACGGTCACAACATTATCTGTGCCATTTAATCTAACAAAATCAGTCACATTCACTCCCCAAATGAAGCGTCTTTTTCATGCTTCAAATATCTCAACTCCCGGTCATCGTATACATTGGTATCAAGAATGCGACGGTGCCACAAGAGATTAAACGAAAATATCATTATTTTTGTGAAAAATTAAAATTCACGAAAATGCTGGTTTTTGTGAAAAAAATATGCAATCCATGTTTAACTTAAAATGCGCTTGGCAAAAATACAGCCGCCGCAAACTTGATGAAGGTCAGAAGAAAGATGGGCATGGAAGCCAGACTTTTAGATAAAAGTAGTGATGGTAATGTCGATATTTATTGGGATTTTCGCAGTCGGTTGATTTCAGCGCAATTCGAAGCAGGCCAGAAACTCAAGCCTGAAGAGCTGCGTTTGCAATATGATTGTTCAGCCAGTCAATTAAGAGAAATCTTGTTTCGGTTATCTTGCGATGGTTTGGTCGAGTTTCAGGACAATAAAGGTTTTAAAGTTCCTCTGGCATCATTGGAACTTTGCAATGAAGCCGTCGAACACCGAATTTTAATCGAATGCGAGGGTGCCAGATTATCCATCGAAAATGGCGGACTTGAATGGGAAGCGCAACTTGCAGCCACCCATCATAAGCTTGCGCATGTGGAAAATAAATTCAAAGCGGATCAGGATAATCAAGAGTTGTTTGATATCTGGTGTGATTGTGAATGGGAGTTTCATGAAACACTGATTTCCCGCTGTGGTTCATCGCTTTTAATCAAAAAACACCGCGATATTTATGATCTGCACCGAATGCATATGCTGGCTGTTTCCGAAGGATCTGGCTTTCGCGAGGATAATATTAAAGAGCATTTGAACATCTTAAATGCTGCCCTCGACCGTGATGTCGCTGGTTGCCAAAAGGCGCTGACTAATCATCTGCATAAATCGGGTTAGATGCAGTCGCTGGGTCAATCGAGAAATATTTTTGAGTTTTATAGTTACAGGAGGATGCGAAATGACAAATAGATTATCTGGTAAAACGGCTTTGTTAACCGCTGCGGGACAAGGCATTGGAAAATCAACTGCGATTGCAATGGCAAATGAAGGTGCAACGGTCATCGCAACCGATGTGAATGAAGAATTGCTGGCAGAACTTGATGCATTGGGGATTGAAAACCTTACTACACATAAATTGGATGTACGCTCTGATGATGATGTTCGCGCTGCAGCTGGTAAGTTTTCACCGGATGTTTTGTTTAATTGTGCGGGCTTTGTGCATGCGGGTACGATCACACAATGTACCGATGATGAGTGGGATTTTGCATTTGATTTAAACGTAAAATCCATGTTCAGAACGATCAAAGCGTTTATTCCTGCAATGCTTGAAAAAGGTAATGGCTCAATCATCAATATGTCTTCGGCGGCATCGTCGATCATTGGAGCACCCAACCGATTTGTATATGGCGCAACGAAAGCTGCTGTGATTGGGATGACCAAATCTGTGGCCGTTGATCACATTAAAACTGGTGTGCGTTGCAATGCGATTTGCCCGGGCACTATTCAAAGCCCGTCGCTGGAAGATCGATTGCATGCAATGGGCGATTATGAAGAAGCAAGAAAAGCCTTTATTGCACGTCAACCAATGGGCCGAATTGGCTCACCTGAAGAAGTCGGCGCATTGGCCGTTTATTTAGCTTCTGATGAAAGCGCGTTTACTACCGGACAGACCATGCTGATTGATGGCGGCTGGGCCGGCTAAATATTCCTGGAGAAAATAATGTCAAAAAAGATAGTCAAACCTGAGGATCTAAGATCCAAGCAATGGTTTAATAACCCAGATAATGCAGAGATGACGGCGCTATATTTAGAGCGTTATCTTAATTACGGGCTTACACGCGAGGAGCTGCAGTCAGGCAAGCCAATTATCGGAATTGCACAAACGGGTTCTGATCTCTCCCCATGTAACCGTCACCATATCGAGCTTGCAAAACGCGTGCGCGATGGTGTGATTGCCATGGGTGGTACTGTGATCGAAATTCCTGTGCACCCAATTCAGGAAACTGGAAAACGCCCAACAGCGATGTTGGATCGTAACCTTGCATATCTATCGCTTGTGGAAACGCTCTATGGCTATCCAATTGATGGCGTGGTTTTGACAATTGGCTGCGATAAAACAACACCGGCTTTGCTCATGGCAGCTGCGACTGTGAACATTCCGGCAATTGCGCTCTCAGTTGGACCAATGCTCAATGGTTGGTATCAAGGTAAGCGCACAGGCTCCGGCACGATCATGTGGAAAGCACGTGAATTGCATGCCAAAGGCGAGATTGATGATGCTGGGATGATGGACCTTGTTGCATCGTCTGCACCTTCTGTTGGTTATTGTAACACGATGGGCACCGCAACGACGATGAATTCGCTTGCTGAAGCCCTTGGTATGCAATTGCCAGGTTCAGCTGCAATTCCAGCGCCATATCGTGAGCGTGGGCAAATTTCCTATGAAACGGGTCGCCGGATCGTTGATATGGTTTGGGAAGATCTCACACCAACTAAGATCATGACACGTGAAGCATTTGAAAATGCTATTGTGGTCAATTCCGCAATTGGTGGTTCTACCAATGCGCCAATCCACTTAAATGCGATTGCCCGCCATTTAGGTGTATCGCTTGATAATCAGGATTGGCAGAATATCGGCCATAAAATTCCAATGCTTGTGAACTTGCAGCCAGTTGGTGAATATTTGGGTGAAGATTATCATCGTGCAGGTGGTGTGCCAGCGGTGATTGGTGAACTAATAGCCAATGATCTTCTTCCGCATCCCGATGCAATAACGGCAAATGGTCAGACCATGTCTGAGAACTGTGCAGATGTGAAAATTGAAAATGATGATGTCATCAAACCGATTTCAACGCCGATGAAGCCGGATGCTGGCTTTGTAAATCTGAAGGGTAATCTGTTTGATTCAGCGATTATGAAAACAAGTGCGATCTCGCCAGATTTCCGCGCGCGTTATCTGTCAAACCCTGAAAGCCCTAATGCATTTGAAGGCCGGGCGATTGTATTTGATGGACCGGAGGATTTCCATCACCGGATTGATAATCCCGAACTCAACATCGATGAAAATTGCATTTTGATCATGCGCGGTGCCGGACCTGTTGGTTATCCAGGTGGTGCGGAAGTGGTGAATATGCGTCCGCCAAGTTACCTGCTTAAAAAGGGTATTGAGGCGCTCCCATGTGTGGGTGATGGTCGTCAATCGGGAACATCCGGTTCGCCATCTATCTTAAATGCGTCTCCTGAAGCTGCAACGGGTGGCGGTTTAGCACTTGTTAAAACAGGCGACACAGTGCGCATTGATCTTAATGAATGTTCTGCTGACATTGTTATTAGCGATGAAGAACTTAAAGCTCGAAAAGCTGAATTTGAAGCAAGTGGCGGATATGATCACCCAGGGCACCAATCGCCCTGGCAGGAATATTTCCGTGGACTTGTTGAACCGTTTTCAGAAGGCATGGTTCTTCGCGGGGCGACAAAATATCAGTCAATCGCGAAAAAGGGCATGCCCAGAGATAATCATTAATACAAATTACCGGGTAGGAGACTTGGTAGCTTAAATTATTGGGCGTAGCTTAAATTATTGGGCCGAGAAACTTGGCCAAACTTGTGAGGAAAAATAAATGAAACTTGTTCGTTATGGTGCCGAAGGGCAGGAGAAACCAGGGATTATTGATGCAGATGGAAATTTGCGTGATCTATCAGCCGTTGTGAGCGATATCGATGGTTCAGCGCTTTCAAAAGCATCACTTGCAAAACTATCTGCACTTGATGTGAATGATCTGCCAATGGTGCAAGGTGATCAACGTTTTGGTGCTTGCGTTGGTTCTATCGGTAAATTCATGTGTATTGGTTTGAACTATTCAGATCATGCAGCTGAATCAAACCTACCAATTCCTGATCATCCAATTCTGTTCATGAAAGCCACATCAGCAGTTGTTGGTGCAAACGATACTGTCTTCTTGCCACGTGGCTCTGAAACTTCTGACTGGGAAGTTGAGTTGGGCGTTGTGATCGGTGAGAAATGTAAATATGTGTCTGAGGAAGAGGCATTGGATTATGTTGCTGGTTATTGCGTTGCCAACGATGTTTCAGAGCGTACCTTCCAGACTAAACTAACTGGTCAATGGACTAAGGGTAAATCCTGCGACACGTTCGGACCTATTGGTCCTTGGCTTGTCACGGCTGATGAAGTTGGTGATCCTCAAGAATTGGACATGTGGCTTGATGTAAACGGCAAACGCATGCAGACCGGTTCAACGTCAACAATGATCTTTACTGTTGCAAAAATCATTTCGCATCTGTCGCAAATGATGACCCTGCATCCAGGTGATGTTATTTCAACAGGTACACCTCCAGGCGTTGGAATGGGTATGAAACCACCTGTATATCTTAAGAAAGGTGATGTGATGTCACTGTCTATTTCTAAGTTGGGTACACAAACTCAGAATGTGGACCAAGACGCTTAAGCTGTATTAAATCGTTTTTATGATGCCGCCAACTCGATAAGGGTTTGGCGGCATTTTTATGTGATGAGCTTAGCGTTGAACAAAAAATCCAGCATGCTAAGATGGGCTTCTCGGTATAAGCAGATAGGTGGGGAACATGGATAACGGGTCAGCAAAAGTCAAAGTCTGGGATATTTATATTCGCGCTTTTCACTGGTTGCTTCTTATTTGTATTTTGGTCTCGTTTATTTCATTTCGCCTAGATGAAATGGATATCCATTTTATCTCGGGACATTGTATTCTCGCATTGCTGATTTTTCGCGTTATTTGGGGGCTAATTGGATCTCGAACAGCCCTGTTTTTCAGCTTTATCAAGGGGCCAGGTGTCATTTTAAGTTATCTTACAAACCCGAGCTCGGATAAATTTAAAGGCATGATCGGGCATAGTCCAATCGCCGCTTTGTCCGTTGTTGCGATGTTGGTGGTGATATCTGTTCAGGTGGGCACGGGATTAATTTCCGATGATGAGATCTTGCTGCAAGGTCCGCTGGCAAAATACGTTTCTGGCGATTTAAGTTATCAGGCGACCACATATCACGGGATCAATACCAAATTGATCATTGGCCTGATCGTGCTGCATTTAGCAGCCATTGCATTTTACAGATTTATCAAAAAAGACGACATCGTGAAGCCGATGGTCACAGGGCAAAAGAATGTGTCTGAAGAATTTGCGCAACATGTTCAGCCGATGGATAAGACAAAACATTTAAGAGCAGCTATGGCAATTATTGTTTCGATCGCCATAGCCTATTTTGTTTTCAACGCTTAAAAATTATCTTGCGCGATAACCTGCGCTACGGTGGCAAAAGCCACATTCTTTAAGAGCAACACCGAGTTGATCTTCGGAAGTTAAAGTGCCGCCAGCGGCTGCAAGTTGAATTTCCTTAGCACCGTTTTCCATATCCAACAGTGCTTGCTCAAAGCGGTCCCAATCGGTCCACACTTTCTCAGTTGCTGTGGTTTTAACAGTTGATTTGCCGTGCGTGTTTGTTTTGAAAGCCTCGACGGTTACAGATGATGCAGTTGCTGCTAAAAACGCGTCAGCTGCAGCTAAAATCTCATCAGACGATGCGCCTGATTTAACCGCTTTTGAAAGCGCGCCAACCGTGTTTTTGACATTGTCCATGACCATTTGGCGTTCTTTTACAGTCGCATCTGGATCATCCATAGCAATGGCCTGTTGACCAAGAACCATCAACATTGAGATGCCAGCAACCGCTGTTGCCGTTTTTAACTTGCTAAAAAACTTCATTTACTACCCTTCCGTTTCGTTTATTTGCTTTCTACCGATCCCCGAAATCCGTAGAAATCATACTTCCCCACGCAAACTCTACACATCCATTTCACATAATCAACGTTTTGAAACCAAGATTTAGGTAAATTAAACTTGATAAAAGGGGTGTACTTTAATTAGAAGTGTTCTAAACTGGTAAGTAAGAGATTAAATATAGGAATTAGAAATGCGACTAACGCGTCAAACAAATTATGCCGTCAGAATGCTGATGTATTGCGCTGCCGATGCTCAGAATTTAAGTCGAATTCCCGATATTGCTAAATCCTATTCGGTTTCAGAACTATTTTTGTTCAAGATCCTTCAACCACTTGCCAAAGCAGGCATTATGGAAACCGTGCGCGGTCGCAATGGTGGTGTCCGTTTAGCGCGTCCTGCTGACCAAATTACCTTGCTGGATGTTGTGAAGACAACGGAAGACAATTTTGCCATGGCAGAGTGTTTTGAAAATGATGCTTCAGAATGTCCATTGGTTGATAGCTGCGGGTTAAATTCTGCCCTTCGTCGCGCGTTAAATGCGTTTTTTGAAGTTTTGTCAGAATATACCATTGATGACTTGGTCAAGGCGCGACCTGACATCAACGCATTATTGGGTCTTGATGAATTAGTCCCAGCTTCAGCGACCACAAACTCATAATCGCCAGGCGTTAGTAACCTTTTCATATTATTATTGCATTGTGTCATGTGAATATAATTTGCATGACGCGATGAAACCTGCCTGCCAGGTTTGCCCGAATATGATAAGGGATATGAGATGAAAACCGGTCTTGGATTTAGAAAACTAACAGCGCATTCGATTGTTCTCGGACTGGCATTTAATTTCTCGATTATTGATGGCTTGGCCAAAGAACTTGTTGGCGATCCAAATTTTCTAACCCAAGGTGCAAGTGAAGTTTGGTGGAGCACGCCAAATGTTGAGATTTCATATCGCGATGGGAAATTGTGTGCAAAGCTCAATGAACAAACCTCAGAACCCTGGGATGCTATCATCGGGTTAAATGACATCAACCTTCAAGGGGATGTCGAATATCGCTTCAATGTCGAAGCAACTGGCAATGGTACTCAAACCATTCGCGCAATTGTGCAAGAAGGGCAGGAGCCCTGGACCCCACTAAGTGAACTTGTTGAAACAATTGGCACGCAGACAACGGCGTTTTCGTCGATTTTTGTACTTAACAAAGATGTTGAAGCTGCGCAGGTGGTTTTCCAATTTGGTGGTGCGCCTATAGGCGAGGTGTTTTGCTTATCAAATGTATCGGTAAATGATGGGCAGGTAGAACGCGGTGATACCGGCAGCGGCGATATCGCTTTATATGTCAATCAGCTTGGCTTTCTGCCAAATGGGCCGAAATATGCAACACTGGTGCATCCATCATTAGAACCGGTTAGATGGTCATTAAAGACACAATCAGGCGAGTTGCTGGCAAATGGTAATACAAAACCATTTGGGTTTGATCCATCTTCTGGATTTGATGCGCACCAGATTAATTTTACCAAATACACGGCAACAAACGATAAAGTGTATTTAGAAGCCGACGGCGCACGCAGCGATCTATTTTCAATTCGGCCGGATCTTTATGATCAGCTGCCAATAGATGCGCTCTCATATTTTTATCTTGTTAGAAGCGGAACCGATATATTGCCGGAAGTAGCTGGGCGCGAATTTGGACGACCTGCTGGGCATAAGGCGGATCGCTCTACACCTTGTTTGGATAGATCAACAGCGGGCAAAATTTACGATCAGTCATGGTCGTGTAATTATAAGTTAGATGTATCGGGTGGTTGGTATGATGCCGGCGATTTTGGCAAATATGTCGTTAATGGCGGGATCGCTGTTGCGCAGGTTCTTTCAACTTACGAACGCGCACTTTATTACAAAGGCTCTAATTCAAAGCTGATCAACGCCGAATTACGCAATGGTAATTCATCGGCAAGCTTGCCGGATGTGCTTTCTGAAGCGAAATGGCAGCTCGACTTCTTAATGCGTATGCAGGTGCCAGATGGCGATAAATATGCTGGCATGGCACATCATAAAATTCATGGCGTCAAATGGAACGGTTTGCCGCTTTGGCCGCATAAAGATCCGATCGAACGTGCGCTTCATCGCCCGTCTACGGCTGCAACGCTTAATCTTGCTGCCGTCACCGCTCAAGCTGCGCGTTTATTTATGCCATATGATCAAGCATATGCAGAACAGTTGCTTGCAGCTTCAAAACGTGCACATGCGGCAGCGATCAAGACACCTTCATTAATTGCGCCAGCATCTGGCGGACAATATGGTGGGGGTGATTATGATGATGATGATGTCTCAGATGAGTTTTATTGGGCTGATGTTGAGCTTTACATCACAACAGGTGAGGCAGAATATTTAAACCGTCTTAAAGCTTCCAAATATTGGTCATCTGGGGTGTTTAAACCAAGCGGCATTGATTGGCGTTTCTTAGCTGGGCTTGCGCGGCTTCAATTGGCTTTGATACCAAGTGCATTGTCTGACGAGGATCGCATATTTGTACAAAGATCAGTTTTAGCTGCGGCGGAAAACTTCATGATGATGCAAGAGAGTGAAGCATTCGATGTCATGTTTAAAGCTGATGAAGGCTTAGGTTGGGGGTCAAATTCCTCAATCCTGCAGAATATGGTGGTCGTTGCTGCAGCATATGATCTGGTCAAAGACAAAAAATATCTAAACGCTGTGCGTAAAGGAATGGATTACATTCTTGGCCGTAATATCATGGGTATTTCTTATGTTACAGGTCATGGAACCCGTTCGTCGCAAAATCAGCACGCCCGTATTTTTGCCAAGAACATAGATGCTTCATTCCCACCTATGCCAAATGGCGCGCTTGCAGGTGGTCCAAATTCCATTCCTGCGGATGAGATAGCGGTAAAAGAGCTTGAAGGCTGTGCGCCGCAAGCCTGTTATATTGATCACCATAAGTCATTTTCGACCAATGAGATCGCCATTAACTGGAATGCGGCATTGTCCTGGGTGGCAGCGTTTCTTGCAGATACGTCAAGCGATTGATCGCAGAGCGTTTACGAATTTTCGCACAGAACACCGAAATAATTTGATCTGAACATACGCACATCAGTATCAACTAAAACAGTGTGGTTTCGTCTGCCATCAAACGCATCAGATAACGATGTTTTACCCTGCGCTTGGAAAAGCGTTTGCCCAATTGCAGGGCCGTCAGTTGCAACTGCGAGCGCACCTTTTCTTGCATGGAATGCACCCGGAGCTGTGACCCACATCAGCGCCATCACGTCATGAGGAACGAGACCGTGAAGACCTGCGACACGTCTATAAAACTTGATGTAGAATTCTGACATTGCTTTTAATGGAACACCCATTTTAGGATTTTCATCAGCTAACATTTGCAAATCTTCGCGGGTGAATATCACCGGCATTGTGCAATCCATTGGCGCTAATGTGAGTGGCCAATCGGCTGCAAAAACAATGTCTGCTGCATGTGGGTCATTCCAGATATTTGCTTCAGCCACAGGTGTAATATTTCCAACATGAAACACAGCACCGCCCATCACAACAACTTCCTTCACTTTGGAAGTAATTGTTGGATCAAGCTCCAATGCTTTTGCGATATTCGTCAAAGGACCTACGGCACAAATCGTAATTTCACCTGGTGCATCATTAACAGCATCCACGATATATTGTGCGGCAGAAAGGTCGACAATTTTTTGATCGGATTGCGGTAGCTCGTACTCGCCTAAACCATTTTTCCCGTGGACATAATCGCTTGGGTGGTTTTGTACGATTGAAAGCGGTCCAGCTTCACCTTTGGCTACATCCGCTTTGCCGCCGAATGCGGAGAGGATCTTGAGCGCATTCTCAGTTCCTTGCTCAATCGTTACATTACCGTAGATTGTGGTAAGCGCCAATAGTTCAATTTCTGGATGTGCAATTGCATATGCAATCGCAAACGAATCATCAATGCCAGGATCGGTGTCTAAAATGATTTTATGTGGCATATTTTTCCTTAACTCTCGGGCGTATTTATAATTTCTTTTAATTTTCAATGGCTTGCTGCATAAGATATGCGCAAGTTTCATATGTCAGTTTGTCCGTGACCGGCGGCACTTCGGGCCCTATCCCGTGTGTGGCACAAAGGGCGCGCATTTGTCTAGCGCGCCCTTTTTTTATTTCAGGTTGTTTGTTGATCAGTTCGCCAGGTTGAAAAAACATGTTTCAACGTCACCAACAGATGCGGGCTTTTGTAAAAAGTTCACTCTGATCACGCGATCAGACTTTGCTAAACCCACACCTTCACAATCAATATCGATTAAGTGCCAATTGTTTTCATCGCGATTAAAGTGTTTGGATGCGATTTTATCAACGCTATCAGTATGCTCGTTATTGATCCGATTGATGAATTCCAACTCATTTGCCGCAATGGTATCTTTGATGTCGTCGGTGATCAAAAAATCATCGGTTGTGAGAGTAAATGCTTTGCCAAATCCACCGTTTAAATCCGCACCGGTTGGTTCTAATCGATAAAATCTAAAGTCAGCAAAATCTACATAAAGTGCAGCTTTTGGATGACGTGAGATAAAACGAGACCTCATTTGGGCAAATCGTGGGTCTGATCGTTCTACCCAATTTGCATTGCAAGCAATTGTGATGCGCGGATGGGCGACCGGATCGCCTTTGCCAGGTTCTCCCAACATGATCGACACTCGGTTATCAGCAATGATAGCTTTGGTATGTATGGAAAGTTCTGAGACTAAAATAAGAGGTGCGCCATCGATATCCAGCCCAACAAGTGTCCGGCTGACTGACGGAAAGCCTGAATTGCCTGAATTTACCGCAAGCGAGCCAAACCGCGCGGTGCGTATTAGCTGTTTTGCAAGCTCTCGCGCTTCGTCATTGGTTTCTCGAATGACATTTGTTTTCTTTTCACTCATGTTCAGAACTATTTTGTTGATATTGGAATCTTTAACTGGATATTCGCGACGCCTGATCGCATTTATGACACCATAATACGGGAGAAAACGCAGTGGCAAAGCTTTATTTTAATTATGCGACAATGAATGCAGGTAAGTCGACCTTACTGCTGCAGGCTTCATATAATTATCAAGAGCGCGGCATGCGAACAGTTTTGCTAAACGCTTCTTTGGATGACCGCGCTGGCAGTGCAGGGCGGATTGGGTCACGCATTGGCTTATCAAGTGATTCAACTGCGTTTCATCCAGATGATGATTTATTTGAGATCATAAAAGCTGATCAGAAAAATGGCGATATTGCGTGTGTTTTCGTGGATGAAGCAAATTTCATGACCGAGGCGCAAGCTTGGCAATTGTCAAAGATCGTCGATGAGCTGAAAATACCCGTGATGGCTTACGGATTGCGCACGGATTTTAAAGGCGAGCTCTTCCCGGGGTCGAAAGTTCTACTCGCTATTTCTGACGAAATGAGAGAAGTGCGCACAATTTGTGAGTGCGGACGCAAGGCGACCATGGTTGTGCGCATCGATGGAGACGGAAATGTTGTACAAGATGGTGCGCAAATTCAGGTGGGCGGCAATGAGAGCTATGTTTCTTACTGCCGGGTTCATTGGAAAAAGGCCATTGGTCACGAATAGCGATAATTCAGTTGAATTATTGACCAGAAGTTGATTTTATCTCTTACAGCCTTACATAGAGATATAGTTGTAACAAATCAGATATAACGGGTAGGTCTGAGATAAGACTTTGTTCGGGGAGTTAAAATGGCATCAATAGCATCATTGGATAGTGAAATTGAAAAAACGCGTTCTCAAGTTGAGGAGATGCGCAGCAAAATCGATCAATCTAGCAAGGTGCTGGATGAATTCGCCAAAGCAGATACGAAAATCGGCGATGCTGATTTCGATATTGAAAACGCCCGCATCGACGATGTTTTAAAGCAACAAAAGGTTATGGAAGGCAATATTGCTGACCTTATTATTGGCCTTGAAGATGCGACCAATGTTTTCGGTTCTGAATTTGAAAGCATGAAAAGCTATTCAGCTTATGAAAAGTTCATTGGTATTTTTTCAAAGCAAAAAATGCAGCGCATGCGCTCAGATCGTGTTCGCAACATGTCACTCGCGGGTAATTTACAGGAGCTTTTGTCAAAATCAGATTCCATTGTTGGTATTTTGAAAGAACAGAAATCAGTTTTGGAAACACGTTACAAAACATCAGAAGCAAGTTTGACGGAAGTTATCGAGCGCAGAAAAACCGCTATGGAAGCGCTTGAGACAACGCAAAATCGCATTAATGAGCTTAATCCAATGTTGATGGATATTGAGAATAAGATCTCAACATCAACGGATCAGAAAGAACGTACTGATCTTGAAGCGGAACGTGCGAAAATTTCAACAGAATATAACGAAGCGATGGCCAAAGAGCAGGAGCTTTTGGCAGAAAGCCAAACGCTTGAGCGCTATACGTCAATGTTTGAGACATTTGTAGATTCTTTGAACAATCAGATCGCAGCCCAAAATACGCTGATCAACAAGCTAACGATTGATACGGAGCAGCGTATCGTCCTTTATAAAGCCTTGGAAGACTCGCTTAAAACTGCTGCACAACAAGATGTGGCGCACAAAATCAACACGCTCGGTAGTGCAGTTGATACAGCTGCTGAAGAAACAATGGCTGGCATTGGTGCTGCATCTCAAAAGCATATTGGTGATTTGTTGGAAATGCATGAGAAAAACATGCTGGCGACAGATGATATTCAACGTCGTAAGAAGCTTGCGGATGACGCGTTTGCGCGCCGCTTCCAAGCGGTGATGGATAAGCATAATGCAGCGGATTACGTGCAACAATAAACCTTAAGGATCAGGTTTTGAACCGACGTGATAGTTCAAGCCCAATTGAGCGGTATTTCCAAGCTATGGAAGCCGCTCTTGAAGGGTTTAATCTCTTTTTATCAAACAATGATTCAGAACTTTATAGTCATGAAATAATTGGTGGTACCTTATCGCCTTACATGGAAAAGCTAGCTGCGACATTCTCCTGTTGGCATCACAAAGTCGGGTTTGTTGAGCGTTTTAGAATTGATCAAGCCGATAGCGGCTTTCCGATTTTCCAAAATGTGCTTGAGTTGGAAGCGGATCGCAAGGGTGCTGAAGAACGGCTCGCAAAACTTAAAGATTATGACACGCTCAGAGCGGATATGATCGACCATATCTTATCGCGCAAAGGGTTTCCCGAAGAACAACAGGAAGATATGGCCGAGCGGGCCTATTTGGAGCATATCCAAAAAGGTGAGATTTTTAATTCGCTGATTTTGCCGGAGACTATCGAAGTCTCGATCAATTCGAAAACAGGACGTCCATCTTATCACGCGCACTGGGGTGCATTTGATGGCAGTCGTACTTTGCCAATTGTTTATATGGCGAAGATTGAAGATTCTAGTAAATCCATTGCTGATATGCTCATTGGCAAAGATGGCAAACTAAAACCAAATCTCAATATTCCGCTTCCCGTCGGTGGTTTGCTTAATCCGCAATTTGCGCTTGAATTTGATGATTTTGTTGAGAAAAACAGCTCTTATTCGCTAAGCCCAACGACAATTGCGCAAAACCTAGATGAAGATTTTGATTTTCTACATCCAAAACTTTTAAGACGCTTTGTGTTTGGGCCATTTTACGGCGCGGGTTTGACGGAAAATAACAAGCGTGTTTCTGAAATATTATCTAATGTACGAAAACCAGAAAACGCATGGGTGCTGACATGGACCATGCAGGAAGTGTTTTCCAAGGCTGAAATTCCAGCAAAACGCGGGATCTGGTCCTCAAGTCCAGCGCGTGAAGAGTTTCACATCAATACAGATGATTTAGAAGCGACGCGACAAGGCGTGAGCTATTACGAGAAATATGCATTGGTGCCCCATGATGCTTATCAGGCGCTTTATGCAGATGGCAAAGCGGCTGAGATTTTCAATGGTTTCACCGTTTATGTTATTTCAGGCAATCAGGTTATAGGAGTTTAGACTTTGGAACAAAGCAGCGGTTTGACCACTATACATGAAGACCAAATTACAGAGCACCATCACACTGCCCAGTCGCTGGTAACGCGGTTTATTTTAATGGTTGCGGGGGAGGCGAAATCATCCACTCCTCTTGCTGGAACGCGACGCAGATTTGTATCGACAGTGTCCTCGCGTGGTGCGCGTCGTACGCATGAAGTTGAACTGGCATCTACGCTTCAAAACATAAACGCGACTGATCCGTTATTATCAGTTCCGCAACATAATCTGTTGTTTCGCTCACGACGAGGGGCGGCAATTGCGCTGGCAGTTTCTGAAGTCTTTTCCCAATCAACTGGATTGGAAGATCTACAATCTCGCAATGCGACGTCACCGCTCGCAGGCGAAGATGCAAAAAACTATAAAAACCTGCTCTCCGCATCAGCATATGTCGCTGCATTTTCATGGGCGGCGTATATGTTGCGCCATCTGCCATCAGATACAGAAAGTGTTTCTGATGTTGAAGCACCGGACTTTAATTTTGATACTTCTCAGGACGCGCTTAAAAGTGTGATCGCGGGATTGGACGAAGCCTTATCTGATGTGAAAGATGATGAAGCACTCATTGCGCGCAGTCGCTCATATGCAGAAGAAACGATCTCAGCACTATTGGCGCGCCGTAGCCGTTTTGTCGCCTTGCAGGGCTTTGAGCATACACATATTCGCATTGAGCAAGATGATTTCAATTTAGATGGATTTGAAACACCACCGGGTAAAGCACGCAAACCTTTGGTGATGAACTTTAAAAAACCTAATGAGATCATCGGTAACCACATCGCAAAATATCAAGCGCTTAAGCTTGCTAAAATGTTGATGGCATATGATTTTGACCGGCAGATGAACCCATTTGTTGAGCATGGTGGTTTTGTCTTCACATTCATTGGCGATGGTATGCCAGGAACGGGTAAAACCATCCTCATTCAAATGCTTGCAGGGATGATCAATGATTATTGTCAGGTCGCAGGCTATCCATTTCATTATGAGAATTTTGGTGTCGATCAGATCTCGTCTTATCAGGGTAAATCGGGTCAAAACTGTAAGGAATTCGTCAATAACGTCATCGATCCGAGATCTATTTCGCTGGGTACAATTGATGATATCGATCAAGTGGCTGCCCGTCGCTCCGATGATAAATCTTCCGCAGGTCAGCAAGAAGTAACTGCCGTCTTGATGGAAAGTTTTGCGGGCGCTTCAACGGTTGTGCGCGGAAACTGTGCCTTTGGTATGTTCTCAAACTATCCTGAAAATGTGGACGATGCCTTGCGCCAAAGAGCAAGTGCGCGATGGCTGGTTGATGGTCCGCAAACTGAAGATGATTATGTCGATATCTTTGTGTTGTTGGCAGGGAAAAATCACTCCATCGAATTGGGTGATCACGATCTGTTTGAAGGTCAGCAAATTAAAAAGGCGGTATCTGCGAGTTATCAAGGTCATGATAGGCCAAAAGAAGATGGTCTTGTGGCTGTGTGGGAGCATTTTGAGAAAAGCCATGGTTCGATTAAAACAATGGCAGATGTGGGTTCGTATCTATATGCCATTAAGCGCGCTGAACCGCGCTTTACAGGCCGTGCGATTAAAAACATCACGGATGCAATTAAAATGCGTGCGATGGATGTCGAACTTCCTGATGAGTGGTTTGAAACACCAGAAGCCTTTATGCATAAAAGCTATGATGAGAAATCAGCAATGATTGGTGAACTTCGTAAACCGTTTACGCTCGACATGGTTTTGCAAGAAATCAACCGATATGCAGATAGTGAGTTTAGATATACTGACAAAAGCGATGCGTCAGCCGTTGAGGATATCATAAGGCGCGAGCGTCAACGCGAACGGGCGGTTGCGGAGATTGAAGCAATGCGCGCTGATGGTCGGTGGTCTGATAGGTAATTTTATGAAGCTGCTTTATGAAAATGATCTGATTTACGGTCGGCTAATGCCGGTTAGCCAGTCTTATCTGGTTGATCGTTATCGCAAAGCCATGGAAGGTTTTGGGCTCAAACCAACTGAATTGGAAGAGTTTCACATCGATATGACCGGTTTCTCGCCAGAGATTGCCGAGGAAATGGATGATCAGAACTATCTTGATCCAATGGGCGTTAATCGCCGTTTTATTATT
>JAHDEP010000001.1:0-25515 GCA_020628775.1 Rhizobiaceae bacterium | reverse complement strand
GTCGATCATTTGAATGTATCGAAAAATGCTTGGCGTGACGATGAGATGCTAAACCGAATGGTAGAGCTAGCAGCAAAAACGGGCGATATTCGTAACAATGAATTGGTTCCTCAACATTTGGTTTTTGATCAAGGATCATATTGGGCAAATCATTTTGGTGGTGTTTTTGTCTTTAGAGATGAACGCACCACAACGATTATCTGCGATTCAAAAGCGCCAGGTTTTCGACGTTCTCGCCCATGGCAGGTCAGCTATTTAGATATTGATGATCATGACCGGATCTTTGATTATTTAAAATCAACCAATCGACTTCAGTTGCCTAAGAAAAAATGGGTTAAGAAATCGAAATTGCTTGAGCACCGATGCGAGATGGTCATCCGAGATATTTTGCGAGATGAGGAAGAAAACATCCACTTTGATGATCTGTCCGACAGCAATATCCGCTCTTGGCTGCGTAGTAATAATCGCAAAATCGCTCGCGATGGACGCTATGGATATTATCAGGACATGCTTGATAAGATTGATGATGTGGGTGAGCTCTCATCTAAGGATATTACAAAAGGTGAGTGGCTGATGCTCTGCCGGGCTAATCCAAAGCACAAGGAAAAATGGCTTGTTAATCGCTTGGTCTCGCGCCTGACGCCATTTGATTTCGTGTCACGGTTTGTTTTTGATAAACAAGGATTTTACGAGGTTTATCAAAATTATAGCGATGAGTTTAAACAACAGGTTGTTTCTAAACTTAAAAATACATATCTATCAGACAAGCAAGATCTAAGGGCGCGACTTTACCAAACTGAGGGGGGATATTCCCATGCTTGATCCTATCATTGATTTTTTCAGCAATATGTTTGATGCGATCAAACGCGGGATTTCAAGGCTAATCGCCTGGATTTTAGCGCCATTCATCGCGCTTATTGCCCTGTTTAAAGCGAGTGGGTTTATTTTAAAAATTATCATCGCTTTCGTCGTGATCGTTATTTTTGGTGGGTATGGATATTTCACATATTCAACCCAAGTCTGGCACGGTTTTGACACCAATTACACAGCCAAATACGAGTTTTCAGAAGCTGCGGTCCCTGGAACCGTAGTTGGCAATGATATTTGCGCACCTTCGGGGATTGTCACCGTCACAAGCGATTTGATTGATCTTAACGTCAATCAGAATGGTTGGGTGTCTTCGAGCTTGCTTTATAAAGCAGGTTTGTTTGGTCTTGATTGGGATAATACACCATATTTCGATAACAAGGCCAGCTTTCAGCGCGGTGTGAACCAGGCGGTTCGAAGAACAACTGCTGAGCTTGTGGATACATTGGGTCGTGTGCGCGGAACATCGCAGATTGATAATGATCTTCAAGACGCCCGTGGCGTGATGCAGACAGATGAGGGACGTTGGTATTTTAGTCTTGATCCATTTGGATTTACGACACCTTCACAAAGCTACTATCGTAGCGGTATTGGGCATCTGACGAACTATAACGAACGTTTGGTTAAATGTGACACTGTGTTTGATGCACGTGCAGATAATCTCATTCGTTTCCTTGACCGGATTGCATCTGATATCGGATCAACATCCGATATCTTGAGAAAGAGATCTGAAAGCAGCAATGCCGGCTGGTTTGATACACGCGCAGATGACAGATTTTGGTTCGCATTTGGCCAGCTATACGCCTATCACGGCATTCTACAAGCCGCCCGTGCTGACTTCGTTGAAGTTGTTAATCAGCGCAATCTAACGCGCCCTTGGGACGAAATGGATGGGCAATTGGTTGCCGCGCTGAAAATCCAGCCTGCGTTGATCTCAAATGGTAATGAAAGTGGTTGGATCATGCCAACACACTTGGCCACCATGGGCTTTTATATTTTGAGATTTAGATCCAACCTTGTGGAAATCAGATCAATTCTGGATCGCTAACAGCGCGATCCTTAAGAAATTGTGCCGAGGCGCAGAGCCTTGGCCACCAATTGCGGTCGGTTTACGCAATCCATTTTCTTCATCGCACTGTGAAGATGCGCGTTGACCGTATGATCGGATACATTCAGAATTAAACTGATCTCAGCGGATGTTTTGCCGTTTGCCACCCAGGTCAGGATTTCACTTTCCCTTTTGGTAAGGCTTCTATTAGGACGGCTTTCTTCTTTCGTTAGTTCGCAGATCAAATCATAGGCGTAGGATGAGATTGTATGAAGATAAGCAAGGCTCAGCTCATCGATCTCGCCACGATCCCCCATAAACATTACGGCACCTTTGGTGGCGTTACGGCAACTCACCGGGAAGCTAAAGCCCATTGAGATATGGTTATCAAACAAAAACTCACGGGTGCGTTCGATGTTTTGGGCTGATTGTGTAATGACATATTCATCCACCATATCAGTGCGCCAAATACGCGGCTGGATGGATTGTCTTAAAGCTTCAAAATGCGTGCTGTAACTTAGCATTTCTTGCTGATCATAATCATAAATCAATTGCGGGCTTAAGCTGCTCCACATTACATGATCAGATAATTTTCGGCTTGAAGTTGCTGGCACTGAGGTGACGACCAACTTCTCGATATCAAATTCTTCAGCCGTCATGCGCAAAGCTTCGCCAAGTTCTGAGATAGACTGTATCTGTCCCAAGGTTTTAGCTAGCGAGTTTTGGCTCAGTTTAATTGACATTTTTATTATTCCAAATTCGAAGCTGAATTTAATGCTTTGCGGCTGAGTTAGCAATCTTAATCAACGATAAATCAGAACTTTATAATTATTCCATGACAAGTTTGATGGCGCACGCTTGCAAAAACGAATTTGTTGGGTTAACACGTTTTGTATGAATAAGATTAGTCAAACAGCATTGTGGTGGTGGGTTCGTTAATAGCGGCCACTCTATATCTGTTTGAAAAAATATGTGCCGCTGATTTCGTTAGCGGCTTTTTTTATGTCTGCTATTGAAACCTAAAGCACGCTAAAATGAGTGTGGTGATTATGAAAACTGAAGCTGAAGAATACCAAACTAAGGGCGGCGTAAACGTCACTCGTAAACGCAAAAACCGGTCTTACGGCGATGCTATTACCTCCTATATTGATGCTTTAGATTCCCGTCGGGGTGCAGCATTTTCTTCAAACTACGAGTATCCAGGGCGTTATACGCGATGGGATACTGCGATAATTGATCCTCCATTGGGGATCTCATCGCGCGGTCGTAGCGTTAAGTTTGAAGCATATAATGATCGCGGTATTGCTCTTTTAGCGATGATTGCACCTTCGTTTAGTGGCCATGATGAAATTGATATTGAAAGCCAATCTTCAAAGCTCTTGTCGCTAAATGTGCATTTGCCAACGCGCAGTTTTACCGAAGAAGAACGCTCAAAGATGCCAAGCGTCTTTACAGTATTGCGGGCCGTTACAGATCTTTTCCATTCCGATGAAGACGGTAATTTGGGATTGTTTGGTGCCTTTGGTTATGACTTGGCATTTCAGTTTGACCCTATTGAATATCAGATCGCCCGGCCGGAAGACCAACGCGATCTGGTTTTGTTTTTGCCAGATGAAATTTTGGTGGTTGATCACCACAATCGCGAAGCATGGGTTGAAGCCTACGAATTCGCAAAGGGTGATTTGACGACACAAGGCCGTGAAAAACAGATAGAAGAAGATCCATTCGTTCCTGCCGACCAAGTGCCACCGCGCGGGGATCATGATCCGGGCGAATATGCAAAATTGGTTGAGAAGGCAAAAGAAAGCTTCAAGCGCGGTGATTTGTTTGAGGTTGTTCCAGGGCAAATGTTCTTTGAGCAGTGCCGCGATAAACCTTCAGATATTGCGCGTCGTCTTAAGAAGATTAATCCATCTCCATATTCATTTTTCATCAATCTAGGCCAAAACGAATATCTGGTGGGTGCATCACCTGAAATGTTTGTGCGCGTTAATGGTCGCCGCATTGAAACATGTCCGATTTCCGGCACGATTAAGCGTGGTCGCGATGCGATTGAAGATTCAGAGCAGATTTTGGAATTGCTAAATTCTAAAAAGGACGAGTCTGAACTTACCATGTGCTCTGATGTAGATCGCAACGATAAAAGCCGGGTTTGCGAACCAGGTTCTGTGCGCATGATTGGTCGACGTCAGATTGAGATGTATTCACGCCTTATCCACACTGTTGACCACATTGAGGGTCGTTTGCGTGATGGCATGGATGCGTTTGACGGTTTCTTGTCCCATGCATGGGCTGTGACCGTAACGGGTGCACCTAAGCTTTGGGCTATGCGCTTTATTGAAAACCATGAAAAGAGCCCGCGTTCTTGGTATGGCGGTGCAATCGGCATGATTAATTTCAATGGTGACATGAATACCGGTCTTACGCTTCGTACTATTCGCATTAAAGATGGTATTGCTGAAGTTCGTGCCGGCGCAACTCTGCTATTTGATTCCGATCCTGATGCTGAAGAAGCTGAAACAGAACTTAAAGCTTCTGCAATGCTGGCCGCGATCCGCGGTGATGTGAAGTCCAATGACACAAGCTCTGTCAAACGCGCACATGTTGGCGACGGTGTTTCAATTCTGCTTGTTGATCATGAAGATTCCTTCGTGCACACATTGGCCAACTATTTCAGACAGACAGGCGCGAGTGTAACAACTGTTCGTTCACCTGTGTCTGATGAGGTGTTTGATAAGCATAATCCAGGTTTGGTGGTCTTATCGCCTGGTCCTGGAAATCCAACAGATTTTGATTGTAAGAACACGATTGCACGCGCTGTTGCGCGCGATATTCCAATATTCGGTGTGTGCTTGGGCATGCAGGCTATTGCGGAAGCTGCGGGTGGATCATTACGACAATTAGCGGTTCCTGTGCATGGTAAGCCATCACGAATTCGCGTCAACAATCCAAGTCTTGTGTTCTCAGGCGTTGAAAGTAATGTGGCGGTTGGCCGTTATCATTCCTTGTTCATTGATCCGGTGACTTTGCCTGAACGTTTTGCGATCACGGCTGAGACGGAAGATGGTGTTGCGATGGGAATTGAGGATTTAGACGCTGGGATGGCTGCAGTACAGTTCCATCCAGAATCTATCATGTCCTTGGGTCAAGACGCTGGTATGCGCATGATTGAAAACGTTGTCGCGCATCTTGCAAAACGATCTAACTAAAGTTTGAAACCCGGTTTTTAGGGGCTTTAGAGGTCCTATTACTTTAGTTTATGGGCGTGTGGATAATATCCTGTTGAGTTGACCTTTCCTGTAATTACGCATAGTGCGGGCGGAAAGAAAGATATGATATAGGAATTGAAATGCGCCCAATTGGTATTTTCCTGATAATTGCAGCACTTCTTGTGCCGTTATATTGGTATGTTGGCTGGATTGCCGGACCTGATGGTTCTGCAATGTTTAGCCAGTATATTGGCTCTGTTTCCATCATCGCGATGGGCATCTCCATGATGTTGTCGACCCGTATTATGGGATTGGAACCAGTGTTTGGCGGATTGGATCGAATTTATGTGATCCACAAATGGCTGGGCATATTGGCTGTTGTGACGATCTTAATTCATGACACAGTTGATGCTGAGTTGCAGGGGCGCGAAACGTTCCTGACTGATTTAGGTGAAACACTTGGGGAAGTGAGCCTTTATGGTATTCTCATTCTTGTTGTGATTACCATCGTGACGTTTATTCCATATCATTTGTGGCTTTGGACCCATAAGTTTATGGGGCTGTTCTTCACATTCTCCGCAGTGCATTACATCTTGCTGATGAAGCCACTTGATCCGATCACACCGCTTGGCATCTATATGCTTGTCTTCTGTGTGTTGGGTATTATCTCTTACATATATACATTGCTGCCGCTCAGGGGAGGGCGCGACTATGAAGTGTCTGGCATTCAAACCAGCGGTTCCATGATGTCGCTTGAGCTAAAACCAGTGTCACGCGGTATTTCTCACAGAGCAGGACAGTTTGCATTCTTGGATATCAAAGGTGCGAAAAAGTCTGAAGTGCATCCATTTACGATTTCAAAAGCGCCGGATGGTGAAGGCACCTTGCGCTTTACCATCAAAGCTTTGGGTGATTTCACTCATGATATCGCAAAATCCGTCAAGGTTGGGCAAAAAGCAAATGTATCTCGCGCATATGGTCATTTCCGCCGGAAAAATCGTGCGCCGGAAATTTGGGTTGCAGGCGGTATTGGCATTACACCATTTCTTGCATGGGCAAGCGAAATTGGCGAATTAAAACACCCTGTGCATTTGTTTTATTGTGTTCGTACTGAACAAGAAGCGGTTCATCTAGATGAGCTTCGCGCATTGGATGGAAACCCAAATTTCAATCTCCATCTTGTTTGCTCACAGACAAGCGGCCGCTTAACTGTTGATCGTATCGCTGAAACGGTGGACTTTTCAGTCTCTGATGCGGATGCATATTATTGCGGTCCTGAAGTTATGCGCACAACACTTCAAAAAGGTTTGGCAGCACGTGGACTTTCACGTGCGCGCTTTCATTATGAAGAATTTGAAATTCGCTCAGGCATCGGACTACGTTATCTTTTGTCTTTGGTTTTGCGTTTGTTCAAACCTAAATAAACGCTTTATGTAAGGATCATCTGATGCAATATCTTGAATATTTCGAAACACGACGTGGTTTGAAAGTGCTATTTATTGCACAGATGCTTTGCGTGCTGTTTTTTATATTTGATGCAGTTCGGGAGTTTATGAAGCTTCCGCACAAAATCGGCGGTTTCGATTTTGAAATCTTTGAGTTCATGATCGTCATTGTCATGGTGCTCAGCATGTTTATCACCGGTCGCCAATTACGCATTAGCCGTATGAAGACAATGAATTTGCAAGATAAGTTACGCGCTGCATCGGGTGAGTTTAACGCTATGCTGATGCAATCTTTTGAGGAATGGGGTCTTACAAATTCTGAAAAAGATGTTGCGTTGCTGGCAATTAAAGGTTTTGGAATTCAGGAAATTTCCACAATGCGCGAAACCAAAGAAGGCACGGTTAAAGCGCAATTGAACGCCATTTATCGCAAGGCAAATGTTTCCGGTCGTCCCCAGCTTATCAGTTATTTCGTTGAAGAGCTGATGAATGATGATTTGTTGAATGAAGGCGCGTAGTTTTCAGCGCGCAATTATCTGTACGCAATGGTTAAAGCAGATTGCGAAAATTCGTGGGTTGCTTTGAAGCTCAAATCGCGTTAATTCTCCTGCACTATGAAAAACCGACACAACAGAATTT
Organism: Rhizobiaceae bacterium; assembly: GCA_020628775.1. Classification (GTDB taxonomy): domain Bacteria; phylum Pseudomonadota; class Alphaproteobacteria; order Rhizobiales; family Rhizobiaceae; genus Lentilitoribacter. Next base: position 18,307 of record JAHDEP010000001.1, on the reverse strand, counting down.
TTGGATTTACGCAAGAAACCGCGCTTTTAGCTGCGCTGGCTTCACGTAATAATTCTGACCTTCTCTTACTTACAAGCGGTCGTCGGGCTCTATAAGGAGCGTCCGGCGGTCGAAGCCGTTTCGGAAAAGCTCCTTAATTCCTTTACAGATTAAATTGAATATCCCATATGGGTAACGTCCGCGTTGAATAGCATTATTGCTGTCCGTGAACGTTGAAAAGTAAGAGATGAAAAATGGTTCAAAATACTTCAAATAACGGCATTATCGGAATGCCATCGGCCGCGGAAAAATATAAGCCATATGCGCAAGTGCCACTAACTGATCGCACCTGGCCAGATAAAACAATCACCAAAGCGCCAATCTGGTGCTCGGTTGACCTTCGTGATGGTAATCAGGCTTTGGTTGACCCGATGGGCCATGATCGTAAAGCACGCATGTTCAAGCTTTTACTTGATATGGGCTTTAAGGAAATTGAGATCGGTTTCCCATCAGCCTCGCAAACAGATTTTGATTTTGCACGATGGTGTGTGGAAGAAGGCAATGTGCCATCCGACGTATCGCTTCAGGTTTTGGTGCAATGTCGTCCTGAATTGATCACGCGTACTTTTGAAGCGCTTGATGGTGCGAAGAACCCAATCATCCATTTTTATAATTCAACATCAGAGTTGCAGCGCCGAGTGGTGTTTAACAAAGATGTTGCTGGTATTCGCCAGATCGCCGTTGATGCAGCTAAGATGATTGTCGATATGGCTGAAAAAGCAGGTGGTGGTTATCGCTTTGAATATTCGCCTGAGAGTTTTACCGGAACAGAGTTGGAAGTTGCTCTAGATATTTGTAATTCAGTTGTCGAAGAGATTAACCCAACACCAGATAACAAGTTGATCCTTAATTTGCCGGCGACTGTTGAAATGTCGACGCCAAATATTCACGCCGATCAAATTGAATGGTTCTGCCGTAACATTGATAAACGCGATAGCGTGATCATCTCGCTTCATCCGCATAATGATCGCGGTACCGGAATTGCAGCCACCGAACTTGGTTTGTTGGCGGGTGCTGACCGTGTTGAGGGTACTTTGTTTGGCAATGGCGAACGCACAGGTAATGTGGATGTCGTGACCTTGGCGTTGAACATGTTCACTCAAGGTGTTGACCCTGAACTTGATTGTTCAGACATCGAACGCATTAAGTCAGTTTATGAATATTCCAATCAGATGGTCATTCCTGAGCGTCATCCATATGTCGGTGAGTTGGTTTATACAGCGTTCTCCGGCTCTCACCAGGATGCGATCAATAAAGGTATGAAGTCCATTAAGAAGGCGAATAAGCCTGAATGGGAAGTGCCGTATTTGCCGATTGACCCTCAGGATGTTGGCCGAACTTATGAAGCTATTATCCGCATCAACTCACAATCTGGTAAAGGTGGTATCGCCTACATCTTGCAGGAAGATTATGGTTTGATATTGCCGCGTGCGCTGCAAGTTGAGTTCCGTGGCGAGATCCAAAAGATCACCGATGAAGAGGGAGTTGAACTTCCAGCTGCGCGCATTTATGAGCGGTTTATGGATGTCTATGTGCATCAAGCAGGTGCTCGTTTGAAGTTTATCGATCATGCCACATTCACAGATCCTGAAAATTCAGATCTGCGTATGATCAAGGCAAAGATTTCAGATAATGGCAAAGAAGTTGAAATCGAAGGTAAGGGGACCGGCCCCGTTGATAGCTTCATCAACGCGCTTTCAGGCTATCTTGGAATGGATATGACTGTGGCAAATTACTCTGAGCATTCATTGCAGCATGGTTCGAATGCATCGGCGATTTGTTACATGGAAATTGAAAGCGATGGGCAAAAACTGCACGGTGCAGGGGTTCACACAAATATTTCTGCAGCGTCGCTTGTAGCGATTTTGTCAGCAGCAAACCGTTTCCTTGCAAATAAGTAACAGGTTTACAAAAACAATTGGATTTATGAAGTGGCGAGATGATCTTTCTCGCCACTCTTCGTTTTATGTGCTAATTTAATATTAACCATAATTACTGGATGAAGCATCATGTCAGAGAAGAAAGACAACGCCCAAAACAACAATCGTCTTTCTGATATTGTTCGTAAGGCGCGGGTATCATCTGCCGAACGGCAGGACGTTGTTGTCGATATGAAAGAAGCTGACAAAGCCAGACTGGAATTGTTGGCTGAAAAGCTCGAACCTATTTTCAATGATATTGATAAAGAAGATGATCGCTTCGATTTTAATATCTCATCAGGTGCACAGCCGCGCATTTGGATTGATAGCGTAGCTCATGTGCATATGGGGCGTGATCGACGTACATATCGTTTTGTTCGCGATAGTAGATTAGGTCGCGTTGTTCTAATTGAGAGCGGCGATGCGGATGAAGTTTACACATATGTGACCAATTACATCGCGGACCGCGTTATTGAGCGTGAAAAGCTGCTTGAGGGCGATATGGAAGCCTTTAAAGACTATTACGCACGTATGACCAATGAGAATTTGGGTTCAGATGCGGCCACGTTAAATGACAATAGTGAAGCTGCAGAGGCGCTTGTCTCTGAAAAGCGTGAACCATCATCCAGCTCATTTGTTATTGGCGTGACCTGGTTTATTCTCGGTGGCTTGTTGAGCTTGGCGCTGACATTTAACTATCGCGAAGAATTGGCTAATTTTCTTCAGTCATTTTAGATATTAGAACTTATTTTGCTCGACACATTCTGCGTGTTGCAATGACGCGTTGAGAAGATAACGGGCGTGCTCACACTGCCATTTGTCACCCTGTTTTGAAATTTCAAACAGATTAAACCCAGCAACCGGCTTTTTATCGCCATGTGTTTGAGTGGCAGAAGATATACCAATTGCTGGTATCTTGCCGTATGCGCTTGCCATATCAAATCGCGTGTTTAAATGGGTATGGCCATGCAAGATGAGATCGGCCCCAGTCTGATCGAGCATATGGCTGAAATGATCCATCCCATACATACGCTTCATCCGGTGCGTTGCGCCTTTATAAGGCGGGTGGTGGATGAGGATGATGCGATAAAGATCTCGTTGCTTGGCTTCGTTGAGCAGTTTAATCGCTGCATCAGCTTGTTTCTTTGAAAATTTACCCGTTGCACGAAATGGCATAGTCGCATTGGATGTCGATAATCCGATGATCGCAACCGGACCTCTCATTTGCATGTAAGGGAAGACGTCTGCGCCAATATCTACATCGCCGGTAACCCAAGGTTTCCACTCTTTCATGGCGCGATTAAAAGCACCTGGGACATATGCATCATGATTGCCAGGAACGAGGCTCGTTGTCTCCACCGGGCAATTGTTCTCCAGCCAACGTTTTGCAGCGATAATTTCAGGTGTTGTTGCTAAATTGACCAGATCGCCAGTGATTGCGAGATGATTAATCTCTTTCTTCTTAATCTCAGACATGACACACTCTAAAACACCAATTTGGTGAAATGCTTTGCGGTGTCGATGCCAGTTCAAATAACCCGTGATCCGTTTTGAGATCAGCTCTCGTACGAGAACCTTTGGCATGGGGCTTAAATGAAGGTCAGAAATATGTGCAAGACGAAACATGGTTGATCTGATAGCTGTTGGTTTTAAATCGGGCAAGGAAATATGCAAAAATCTTTAATCGAAAAAATGCGCGACAAGATCTTTCATACTTGGTTTTGGCTGACGCGCTCCATGACCATGGGTGTTCGCGTTGCTGCATTTGACGATAAAGGGCGCATATTTTTGGTGCGTCATACTTATGTGAGAGGATGGCACTTGCCGGGTGGCGGTATAGAGCGCGGAGAAGCGGCTATTCAAGCGGTTCACAAGGAATTGCAAGAGGAGGGCAATCTGGTTGTTAAAGGAGAGCCTGAGCTGTTAGCTGCGTTTTACAACACGCATGTCACCAATCGAGATCATGTATTGTTTTATAAATGCACTGTTGAACAAACTGAGGCAAAGCAAGCTGATCATGAAATCGCAGAATCTGGCTTTTTTGATTTGGCAGAATTGCCCGATGGATTAACGCCTGCAACACAGCGGCGACTTGATGAGATCGCCGCTGGTGATGGTTTTGCAATGAAATGGTGATACTAGGCTAAGTGATCGCGACCATGCGGGCTGTCAAGATCGAGTTCAGGACCATTTGGCACTATTCGAGTTGGGTTGATTGTTTCGTGGCTTGCAAAATAATGATGCTTGATGTGCAACATATTCACGGTCTCAGCAACCCCAGGAACCTGATACAATTCACGAAGATATCCTGACAAGTTCGGATAATCTGCAATGCGCTGCTTGTTGCATTTAAAGTGGCTGACATAAACTGCATCAAAGCGCACAAGTGTTGTGAATAAGCGCCAATCTGCTTCAGTAATTTGATCGCCAACAAGATAGCGTTGGTTTGCTAGTCTTTCATCTAGCATATCAAGCGTTGCAAATAGCTTGTCGTAATTTTCATCATAGGCTGATTGCGTTGTTGCAAAGCCGCATTTGTAAACGCCATTGTTCACATTGTGGTAGATGATCGCGTTAATCTCATCGATTTCTTTGCGCAAATGATCAGGGTAATAGTCATGATCTGACGAACTCATGTCTGCAAATTCACTGTTGAACATGCGGATAATCTCGGAGGATTCATTGGAGACGATGGTGTTTTTTTGCTTGTCCCAAAGAACTGGAACCGTAACGCGCCCGGTGTAATCCGCCATGGCTTTGGTATAGATCTCGTGCATGAACTCAGAGCCAAACAGATGGTCGATCGTGCCGCCATCTCTATCATGGAATTCCCAGCCGTTTGATCCCATGAAGTGATCAACAACCGATACGTCAATGACATCTTCGAGCCCTTTGAGCATTCTGAAGATTAATGTGCGGTGGGCCCAAGGGCATGCATATGAGATAAACAGATGATAGCGGTTTGGTTCAGCTTTAAAGCCGTCGCTACCCGTTAAACCGGCTTTTCCATCACGGGTGATCCAATTGCGAAATGCAGCGTCTTTACGCTTAAAGTGGCCACCACTGTTTTTGGTGTCGTACCAAACATCGTGCCATTTTCCATCAACAAGCATACCCATGATATTCTCCTTTTTTACTCTGAGGCGAATATGAGGATCTTACGAAAATAAACAAGCCATCAATTTCGAGCTAAACTGTCGCGATTTTTGCAATGATCAATTTGTCATCGTTTTTGGAATTTTTTGTTGGACTGTTTTCATTTTTGTTGATAAACGAGCGCCAACAAAGGAATTTGCCGTGTTGAAACAACTGAAATTGCGACGACGATAAATCAATAACCCCAAAAGTGGGCCGGTTTATCTATGCAATTTCAGGACTTTAAAAATGTTTGTTTCTCAATTTACTTTTCTCAACGAAGACATTTCGCACGACAACGCTATTCAAGAAATCAATGAAGAAGCTTTTGGCCCGGGTCGGTTTGCCCGTGCAGCTGCGCGTATCCGTGAGCAGGGGCCGCATGACAATAAGCATTCTTATATCTGCCAGGATGGCGAGCAGATCGTTGGTTCGGTTCGTTTAACGCCCATCTGGATTGGTGAGACCAAAGCCTATCTGTTAGGGCCGCTGGCTGTGCGTCCATCACACAAGTCAAAAGGTGTTGGCGGCAAACTTATCGAGCTTGCGCTCAATTCAATTGCGAACGACGATGATCATATCGTTATGCTGGTTGGTGATTTCGCCTATTACGGACCTAAAGGCTTTTACTTATTTGATGCTGAAAATCTCGTTTTTCCAGGTCCTGTCGATCGCGCGCGAATTTTGATTAATAAAGAGCTTTCATCTGAAGAGATGCTGGTTGGGAAAGTAAAGTTTCGCGATTGCTAAAACGCTTAACGGCCTTCGCGATACCAGGTCAGTGACATTATCATCAGAAGAGCTGCTAGTCCGAGCAAACCACCCAATAGCGGATATTGCGTGACCCCTACAAGCACGGTTTCATTTGATGTGCGCAACAGCATGCGGTTGGAATTTGCCGTACTCAAACTATTGGGCAATTGGCGAACGGGAACAATTTGAGGGAGTTCAATCGCACCATTATTGGCAACGCGTTTTACAATACCTTTGCTCAGCGCAGCAATTGGCTGCAATTTCTCAACACTGGAAATGACTTGCTTAAATTCAGGCGCATCGACAGCACCGACATGTACTAGCGTTGATAAATCCCCATCGATGATCTGATAAAGACCAGCATCTTGGGCTTCAAGTTCCAGCTCAAAGCGACCAGGTGATGTTTGTTCAAGCACGATGTCGCTGGAGCTTCCTGTTGGAGATATCAGCTGTAATGGCGCAATGTTATCAGCCATTGTTTGTCGCGTAATCTGGATGTCTTCGCCATTAGATGTGGCAAAAATTGCTTCTTCTTCAAGTGCAGGTTCACCCATCAGCCAATGGGCAATGCGTCTATAAAGTGAGACATGCGGACCACCGCCTTCAAAGCCGCGAGACCATAGCCAACTGTGATCTGAAAGCAGCATCGCGACCCGCCCTTGATCAACCCGATTTAACACTAAAAGCGGGGATTGGTTCGGACCATTAAGAATGGTATCGCCTTCAATTCCATCGACTTCAATGGATCTAAACCAGCGGCCCCAGTTTGGTGGCTCTGTGGCACTTCCTGGAAGGTCTCGGCTTACAGGATGTTTTGCGCCCTCAGTCGAAATACGCGGATAATAGCCGATTTTATTGGTTCGCCCTGTTGGAAGCGCAGGCAATACGGTGGCAAGCGGCGTTGTTGCAATGCTTTGTATGCCAGAAAATTCCGGTCCTGCAGCGATTAGCAATGCGCCACCATCTTCGACGTATCGAGCGATATTGTCATAATATAGGATCGAAAGAACGCCCAGTCTTTGGTAGCGATCTAGAATGATCAAATCGAACTCATCAATTTTTTCAAGAAACAATTCACGTGTTGGAAAAGCGATCAGTGACAATTCGTCAATTGGTGTACCATCGCTGCGGTCCGGTGGGCGCAAAATTGTAAAGTGCACCAGATCAATTGATGTATCTGACTTTAACAGATCTCGCCAGGCACGTTCACCGGAGTGAGGTGCGCCTGAAATTAGTAGCACACGCAAGTTCTGACGAATGCCTTCGGTTTGAACAACCGCTTTGTTGTTGATCTCGCTAACTTCGTCTTCGATAGGTTTAACTGAAAGCTCGATCAGATTTTCACCCCGACGTGGAATTTCTATGAAAGCCGATGTTTCATTGCCGATCGGGGCGATTTCAGTTGAGATGAATTCGCCATTCAGCTTTAACTCAACTTCGATATCTGATTGTGGATATAGCGCGCGATTGCCGTCGATAAAGACCTGATAAATTAGCTCTTGGAACTCTCCAACTAACCCAAAACGAGGCGCCTTGGTAATCTCAACACGAATATCCAGTTTGTCTTCATCACCTGTGATGAGCGAATGAATGGGTGAATTAATTCCCAATTGCTCAAGGTTTTCTGGAATGTCGTGAACCTGACCATCGGTAATTAAAATGCTGCCAGCCAATCGATTGGCTGGAATATCCGAGATCTCATTGCTGAGGGCTGAGAAGAGGTTTGTCGCAGGATTATCACTTTTATCATGTTCAACTTCACGTACTCGGACGTCGATATTTTTGTATTTCGCCAGCTGCTCTTCCAACAGAGCAAGTGTTTGATCCGTCTGCGCTTCGCGATTCTCGGTAAACTGACTTTGGCTTTTATCAACGATCACTGACACGATGTTCTGAACCGGTTCACGTTCTTCGTCGGTGAAAATCGGATTTGCAAGCGCTAATAGCACAAGGACAAATGCGCTTGTACGCAGCAGGGTGCCTCTTTGCTTTGATAAAAAAGCGATGGCACAAATTATTGCGACGAAGACAGCGCAGATTGCCAGCAAAAACAAAGGTATCAGAGGTGCAAAGCTGATTGCCATCTTACTGCCCCAATCTTTCAAGCAAAGCCGGTAGATGCACCTGATCAGCCTTATAATTACCGGTAAGCATATACATGATGATGTTGACGCCTGAACGGAATGCTAATGTGCGCTGGCGCTCGTCGGGCGGAACCATAGGCAGGATGGAACGACGTGAAGCATCCATGGCCCATGCGCCAGCAAAATCATTACTCGTGATCATAATAGAGCTCACACCATCGCCACCATTGACCAATTGGTTTTCGCCACTGGTTTCGGGCTTTAGAGCTTCAACCCAAAGTTCGCCGCCTGAATATCGACCGGGAAATTTATCCAACAGATAAAATGTCTTTGTTAAAACATGATCAATCGGCACAGGCTCGAGCGGAGGGATAATCAAACCATCTAAGATTTGTCGTAGTTTTTGCGTTCTTGCAGATGTTGATCCATTAATTGAAATATTGGAGATCGCATCGCGCGTGTCGAATAAAACGGTTCCGCCGCGTTTCATGAAGTTTTCAACATTGGACATCGCTTCTTTTGACGGCATTGGCGCAGTTTCGCTAATCGGCCAATAAATCAATGGGTGAAACGAAAGTTCATCTGTTTCAAGATCCAATCCAACGGATGGGCTTGGTTCAAGCGCAGTTCGAGTTCTTAAATAAAAGTTCAAGCCGTTTAGGCCCAATTCGCTGATCCGATCGATCTGGCGGTCACCAGTGATCACGTAAGCTAATTGCGTGGATTCAAGTTTTTCGATGATTTCTGCGTCACCCACTTGGCTATCTTGAGCAAAGCCATCGTTCACGCTCATTGCGGAGAAACTTAAAGCAGCTAGTGCAATGATCGAGGCTTTCGCGGCAAACACATTTGATCTCGTCATTCGAAGGCGCGAGAACGCACCTGACATAAACATAATGATCAATGCATCGATGAAGAGTAATATAAGTGCGATGAACAGCAACCAGGATTTAAACTCAACCGCAGATCCAAGCGTCATTGTTGATGTTGTGATATCCAAATTTGTGTCGGGCAATTCAGCTTTTTGCAAAAGATCATCTTCCTCTAGCAAATTAATAGCACGCCAGCCATCTTGCGAACCAAAGAGGCCAGGACGCGTCAGATGGTTTTGAACTGTTGCACCAGAGGGGGTAATTTCAAGCGGGTTTATGCTGCCATCGGCTGTAACAAGTGTGCCGTCAGCCGTCATGGTTCTAAATGGTGGCAGGAATGATGTTTGTGCCGTCTCAGATCCATTTGAGGAACTTGTCGCGGTGGAATGCGATAGTGCAATCGTACGCCGCAACATTTCAGCAAATTCGCCGGTGAGCGGTAGGTTAGACCAGGTGGTTTCAGCACTTATGTGGAAGAGGACAATGCGCCCTGAACCCATAGATTTTGCCGTAACCAACGGTGTGCCATCGTCTAAGCTTGCCCATGTGTTATCAGCAAGATCAAGGCTTGGTTCCGCCAATACCTGACGTCTAACAACGATGTCATTGGAAAGCTGTATGCCAAAAAATGGACTGTTTTGTGGAAAGGCTGATAGCGTTTTAGGCTCAGCCCAGGTTAGCGAACCACCGAACTGGCGTTCGCCGCTGCGCAGACGCACTGGCAATAGCGGATCATCGCCGCTTTGAGAGGTAGACAGAGCAGCAAGGCTTGCGCCTGCAAATCTGATGAGTGTGCCACCTTTTTCGATCCACTGTACCAACTCTGTTTCAACATCTGCATCCAAGCTGCCAATGTCAGATAAAATCAAAGCAGAAGGTCCTTGTTCGATCAATGTTGAAAAACCAGTTGTCAGATCAGCATTGGTAACATCGATGAAGTCGGCAAATGGTTGTGCCGCGCGCTGGATATAATGCGAGGGGGTCAGCAGCGGATTGATCAGATCTTGTGTTTCGCCAGAAAACAAAGCCAGTTTTCGGCGCTGAAAACGATCATCTAGTAAAAATGTTCCCGCTGCATGCTTATTATCCTGCACAGATAAGCGAACAACATCATTGAGCAATTCAAATGGTGCTGCGATATCTGCAGTTTTGGTTTGTTCACCTGCTTCAAATTCAATTGTGCCATTAACAATGGGGCGCGATTGAATGTCATAACCCGTCACTTGGTAAGTTGCATCTGTTTGCGCAGACATGCGTGTTAGATCAACCGTAACGGAAGTAGATTCGTTGCGTGCAGAAGTAATCCCGATAAGGTTGGAATTATCCGGGTTGATGAATTCAACTCTGTTTGGGTCTAGCGCCAATAGTTTATCAAAAAAAGCATTCGTGTTTTCAGCTTCAACATTGTGCGTCAATATGATTGCCGTATCGATTTTGCGTCCTGCAAGTGTCGTCTCAATCGAGGCAATCACATCTGATTGATATGGCTCGATAGGGACGGGTTCAAAGCTCGCAAGCACCTGACGTGCTTGATCTGCTGTTCCCAAGGATAAATCGTTTTGCGGTAAAGCAGATTGCGCAATGATGACCGGTAAATCATTGTTTTCAGCTTCATTAAGCAGAGCGTTAGCTGTGTCCTGATATTGTTGCCAGTCTGGTGCGCTTGCCCAACTGTTATCAACTACGATCAAGACGGGTCCTTGCGCAACAAGGCGTTCCTCGCGTGGATTTAAAATCGGTTCGGCAAGTGCAATGATAATAATTGCAGCAAGAATGACACGTAGCAATGTTAGCCACCAAGGGCTTTTTGCTGGTGTATCTTCTTTTTTAAGAACTCTTGCTAAAATCTCAAATGGTGCAAAAGGTTCCTGAGTTGGTTTGGGTGGTGTTAAGCGATTTAACCACCAAATAACTGGCAGCAATACCAATGCAAAAAGTGCGAGAGGAAAACCAAAAGCAAAAGGAATTGCGCTCATTAAATTGCACTCCCGCTCTGATTAGCACCAAGGCCGGATAGAAATCCATGCACAGATGCCAAAGCTTCTGAAGCAGCGCGATCGGTTCTATGGTGCGTATAGCTCCAGCCCATGCGGCGAATTTCATCAGATAGTGCGGTTCTGCGGTTTTTATACGCGATTGAATAATCCTCAGCGATGGTTGAAGCCTTGCCAGCAACCAGTCGAGCATTGGTTTCAGGATCTCTAAATTCAATGCGCCCTGTATAGGGGAAGATCTCTTCTGCGGGGTCGCTCACTTCAATTAAATGTCCGCGTGTACCCCGTTGCGCAACGGGTGCGACTTGCGAAATGATCTCTTCGCCATCGCCAAGAAAATCGCTGATCACGATGATGTCGCTTAGGCGTTTGACATTTGAAAGATCAGGCATGGTGCTTTTGAGATTTTGTGCTCGATTATGTGCAAGTACTTGCGCCAAGCGTTCGGCACCATTGCGCGCAAGAATAGGATCCATTACGCCCGGAATGCCAATTCGTTCACCCGAGCGAGATAGAATTTCTGCAAGCGCAAATAAAATAACCAGCGAGCGGCTCTCTTTAGAAACTTCACTCATCTCGGATTGAAACTGCATAGAAGGAGATAGATCTGCCCAAAGCCAAATTGTATGCGCTGTTTCCCATTCTTTGTCGCGGACATAAAGCTGATCATCTCGCGCTGATTTTCGCCAGTCGATATTTGAAACGCTTTCACCTTGAGTAAATTGTCGAAATTGCCAAAAGTTATCGCCGGTTCCGCGTTTTCTGCGTCCGTGCCAACCCGCGATAACGATATTGGCTACGCGTCTGGCTTCAACCAAGCAATCTGGAATTAAGGCCGCACGCAAACGTCCGCGCGCAAGTGTATCTGTCTGATCTGCTACATTTGAAATTTGGCCGATCGGTGACATTTCTAGTCCTTAATTCTACCTACTAATGATGCAATAACGTCTTGAACTTTGGTGCCTTCAGCACGCGCTGTAAAGCTTAATGCCATTCGGTGTTGCAGAACTGGTTGCGCAAGTTCGGCCACATCATCAATTGAAGGTGCAAGGCGACCATCATATAAAGCACGGGCACGAGCACACAGCATCATGGCTTGGCCTGCACGAGGACCCGGGCCCCATGAGACGGCATTATCAACGATTTCATCGCCGTGGCCAGGTCTTGCAGAACGGACCAATTCAAGGATTGCATCCACCACCTTATCGCTCACGGGCATGGTACGAACGAGCTCTTGGATTTCAATTAGTGATTTCGTGTCCAGCACGCTTTTCGCAGTGTTTTCATCTTTACCCGTTGTTTCGAGCAAGATGCGTTTTTCTGCATCATCAGATGGATAAGGCACATCTACTTGCATTAAGAAGCGGTCAAGCTGAGCTTCCGGTAACGGATAAGTTCCTTCTTGCTCCAATGGGTTTTGTGTTGCGAGCACATGAAACGGCTTTGGCATATCATGGCGTTGTCCTGCGACAGTCACATGATGTTCCTGCATTGCCTGCAATAAAGCTGATTGGGTTCGAGGCGATGCGCGGTTGATCTCATCAGCCATGAGTAACTGCGTGAAGATCGGACCGGGAATGAACTTAAATTTGCGATTGCCTTTTTGATCTTCGTCCAAGATCTCAGAGCCCAAGATATCAGCTGGCATTAGATCTGGGGTGAATTGGATCCGGCTTGAAGTGATGCCTAAAACGGTCCCCAATGTTTCAACCAATTTGGTCTTTGCAAGCCCGGGAGCACCAACGAGCAACACATGCCCGCCTGATAAAACTGAAACGATGGTTCGCTCAACAACAGATTCCTGACCAAAGATAACCTGGCCAACCTCATCGCGCACATTTGCCAATTGCTCGAGAGCTTTATCAGCGCGCTTTACAATTTCTTTTTCGCTTAGTCCTTTGTCGAGGTTTTCGTTGCTTCCCATGTTACGATCTACTTTCAATGCTGATTAAAATTCATAACTGATTTGTTTTACGTAGCTTATTCTCTTACAGATGGCTGACAAGAGGGCAATGATGCACTATTTCGTTATCTAGTGCTTTTTGGACAGAATAATGACAAATGATAGCTTAACAAAATCGACAGATACCAGCGGACTTGCTGAAATGGTGCGTAGAGCCATGGAAGACCGCAATGCGACAGACGGTGGAATGCCTCCAGTTGATGCATGGAATCCCCCGTTTTGCGGTGATTTGGACATGGAAATACGCCGTGATGGAACATGGTTTTACATGGGAACACCCATGGGGCGTAAATCACTTGTAAGACTATTTTCGTCCGTGTTGAGAAAAGACGAAGATGGGGAAACTTACCTTGTTACCCCTGTCGAGAAAGTGCGAATCAGAGTGGTCGATGCGCATTTCTTAGCGGTTGAAATGCAGGTAAGCGAAAATAACAACGGCCAAGTTTTAACTTTTAGAACCAATGTGGGTGAGCTTATTGAAATTGGAAAAGACAATCCATTGAGATTTGATATCGCCGGAAAAGACGCTGAACTAAAACCTTATTTTCATGTTCGTGGGCGTCTCGAAGCATTGGTCAACCGGGCAACAATGTACGATCTTGTTGATTTGGGAGAAGAGATTGAAATTGATGGCGAAGCGATGTTTGCAGTGAAATCAAACGGTCAGGTCTATCCCATTATGACAATGGCAGAATTGAACGCGCAATCGTAATGAATAATTTTGCCAACATGACCAAGAACTATTCTGCGCAGGAATTTGCCGATCTTTCAAAAGCTGATCATCATGAGATTTTAAAGCATGATCCGATCGCGCTGTCTGAAACGCATGGTGATCATCGGCTTAACCCCGATTTGTCCGAAGAATTGCAAAAACTCAAGCTCCGTCCTGCAGCTGTTTTAATTCCTGTTATTGCAGATGATGATGTGGCGCGGGTTATTCTAACCGTTCGAACTGAGAAACTACGAAAGCATTCTGGACAGGTGGCTTTTGCCGGAGGGGCAATTGATGCCGATGATGCTTCGCCAGAACACGCTGCGATGCGTGAGGCTGAGGAAGAAATCGGTTTGAATGCGGATTTCATCGAGCCTGTTGGTCAGTTGCCGATTTACCGTTCACTCACCGGATTTTCCATCACGCCTGTCTTAGCACTGGTAAAGCCTGGATATAATCTAACAGCGAGCCCTGATGAAGTTGATCAGATTTTTGAAGTGCCGCTGATGGATTTGATGAACCCGGATAATCATGTTCACGATAGTTTAGTGTGGCAAAACAAACGTCGGTATTTTTATACAATTAAGCACTCCGAACACAGAATTTGGGGTGTGACAGCGGGCATTATTCGCACGCTTTATGAGAGGCTATATGCATGAGCGTTCCACATTCTGTTAAAGATCGCGTTTGGTTTCAAAATGAGCATTTTCAAAACGTGTTCTCATTATTGAACGCTGATGGCGGCGAAGCGCGTGTTGCCGGTGGTGCGGTTCGTAATTCTCTTATGGGGCATGATGTTGCTGATGTTGATATCGCTACAACTTTATTGCCACAGGATGTCATAGAACGTGCTGAAACTGCGGGTATGAAGGCTATCCCCACAGGCATTGAGCATGGAACGATCACGATTGTTCATAAAGGTGCGACTTTTGAAGTGACAACTTTAAGAGAAGATATCGAGACAGACGGTCGCCATGCAGAGGTTCGCTTTGGAACGGATTGGCAAAAAGATGCCGATAGACGCGATCTTACCATCAATGGCTTATATGCTGATATCAATGGAGATGTGATTGATCTGGTCGGCGGGCTTGATGATATTGAAAGTGCAAATGTTAGATTTATCGGCAATGCGGAACAGCGCATTAAAGAAGATTATCTGCGTGTACTTCGCTTTTTTAGGTTTTTCGCGCAATATGGCAAAGGTCGGCCGGATGCCGAAGGCTTGAAAGCCAGCGCCCGTGCGGTTTCAAAACTATCTCAGTTGTCGGCTGAACGTATCTGGAAAGAAATGCGTCTGCTCTTTGGCGCGAATGATCCGTCACGCGCACTATTATGGATGCGTACAACGGGTGTTCTAACAGCGATTTTCCCTGAAACTGAGAAGTGGGGGATAGATAGCATTGGACCACTCGTTGAAACGCAATCAGCAATGGAATGGGATAATGACCCATTGCTTGTTTTAGAATCAATTATTCCACCCGATCCGGACCGAATTGTTGAAATGGCAGGGCGATTGAAAATGTCAGGCGCGGAGCGCAGCAGATTAAAGCATTGGGCTGAAACACCGAAAATTGCGCATGATATGGCGGAAACTGCATTGGATCGGCAAATTTATCGCGGATCACATTCGGGTATTAAAGACGTGCTGAAGCTGTCTTTAATCAGTGCGCGGTCGCGTGCGGAGGCCGATGATGCTGCAATGATAGAATCAGCTGGCTTTTCAAAGCTTTTAAAACGCGCGGACAATTGGTCCGAACCTGCATTTCCTGTTTCAGGTAAGGACTTGATCGCGCTTGGGATTGATGTTGGTAAAGAAATGGGTGCAAAGCTGAAAGAGCTTGAAGAGCACTGGATTGATAGCAACTTCAATTTGACCAAGTCAGATTTGCTGGAAAAACTTTAATCCAAGCGAAATTATGGAAACTCAACAATTGGGGGCAGGGATGACAAGATCGAGTCTACATTGCCGCCAGTTTTAAGTCCGAAAATTGTGCCACGATCATAAAGTAGATTAAATTCTACATACCGGCCACGGCGGACCATCTGTTCTTTGCGGTCGTCCTGCGTCCAGCTCTTGCTGGCATTGGCATTGACTATTTTTGGATAGACAACTGAAAATGCGCGACCAACATCCTGGGTGAATAAGAAGTCAGCATCCCAGCCGCCATCTTCATCTGAGCTATGCAGCCAGTCATAGAAAATTCCGCCAACGCCGCGCGCTTCTTTACGGTGTGGTAGATAGAAATATTCATCACACCAATCTTTATAGTTTGGATAATCTGCGATCTCATGTCGATTACAAGCGATTTCCATAGCTTTATGGAAAAGCTGAGTATCCGCATCTTCCTGAGTTCTTCGGCGATCTAGAACAGGTGTTAGATCAGCACCGCCACCAAACCATTGGCTTGAAGTGACGACCATGCGGGTGTTCATGTGTACCGCGGGAACGTTTGGATTTACCGGGTGGCAAATAAGCGAGATACCTGATGCCCAAAATCTTGGATCTTCTTCAGCACCTGGAATTTGACTGCGAAACTCTGGTGAGAATTCGCCATAAACAGTTGATGTGTGAACGCCGACTTTTTCAAACACGCGGCCCTTCATGATTGACATCAAGCCGCCGCCGCCTTTGCCTTCATCACGAAGCCAATCGGTCTGAACGAATTTACTCGGTTCACCTTCGTATTGCGGATTTTCCGCTGATTCCTCTAATGCTTCGAACGTTGCACAGATGACATCTCTTAAGTTCTCAAACCAAAGCCGCGCTTTTTCTTTTTTCTCTTCGATGTCATCGGGTAATCCGACGGGTAAATCTGGACGCTGTCTCATGGAAATCTCGATTAGGTTTATATCACTTGTTCATAACAATATGCGTATCGGAATGGAATAGATTGTTTGCAAATACTAAACGTGTGTTTGTCGCATTTGCTATATGCGCGTTTGGCGTATGGCTTCACCGGAGATCATCGCAACAGACATTGCCAAATTCAATGATCGCATATTGGGCTGCATTTCAATGAGAATGCGCTCATCAACTGTGTTGTGAACATTATCGGGCACGCCCGAACTTTCACGGCCAAAAAGCAGCACGTCATTGTCACCATATTCAAGATCACAATAGGGTTGAGCAGCTTTTGTTGATGCGAGAATGAGGCGGTTATTTTCTGCAATATGCCAATCATAAAATGCCTGCCATGAAATATGACGCGTTAAGTTGGTCAGCTCTAGATAGTCCATTCCTGCGCGTTTTAAATTGCGTTCTGAAAGGTCAAAGCCAGCCGGTTCAATGATGTGAAGCGGTACGCCAAGACATGCTGCCATGCGCATTATTGTGCCGGTGTTGCCCGGGATGTCGGGTTGATAAAGTGCTATTTGAATCATGCGACTTCGATAGAATGAATGGTGCAAATTGGCAACAGTGTTTTCATTTGTCAGACAATCTTAGAGGGATCTAGCTAGCTTTTTGAACGTTAACGGATATAGTTAACTCATGTGAAGTTCGCAAAGAACAGTTATTTGCTAATGAGAAGGAGTGTTTCGTTATGGACAAAGTTACCCGCGTTATTTCTCGCTCTCAATGGATTTCGGTTTTCATTCCGCAGCGTCCCCGTCAAATTAATCGACCGGCAAATAACGCTTAAAACCACCTCTCGCTACGCGTTTTCATCGTAGTCGCAGCCTTGGTGAAGTTCTCACCCGGCTCTCCCAATTTTAATAAAAATTATTCGCATTTGTTTGCGAATTCCTTTTTTTCTTTATCAGTATGTAAAGCGCGTCGATCGACGTTTTATTTTTACTGGTTTCGTTATCATATAGGACATTTTTCATGTTTTCTTGGTTTGAACAACGTATAAATCCTTATCCAAAAAATGATGCGGTCTTGCCGCCAAAGGGCTTATTTGCGTTTTGTTGGCATTATTCGCGTCATGCATCACCGTGGTTGTTGATGGGTACGCTGCTGGTCGCAGGCATCGCGATCGGTGAGGTGCTTTTATATAGCTTTATGGGTGATATTGTTGACTATCTAACAGCAAGTGATCCCGACACCTTCTTTGAAGAGAATGCTTCAGTTTTATGGATGATGGGCTTGGTTGTGTTAATTGGCTTGCCTATCATCTCAACATTGCATGCATTGGTGACCCACCAAACATTGCTTGGTAGTTATCCGATGTCGATTAGATGGCTAATGCATCGCAGATTGCTGCAGCATAGTATGAGCTTTTTTGCCGATGAATTTGCTGGGCGTGTTGCAACAAAGGTTATGCAAACATCGCTGGCTGTTCGTGAAGCTGTGATGAAAATGCTCGATACATTCGTCTATGTAATCGTTCAGTTTTTGGCGATGATTGTGCTTTTGATTGGCATTGATTGGCGCATTTCGATCATATTCCTCGCATGGTTTGTGATCTATGCATCTTTGTTGATGTTCTTTGTGCCAAAGCTGAAAGTCGTCTCTCAAGCGCAGGCTGATGCGCGCTCAATCATGACAGGGCGAATTGTTGATAGCTATACCAATATTGGCACTGTGAAACTGTTTTCTCATGCAGGCCGAGAGCTTGAATACGCAAAAGACAGTATGGATCCGTTTCTGGTGACAGTGTTTAAGCAAATGCGTCTCGTGACTAAGCTTGATCTCGGTGTGACCTATAACAATAACTTGTTGTTGTTTGCTGTTGGTGCTGTATCCATCTGGTTTTGGTCAGACGGTAATATTACCATTGGTGCTATCGCCGTGGGTATTGCGCTTGCACTGCGCCTAAATGGTTTATCTCACTGGATCATGTGGGAATTAGCAGGGTTCTTTGAGCAGATTGGTGTCGTTCAAGATGGTATCAA
>JAHDEP010000386.1 GCA_020628775.1 Rhizobiaceae bacterium | reverse complement strand
CCACCGATATAGGCTGCAATGAAAAAATAGGCATAATCGCGGAACTCTTTTCCGCGACCATAGACGTGTTCAGCTTTACATGCAGCTGTTGCGTCATTGGCTGGATGAATAGGCAAATGGGTGAGATTGGCGATTTCTTCAACCAGATTTACATCGCTCCAGGCTTCAAAATCCTCATAGATACTGTCTTGCTGTTTATAAGAATTGGTCAATTCAAACGGCGCAGCAATACCTATCCCGCAAATACGTGCGCGCTCAGCTTCGGTTAAACTTTCGAGCAGTTTATCCATGCCTTCGGTTAAAAACGTAAATATCTCATCCGGAACAGGGCTTGAATAATTGATACTGATTTGATCGATGATCAATCCGGTAAAACCAATAAGAATAAGCTCAGAACTTCGGCGCCCGATCTTAAGGCCAAGAGACAACACACCTTTTGCGGCCAAGCCCATCGGTACGGATGGCTTTCCAACACGCCCACCCCTTTTGGGTTCACCGCGTTCTAAAAGCCCATCATTTTCAAGCTTACGCAAAATTACAGACACTGTTTGAGACGACAGACCAGCTAGCCGCGCAAGGTCACTTCCTGGCATCGGTCCGTTTCGCAAAAGCATAGAAAGCAATAGGCGTTCATTGTAGTCTCTTAAACCACTTTGGTTCGCCCCGCCGCTTAATGATCTGATCTTTGGCATGTCCATGCGATCTCTTTTATACAAAACTCTTCAAAGTTAAAAGATGCCATATTTAATTAATAAATCAACTTTATTTATTTATTGACATCGATACTAATCTTCTATTATGAAAGTTAACGTTGACATTGAAACAGCTCAGGAACCAGAACCGTCTGGTTGTTCGGAGCACTAGGGAGGAATTTATGAAAAAGTCTATTTTTGCAGCACTTGCTGTATCGCTAGCTGCGTCAGCAGCTGCAATTACACCCGCATCAGCGGATGGCCATGGAATCACAGCTTGCTTGATCACAAAAACAGATACGAATCCGTTTTTTGTTAAGATGAAAGAAGGCGCGACAGCTAAAGCTGAAGAGCTTGGCATTACGCTAAAAAGCTTTGCTGGTAAGGTTGATGGCGACCATGAAACGCAAGTTGCAGCGATTGAAACATGCATTGCAGATGGCGCAAAAGGTATTCTGCTAACTGCGTCTGACACTTCATCCATCGTATCTTCTGTTGAGCAAGCACGTGATGCTGGCCTTGTTGTTATCGCACTTGATACACCACTTGAGCCAATTGATGCTGCGGATGCTACATTTGCAACTGATAACTTCCTAGCAGGTGAGCTTATCGGTAAATGGGCTGCTGCGTCACTTGGTGATGCTGCGAAAGACGCAAAAATCGCGATGCTTGATTTGGCAGTAAGTCAGCCTTCAGTTGGCGTTCTGCGCGACCAAGGCTTCTTGCAAGGTTTTGGAATTGATCTAGGTGATCCTAATAAATGGGGTGATGAAACGGATCCAAGAATTGTTGGCAACGATGTAACAGCCGGTAATGAAGAAGGTGGCCGTAAAGCTATGGAAAACCTTCTGGCTAAAGATCAGGACATCAACGTTGTTTATACAATTAATGAGCCGGCAGCTGCAGG
>JAHDEP010000107.1 GCA_020628775.1 Rhizobiaceae bacterium | reverse complement strand
GACCCGCGCCCGTGATTTACTCAAAACGCAGGAAGTGCCATCTGGTCATGATATCGCTGATTATGTAACACGCCGCGTCATGGCCCCGTCCCACGATGGCACACTTGTTCCTGTGAGCTTGCTGTATCACAAAGACACCAAACTTGATGGCTCAGCGCCAGCTCTGTTGTACGGTTATGGATCCTATGGGATGTCGATCCCAGCTTCTTTTAATACCAATTGTCTTTCGCTCGTTGATCGTGGTTTTGTTTACGCAATCGCGCATATTCGCGGTGGCAAAGACAAAGGATTTGCATGGTACGATGATGGCAAACGCGAGCATAAGAAAAATACATTTGAAGATTTTGTTGCAGCAGCTCGATATCTTGTAGGCGAAAACTTCACCTCCCACGATCGCATTGTTGCACAAGGGGGCTCAGCCGGGGGCATGCTCATGGGTGCTTGTGTGAACATGGCTCCAGATGCTTTTGGCGGGGTGATTGCAGCTGTGCCATTTGTCGATGTTTTAAACACAATGCTGGATGATACTTTGCCACTTACACCGCCAGAATGGCCGGAATGGGGCAACCCAATTGAAAGCAAAGAGGCATATGAATATATCGCGTCTTATTCACCTTACGATAATGTTGAGGCAAAAGAATACCCGCCGATACTGGCACTTGCCGGGCTCACAGATCCGCGCGTAACTTATTGGGAGCCTGCCAAATGGGTTGCTAAACTGCGCGCAAATCAACAAGGTGATGCTCCAATCTTCTTAAAAACGAACATGGGTGCAGGTCATGGTGGAGCCGCTGGTAGGTTCCAACGATTAGAAGAAATTGCCGTTGAATATGCCTTTGCGCTCAAAACTGCCGGCATACAAGAATAGCAAAATCAAGATTGGTCAGGTAGCCATTTTTACGATGAAAACCTGGCCGATTTAGTTAAATTTTTCATGATCCATTTTCAGATCTGTTAAACACGTGCGCTAGCAAAATCTTCATTCCTATCAAGTAGTTTGGTCCGAACGTGATGAAACCTCGGGGGCGGGGTAACGTGATAAACCTGCAGCAATGAATGCCGCGACGGACAATGCTTGGAGCGCCCGATGAAGAAGACTACCCTGCTGTCAACGACAGCGCAAATGATCAAAAACTTTGGTAATAACGACAAAGGCAACTTTGCTCTGCTCACTGCAGTGATTGCCCCTGTGGTATTGGTTGCGGGTAGTTTGGCGCTTGATGTTGCCAACATGTCGGCACTTAAAGGTCGTTTACAGGCAGCTTCGGATTCGGTTTCACTGGCTGTTGCAACACGTATTGCAAATGGCAACTTATCAATAGATGACGCGGAAAGCTTTGCCTCCTCGCTTCTTGTTGCGCAGATGTCCAGTGAGCAAGATCGCTTCATAAATCTAGTTGTCACGCCGAATGTAAATGTCGTTGAAAACAGCTCTTCATCTAGCCAGACATCTTGGGATGTTGAAATCGGTGGGAGTGCAAGCCAAGACACAACGCCACTCGCTCAATTTTTCGGCAAAAGCCAGATGACTGTTTCAACCAGTTCTACGGCGACGACAGCAACGGAAGAGGAAATCGGTGCCTTCTCAATGGCGGTGGTTGTCGATGTCTCCGGTTCTATGAGTAGTAGTATTGGCGGATCAACCACAGAAGTTGAAGCGGCACTGAGTGTTACTAGCAGCCAAGCTGGCGTGATTGTAAGCTACATCGGCACTGTTATGAATAATTACGGTCTAACGGAAGATGATGTTATCTACGTTTTAGAAAATTACACGACGTCTGATTGTATTGATTTCTACAATGGTGGTGGCGATAAAACCGCGTTTTTGCAGGCCATTAATAAACCGACGTCTGACAGCTATTATCAAGCTTATCTATATTGCGCATATCCAACCTATGCAGCGACATATTACGGAACCAATGCAACAGCTTTGGTTGCAAACCTTTCAACTGTCGTGGAAAATAGCCCGACGAGTAAGATCGACGCACTCAAAACTGCTGCTGCAAGTTTATTTGCGCAGTTTGATGAGGCAGATCCATCGCAACAATATGTCAGAACAGGTATCATTTCATACGCCAGCAGCATTAAAGGCTATAAAGATATGGAATGGGGCACAGCGTCAGCAACAAGCTTTGCAACAACTCTAACTGCCAGCGGTGGTACAGCTTCTACAGACGCTGTAAAATGGGGTTATGATCAACTGAAAACTTCAAATACGACTGAAGCGACAGAACACATGAACAAGAATGGCCAAGTTCCAGAGCGTTTCATGCTGTTCATGACGGATGGTAACAACAACTATACAAGCGATAATACATCGACAAGATCGTATTGTGATCAGGCAAAAGCTGACGGAATTAAGATCTATTCTGTTGCGTTTGCGGCGCCTGCGGGCGGGCAAGAACTATTGGAGTATTGTGCCTCTGAGCCAACTTCAGATTACTATTTTGAACCTGAAACAGCCTCAGAGCTTATCGCTGCATTTACCAATATTGGTTCGGAAACTTCGAAATCTGCAACAAGATTGATCAACTAATCCTAAGCAGTCTTAACTAAATTAACTCGAATTTTACCTACCCATTTGAGATATATTTAATCATGCTTGCTAGGCATTTTTTTATGAATGCCTAGTACAATACTCCCAAACAATAAATTGAATTGACCAAATCGCTTGGTTTTATTTGAGTGCCTTCGGGCTTGTGGGGTAACATGAAAAAGATTTTTAAAACAAAAGCTTCTGAACTTCGTGGTTTCACAGCGCTAAAAGATTGTAAGCGCGGAAACTTCGCGATGATGGCCGCTATCTTGACGCCAGTATTATTGCTTGGCGCAAGTATGTCTCTTGATGTCGTCAACATGGCTGCGATGAAAGGCCGTATGCAGGCTGCATCTGACTCTGTGTCTCTTGCTGTTGCAACACGTATCAATAAAGGTACGCTTGATATGGCTGATGCGGAAGAGTTTGCAAAAAAACTTCTGCTAGCGCAAATGGAAAGCGATACAAGCCGTTTTACAAATTTGTCCATTACACCGCAAATCAGCGTAACCAAAGTTGTCGACAATGGCGTAACCACCTACAATGTTAGTATTGGAGGCACGGCTACCCAGGACACAACTCCGCTTGCGTCGATCTTTGGTAAAGACACAATGAGTGTATCAATCTTATCAGGTGCAACAGCAGGTACTGAGGAAATTCAAGGTGCGCTTTCGTTAGGTCTCGTCGTTGACGTTTCTGGCTCGATGGGTTGGCAGTTGCCAAATTCGCAGGCATCGCAAGCTGATATTCAATCAGCACTCGGTATCACGAGCAATCAAGCAACTAAAGTTACCAATGCCATTACCAAAGTTATGGGCACTGATGGTTTAGCTTCATGGCAGGTAAAATGGATTGCAGAAAACTATTCATGGCATGATTGCCAGGGTATGTCGACAAATGCGACTGCCAAAGCTTATTTCTTAAATAGCTTGAACCTTGGATCAATGAATAATGGCAAGGCAAAGCAAATTTGTCGCCGTGCTTCGTTGGGGTCAAGATTCTCAGATCAGGAAACATTGGCAGAGAATATTCGTACTGTGATTTCATATTATCAGCCGACCAAGAAAATTGAGGCGTTGCAGGACGCAGCGGCAGCACTGTTTGCTCAGTTAAATTCTGCTGATCCGACGCAAACTTATGTGAGAACGGGCTTAAGTGCTTATTCAAGCTATATCCGCGGCACCACAAATATGGAATGGGGCACAAGTTCGGCTGGCAGTTATATTGATGGCATGTATGCATCCGGTGGTACTGCATCAACGAAATCAGTGAAGTGGGCATATGACCAACTTAAGAATTCAAATGCGGCAGAGTATAACGCGCATATGGCTAAGAACGGTCAGAACCCTGATAAATTCATGCTGTTCATGACGGATGGCTCGAACAACCGCTCTAGCGATGATACCGCGACAAAAGCGATCTGTGACAACGCTAAGAATGAAGGTATTCGTATCTTTGCGGTCGCATTTGCAGCGCCGACTAGAGGTCAGCAATTGCTGGAGTATTGTGCGTCTTCAAGCGATGATTACTTTGAGCCCGAGACAGCAAATGAACTTGTCGCCGCGTTTGAGAAAATCGGTAAATCGACAGCGAATACTTTGACACGATTAACAAACTAATCGCCTATAAAACTTACAAAAAAGCCCCGACTTGAATTTAATCAGGCCGGGGCTTTTTTAGTTATTCAAATAACTTAGCTAGCTGCTTCGTACATTTCCAAAACATAATCCCAGTTGATCATGTTATCGACGAATGCCTCTAGATATTTCGGACGCGCATTACGGTAATCGATGTAATATGAGTGTTCCCAAACATCACAGCCAAGAATTGGTGATGCACCCATGACAAGTGGATTTTCGCCATTTGGTGTTTTCATGATTTCAAGCTTACCATCTTTAACTGCAAGCCAAGCCCAGCCTGAACCAAATTGTGTCATACCAGCATTGATGAAATCAGCGCGGAATTTGTCGTAACCACCAAGGTCACTATCGATTGCTGATTGCAAAGCACCTGGAAGTGATGTGCCGCCACCATCTTTTTTCATCCATTTCCAAAAGTGGATGTGGTTGTAGTGCTGACCTGCATTGTTAAATAGGCCTGCATTTGTGCCATATGATTTTTTCACGATCTCTTCGAGAGACAAATCAGCCATGCCAGCAGCTTCTGCCAATTCATTGCCTTTTGTCACATAAGCATTGTGGTGCTTATCGTGGTGAAATTCGAGCGTCTCGCGCGACATGTAAGGTGCAAGCGCATCGTAGTCATAAGGTAGATCGGGCAGTTCAAAGGCCATGTTTATCTCCAATAATTAAACATAATAGATTCTATTGTTTCACATAAATAATGAGTGCACCCGCCTTGGACAAGAACAATCGTCACTATTTACAAATTTATCTGGGATGAAGCGCAGCGGGGTTTCTAACCTGCCTTTGCCCAATCCATGTATAATTTACGTGCTTTAGTCGCAATCGGACCAATTTGAAGGGTTTTGTCTTCAATTCCAATGATCGGTAAAACCTTGGAATGGTTTCCGGTAGAAAAGATCTCGTCAGCATCCATGAAATCGCTGACTTTCAAGCTTTTTTCGACCACTTCGTGCCCGGCTTCTCTTAACAGGTTCATGATCCGCATTCTGGTAATACCGGCAAGGAATGTACCATTTGCTACAGGGGTATATACAACACCATCTTTCACCATGAATACGTTGGAGGACGCCGTTTCCGCCACATTGCCCAACATATCGAGCACCAAAGCATTGCCAAACCCGCGAGAACGAGCTTCCAAAAGCGCACGTCCATTATTTGGATATAAACAGCCTGCCTTGGCATTTGTTGGCGCATTTTCAATGCTTGGTCTACGAAATGGCGATACACTGACTGTAAAGCCCTGTAGCGGCAACATTGCTGTTTCAAACAATGTCAAACAAAAGCGTGTGGATGCAGGATCAGCCGGCACAAGCGAATATCCGCCATGTTCTGCCCAATACATCGGTTTGATGTAAACCGCTGTTTTCCCATCAAAACGCTTAATGCCTTCAAGAGCCAGCTGTTCAATTTCTTTTGGCGTTTTGGTGGGCTCCAAGCCTAAGGCAAGTGCTGATGCGTTGACCCGTTCGCAATGTAGATCAAGATCAGGCGCTAAACCCTCAAACCAACGTGCACCATCAAACACAGTGGATCCAAGCCATGAAGCATGTGAGGTTGTGCCAATGATCGGAACATTACCTTCAATCCAATCACCATCGACATAGTTCCAAGTGAGTGTTGGCGATGATGTATCAACTTTTTGGTCAGCCATTACTTAGAATCCCTTCTTCAAACTTCCAAGAATTCCTCGGACCAAAGCTCTACCAAGCGAAGTTGCAACAGATCGCGCAGCGGATTTCATTGCAGCTTCTGCAACGGTTTGACGACGGCGACGCGTAGATTTGCGCTTTGTTGTTTTACGGCGTGATGTACGCTTACGACCACGGTTATCGTAATCATCGTCATCATCATCATCGTCGTCAAAACCTGGTAAGGTCCAACGGCGACTTTCCTTCATTTCTTCCTCTTCTTCACGTGCTTCGCGTTCACGCTCTTCTTCCTCGCGTTCGGCTGCACGTTCAGCGCGTTCTCGTAAAATCTCAAATGCGGATTCACGATCGATCTCACGATCATATTGTGCTGCAACAGGACTCACGCGGACAACATCATCTCGTTCACTATCAGATAGCGGTCCAAGTCGCGAAGATGGTGGGCGAATAAGTGTTCGCTCCACCATTGAAGGCACACCTTTGGATTCAAGCGTCGATACAAGCGCTTCGCCCACACCAAGCTGGGTTATTGTTTCAAAACAATCAAACTCAGGGTTTGGCCGGAATGTATCAGCTGCAACTTTCACAGCCTTTTGTTCACGCGGGGTATAAGCGCGCAATGCATGCTGAATTCTGTTACCCAGTTGCGAAAGAACCGTATCAGGCACATCCAATGGGTTTTGCGTTACAAAATAAACCCCAACCCCTTTAGATCGGATCAAGCGAACAACTTGCTCAACACGATCAATCAAGATTTTTGGCGCTTCATCAAATAACAAATGCGCTTCGTCGAAGAAGAACACCAACCTTGGCTTATCCGGATCGCCGATCTCAGGCAGTTGCTCAAATAATTCAGACAATAACCACAACAAGAATGTTGCATAAAGGCGCGGGTTCATCATCAACTTGTCCGCGGCAAGAATGCTAACAGCCCCTCGCCCGTCATTGGTTGTACGCATGATATCGCTGATTTCCAGCGCTGGCTCACCGAAGAAATCATCTGCGCCCTGCTGCTCAAGCACCAATAGATCACGTTGGATTGCGCCAATGGATGATTTTGAGATATTGCCGTAAAGACCAGAAAGTTCTTTCGCATTCTCGCCCATATATTTCAGCATCGCGAGCAAATCTTTAAGATCAACCAGCGGCAAGCCATGTTCATCAGCGATTTTAAAGGCAATATTGATGACACCTTCTTGGGCGTCTGTCGCATCCATCAAGCGTGATAAAAGTAGCGGTCCCATTTCCGTAATTGTCGTACGAACTCTGTGGCCCTTTTTCCCAAAAAGATCCCAAAAAATTACCGGAAATTCCTGGAACTCATAAGGATCAAGTCCGATAGTATTGGCGCGTTTTTCAAGGAAATCCTTGTATTCGCCTTTAATACCGAGACCAGATAAATCACCTTTCACGTCGGCACAAAAAACCGGAACACCCGCATTTGAAAAACTCTCTGCTAAAATTTGCAGCGTCACTGTTTTACCGGTTCCTGTTGCACCGGTAATCAAACCATGCCGGTTTGCATATTTAAGCTTTAGGTATTCACCCTTGTTTGGGCTATCGTCTGGGTGGCGGCTTGTGCCGATGTAAATGTGATCGTCGATTATCATTCTTTACTCATCTCTTCGAGTTATATCCCCCTACCACCAGTGATTCTGCACGCGGCGGCATTGTTGGCGCGAACTATAGGGGACCCATTGGCGCGCCGCAATCACAAACCTTTCCAAAAGATTGACATTTTCCGCGCAATTGCTTGGCCAAAAGCGAGTTGATTTTAAGCTTTTTGCTCTATCTTGAGAGATTAAGAGGACAAATTGGGACAGCGAGTAGATTTTTTGGCAGATCCAAAAATCAATAGACGCCAGTTATTGGCAGGCTTTTTGGCGACAACAGCTGTTGTAGCCCTTCCCAGTTATGCGCAAAATACTTCCAATGATTTAGTCAATGTCAGTGGGTTACGTGGCGCAATTGATGCAACGGATCGTGGACTTTTGCCCGATGTTGTAGGTGATCAAAGCAAGCTTTTGCTCGACGCGATCGTGGAAACAGCTGCGACCAATCAGGTTTTATATATCCCAGCTGGGAACTATTATATTTCAAACATCGATTTGCCCGACAATGTACGCATCCAAGGTATTCCTGGGGCCACTCGGTTAGTTTATACGGGTCGAGGGCATGGGTTAATCGGTGAAAACGTTCGTCGTTTGGAATTAAAAGACATCATACTTGATGGCGCGAACAACTCCTTTGGAGCCTATACCAACGGGCTTTTAAACGTCAGAAATTGTCCTAAGTTATTTCTCGATAATGTTTCAGTTTTAGGCAGCTCAAAATATGGAATATCCCTTGAGCGATGCGGTGGCATCGTTCAAAACTGCGATCTTGCGGGCGCTGCAGATGCAGCTTTGTTTTCTGTTGAGGGATTGGGCCTGACCATCCGCGATAATTATGTCCATGATTGTGCGAATGGCGGCATTTTGGTGCATCGCTGGGCAATTGGTGAAGATAATACAATTATCTCAGGCAATCGCATTGAACGAATTTCAGCGCAAAACGGCGGCACCGGCCCATTTGGCAATGGGATCAACGTTTTCCGTGCAGGTAATGTGATGATCAACGACAATCACATTTCAGATTGCGCATTTTCTGCCATCAGAGCCAATTCAGCATCCAACATTCATATCACCGGTAATTCTTGTTATGGATCCGGCGAAACCGCGTTATATGTCGAATTTGCTTTCCAAGGAGCTGTGGTCACCGGCAACTTAATCGACGGCGGTACAATGGGTATTTCTATCGCCAATTTCGACAAAGATGGACGCCTGAGCACAATTACAGGCAACCTCATTCGCAACATAACCGATCAAGGCCCCTACCCGCCGGAAGGCCCAGGGTTTGGCCATGGCATAGCTGTCGAAGCGGATGCATCGGTTACGGGAAATACAATTGAGAATGTTGCGAAATGGGGTATGCTCGTTGGTTGGGGTCCTTATTTACGCTCGGTGAATATCACCGGAAACGTGATCCGCAAGGTGCCTGTCGGCATTGCGGTTTCAGTCGTTGAAGGTGCACGAAGCACGTCGATATTTAATAATATATTTGACCAGACACCGGGCGGTGCAATTGTTGGTCATAGATGGCAAGAACCCGTTACGCGGGATCTAGGTACTCGATCGAAATCTGGTTTTGATCACTTGCGCATAGGTAATAACATCGTCAATTAATTGACCCAAAATCCTTTTTTTAAGTGACGCTGAGCAGCAATCTCACCAACGCAGTTTGTGAATTCACGCCTGTCTTGTCATATATTCGGGTCAAATGCGTGCGCGCTGTGTTAACGGTAATTCCCAATGTTTGAGCGCAAGATTTTAAACTGTCACCAATGGCGATTTGTTTTGCCAATGCAAGTTGACCATCTGACAATCCAAAAATGACCTTGGCGCTTAACAGCTGGCGTTCTAAGATTGCATCAGGATCAAAATCCACATAAGTGCGGCCATCTCGCACGGATAATGCGCACCAAACCACGTGACCGTTCTCATCTTCCCCCAAAATAATCGGATATCTGTACCGATGACCTGTTTCTTTCAAATACCGATGCTGCGCGAAATAGCTGTGTAATTCTTCCGCTTGCGCAAGCGCGTTTTGCAGCACTTTATCCCAAGCTGGACGGCTTGCCCGCAACCGTCCCGCCGAAATAGTAAACCCGCTGCAATTAGCCAGCATTTCGTCTGTTCCGGGCGCCATCCAAATCACTTCGCCATTTTTCAAAACCGCAAGCCGATTTGGTGTTTCCGTCTGCTCACCTTTTACAATCAGCGATGCAAATGCAATTTTCCAACCATCATCTGTGCGTTCCATGATTCTGGTTTCAAAACTTTGCTCTTCTTTATGGGCAGCGCTTACCCTTGAGATCTCATCAAATATCGCCCAAGCCGTATTACCATCGATTGTGATTTGAACATTCTTCTTCTCATATGCTTTCGCAGTACAGCCATGACCTACGGCAAATGCCTCACGCATGTTCTGGCTAATTTTATCCCAGCCATGATGAATGATAAGTCCAATATCTTGTGATGAATAAACATCGATTGTGCGCGGACTATGTAACCAACAGTTTGACCACGTATCATAATCGGAACGGATAAAAGCATCCGTTTCGGCATAGATTAC
>JAHDEP010000385.1 GCA_020628775.1 Rhizobiaceae bacterium | reverse complement strand
TCAATTGCCAAAGGCGGCGCAATAACGTTCACACGTGAACCATCGGGTAAGCGCGCATCACAAATTGGGCTAGATTCATCGACACGGCGGCCGACCTGGCTCACAATACGCTGACAGATCGATAGTAATTGTCCGTTATCACGGAATCGAATGCGAGATTCCTGAACTTTACCATCCACCTCAATATAGGTTTTGCCTGCACCATTGACCATAATATCTGCGATATCATCACGGGCCAACAGTGGTTCAAGCGGACCATATCCTAGAACATCGTTACAAATATCGTCGAGCAATTCTTCTTGCTCGGCGATAGAAAGCGCAAAGTTTTTAATCGCGATAATATCATTGACGATGTCACGGATTTCTTCACGAGCACTTTCAACATCAAGCTTGGCCAATTGCGACAAGTCGATCGTATCGATAAGCGCAGAAAACACTTGAGATTTTGTATCGTAGTAACTTTCGTCTCGCTCCTGCTCAACATTTTGAACAGGTGCCGTTGGCGGTGTCACTTTTATTTTTTTGACAGGTGCTTTTGGAGCTTCCGAAACCCGAATAGAAGGCTTGGGTGCTGGACTGTTAGATTGAGACGCAGCTTCAACCCGGTCCATTACATTCATTGAACCAGATGAAGGCTTCCCGCCATTTCCGCCACTACGTTTACCAAACATATAACTGCCTCAGTACCATGCTAAATTGCTTCAAATTACCGGCCAAGTTTTGCCAATAACCCAGATAACGCCCCACCTTTTTGCTTCTTGATCTGTGAACGACCAGTCAGCACATGGGCAATTTGTGAAAATGTTTCAGCGGTTGGGGATTTTGCATCCATTTCCGCGATCATGCGTCCGCTATTGGCTGCATTGCCAAACAAAGCAGCATCAAATGGGATCACCGCAAGAGGATCGACATCAAATGGGCTGCAAAAATCTGAAACACTGATTTCAGGTCTTTTTGGCATACCTACCTGGTTTAAAATCAAATGTGGCACAGGATCATTCGGACGCGCTTGCGCTAATGCATCGAAAATGTTTTTCGCATTACGCAGATTTGCCAAATCCGGCGAAGCCACAACAACCACTTCATCCACTGCGGATAACAAATTGAGTGTCCATGAATTCCAAGTATGCGGAACATCAAAAACCGTCATTGGCGCAGAACGCTGCAATATGTCCAAAATTGGCATAAATGCATCTTCATCAAGATCAAATGTTCTATCCATCATCGATGGTGCTGCTAATAATGACATATGTTCTGAACATTTTTCCAACAAGCGGTCCATAAACACATCGTCTATTCTGTTTTGAGAATAAACAGCTTCTGCTGTGCCTTGAAGCGGGTCACGATCAAAGTTCAAATTCGCTGTTCCATAAGCGAGATCCAGATCTGCGACGATCACCCCGGAGGAGAATAAATTTGAAACACCCCAGCCGCAGTTATGTGCTAGAGTTGAAGCGCCAACGCCGCCTTTTGCACCAAAATATGCAACAGTTTTACCAACTGGATCAGCGTCTGGATCGACAAAGATCGATGCCATTGTGTCGATCACATCTGACATGGAAACCGGCTTGACCATGTATTCGGCGATGCCGTTTTTGATCAATTCGCG
>JAHDEP010000384.1 GCA_020628775.1 Rhizobiaceae bacterium | reverse complement strand
ATTCCGAAGATTGCGGCAATGCCGAGAACCATCCAGAACGTTGTCGAAATTAGATCGCCGATTTCACCCAACATTATGCACTCTCCGTCCGGCCCATAATTTCTTCTTCCATATCCCAAATCATATTCAGGATTTCGTCACGTGTGGGTCCAAAATCTTTGTGACGTTTAACTTCACGCAAATCAGCACCAACGCCGATTTCCGCAAATGGAAGTTGATACTCTTTGTGAACTCGACCAGGTCTTGGCGCCATAACCAAAAGACGCTCGCCCAGAAGAAGTGCTTCTTCCACAGAGTGGGTAATCAAGATGATTGTTTTGCCTGTTTCTTTCCAGATGTCCAAGACAAGGCTCTGCATTTTCTCTCGTGTTAGCGCATCAAGCGCACCGAGCGGCTCATCCATCAAGATCACATCGGGATCATTGGCCAAACAGCGCGCCAAAGCAACACGTTGCTGCATACCGCCTGAAAGCTCATAGATCATTTTATTTTCAAATTCTTGCAGACCAACAATTTCAAGAAGTTCTTTTGTTCTCTTGCTGATCTCTTCTTTTGGACGACCGGCCATGCGAGGACCAAAACCGATATTATCAGATACGTTCATCCATTCAAAAAGTGCGCCTTTTTGGAACACCATACCGCGCTCAGAATGAGGACCGGTCACGCGGTCACCGTTTAGGGAAATTTCGCCGGCAGTGGGTGCTAAGAAGCCAGCCAAAATATTCAAAAGTGTAGTTTTACCACAACCAGACGGCCCGAGCACGGCCATCAGTTCACCTTTTTTGATATTAAGATTGATGTTTTTTAATGCCTCTACAGAACCACCGTCGGGCAATGAGAAGGTCATGGAAACATCGTTGATGATCAAACCAGACATTGGCGCCACCTCCGATTTTGAGAAAAAGGGGTGCGTGGCGCATCATGCGCCACGCGAAGTCATGAATTGAACTTAAAAGTTCAAATTACATTTTTGATGCAGCTTCAAGATAGCTTGCGTCTACAACTGCTGAATAATCAGGTAGTGCTTTGATTTTGCCAGAAGCTTCAAGGCTTGCCGCAGCATTTGTGAAGAATTCAGCAACACCGCCGCCCATCCAGTCAGCTGACAATTGTGTTTCAACTGTTGGGAACACGAATGTGCCAATCACAGCTGCAGTACCTTCTGCATCCATACCAGCAGCTTTTGCAATTGATTCCATCATTGGTGCTGAATCTGCTGCATATTTAGCATTCATGTCAGCAGTCACTTTTAGGAACTTTGTCAAAACTTCTGGGTTTTCTTCAGCAAATGAAGTTGGAACAGATGTCACGTCGAACACTTTACCAACAACAGCTTCTTTTTCAGCACCTTCGATGATTGGGCTACCGTGTTGCTTCATTGCGCGAAGTGAACCACCCCAACCACAAGCCATAGCAAGATCAGTGTTAGGCTGTGCAAATGCAGCAGCTGAATCAGATGGTGCCATGTCCACAATTTCAAGATCGCTTTCAGCAATGCCGAAATGTGCCATTTGAGCTAGGAAGCCAGAATGCGCAGCAGTACCAAGTGGCACAGCAACTTTCTTGCCTTTAAGTTCAGCAACATTGTCTTTTGTGATTTCAAGCTCAGAACG
>JAHDEP010000106.1 GCA_020628775.1 Rhizobiaceae bacterium | reverse complement strand
AGCGCCCGATGCCGTAGAAAAAGTTGGGGATGGCCCAGCGCACTTCGACGCCGACAAGGCTGCCGACAGTACCGCCAGGGGCGACAATGGTGGTGTCATATTCCCCAATGCCAATGTTTTCGAGATAGGTCTCCGCAGACTGACGCGCCAGTTCGGCTTGACCAGACTGTGCCACAGAGCCAACGCGTGCGCCATAGTTGGCCGCGTTATTGGCAATCACAGACGAATAACCGCCCATCACAAACGTGATCGCGGCAAGGATTGCCAGCAGTAGCATCGGCATTACAATCGCAGTCTCCAGCATCGCTGAGCCACGTTGATCACGACAAAGCTGCAGCATTAGCCAGCCTCGCCTAAGAATCCAGTCACGCGCTCCACAACAGAGACAATTTGGTCGCCAAGCGCCATCCATGCTGCCCAGCCAACGACCACAACAATCGCGGCGATGACCACATATTCCAACATCGATGCGCCGCTGGTGTCCGTCAGCAACATCTGTTTTCGAGGTCGAATTTGCATAAGAAACTCCACAAGTACGTTAAATAAAAAGACGCGCCCAAGGTGGGTGCGTCGTATTTATTTTAGCACAAATGAGCTTTTATAACGCGTAAATGTCATTGTCGATTTTTTACACTCAAGGTTTTGACTATCCATGGTGCAGTCTTATAAAGAGCAAATAATCGAGGTAAAAACTCCCGCTTCATAAAGACTGCAGAGCCTTGTTTTGCTGGATATTCAGTACCTTGACTTATGTCACCCAAATAATTCTCTTTCCACGTTTCTAGCCAAATGACAATATCACCATTATCAGTTTCAGCCTGAAATCCTTGATTATTGTTGAACGAAACTCTTAGTCCCAGTTCTTTAACAACATATGGAGAAACGAATAGCAACAATAATGCTTCCAAGTTGTCTCTAATTTCTAGTCTTGAGATTGGCGTGCCTAGAGGCAGTGTTTTTAAGAGCTTCCCTTCATATCGAGAAGCTCTGAATCTATAAGGATAGAATCTATCTTCATCACTTTCGGGCTGATCTCCAAACACCAATGTTGAAGTAGCCTTGTATTCAACTTTCGTTTCATGATATTCACCAGCTAATTCAATCTCTTGATACGCCAGCACTACATCTTCATCTAGATCTAGCAATGCATTTGCATTTGTAGCTGAAAATTCTGGAACGTGTTTTGCATCTTGAATGTTCACAGGCCGCTTACCCTGCGATCCACTAAATATAAACATTTCATCTAAATAAAAATCAAGGTCAAATGTATATAACTCATTTATGAAAGGTAATTGGTTTCTTAATTGATCGTAGTAATAACTGTTCGCAATTTCATATGTCGCGTTTGCAATCGAAACTATAGGGCATATAACATCATCACTTCGAATGTAATATTTGCTATGCTCCTCGCTAATAGTGTTTCTTTTCTGCACAAAAGCATTATAGGAGCCATGTAAAACCCCTATATGCCTGACCAAATTGTCGTATTTACTATGCCAAAAGATGAAAAAACCTTCATCATACTGGTGCTCTGTATGATGAATAAGTAAGTTTGACTGTTCAGCTAAAGGCAAGTTATTACCCGCTAGCCTACGAATCAGCTGGTCTTCTAAGAAATATCCAGTAGGATAACGTGCAATTTGCAATGCAATGAATGTATCTGAAATTATTCGTCTCTCTACATTTTCTAGCAATATTTGTAATAGCAATGATCTGTGAATAGGTAATAACAGTTCAGTCTTAGAGAACACCCATTCATACGGTCGTAATAAAGAGTTGGGAGCTGTTCGAGCAAGATAAATTAGAGACCAAATAACTCCCTGAGTTTTTTCTGTTGTTAACGTTTTGAGCCTTGAAATCAATAAAGCTACAACTAGCTCATCGCGATCAAAGTCTTCAAGGGATTTATGTAGTTTTTCAACTGTTTGCAAGTTAGGGGCATAGGGCAGCCTTAGCTCTACAAGATCGTAGATAGTTTTGATAATAGTTGTGACTTCGGCTTGATCATGATTGACGGAAGCAAGCGCCACTACGAGATTGCACGCTACTTTTCGATTAGAAAACCCCTCTGAAACTGCATCAGCAAGTATTTCATACAAAAATTCAGTTGTTTGGTTCGGATTTACACGATACGCTTTTTGAAAAAAATGTATTCCACTTAGCGCGGTAAACCAACCATCTAATACGTAAACAAACAAGCATAAATTGAAATATAGCCAAGTCTGATCTTCTCCTAGAAAAAAATCATCTAACCATTTGTCTAAGTCACGGCCATACTTATAGGTCTTGGCAATAGCACGCAAAATACTCTTTACATCTTGCCAATCTGTTACTTGTTGTATGCGCTCTTCAAGCTGCTTGCTTTGTGCTTCCGTGAGTTTATCCTTTTCAAGGAATGCCAATATTTGTTCAACATCCATTTCTAATATAGCGTCACGACCCACGTGTGGCACGGTGACACTATTATCACTCGCATAAGATGTCTTCTCTTTTACATCAATACTTATGCCAAATTCATCGAAGAACCTATTCGCTGTTTCGCTTGAGTATTCTGATTTCTTGTCAATAAATGGTCTTTGTTTTAACCATCTGATATAAGCATGAGATATTGAAGAGTCTATTTTACGTTTTACAGATAGAGCGTTGGAAACTATCTTGTCTGAAGCAGCTAATGGCAGTGACTTACAAAGTAAAAACCATTGCGTTGGAGAAAAAAGGTCTTTATGCTCTTCCAATATGTGTAGGAAATCGTTTTCTTCGTAGAATTCGACTTCGGAATTCTCTAATGTTCTAGTGACTAGAAAACGAAGAGCCTCGTCTGGATAAATCTTGATGAACTCATCAAACCATTCATTTGGATACCGATTGGTAGATCTACCATCAGTATGTGCAACTACGCCATGTGCAAGTTCTAATAAACGATAAAACCAGTCAGGGTCTAGTGTTCCATATGCCTGCTGATATGGAACGCTGCAATATAGGATTTCACTAAGCGTACGATCTTTCCGAAATCCGTAGCCAATCAAAGCACGAACACCTTCTTGAAATCGTTGCTTGGCTTGTTCAAGCTGATCATCCTTATCCAAGACTGATGCAAATGCAAACATAAATTCTGCCACGTGAGCGTAAACACGCTCCTCACTTTGAACATCGTAGTATTTATTGAATTTTTCGACTGCGTGTTGTGATGAAAGATACTGATCAATCAAAGCCAGATACATGCCTTGTGGTAATGGTCCACCGAGTTCAGTAACTCTTTCAAGTTGAGATAAACACTTCTCTAAAAGAGCTTGATCACCGTTACAGAGTTGTAATCCCCAATGGAATGATCTTCGAATAAATCCCTCTTGGTAAAACAAATCATAAGCAGCGCGTGGCTCACCTTTGTATGGCGCAAGGTCCCTGACTAGATATGAAAACGTCGAAAGAATTTCTGCTTGGGTAATATTTGACTGGGCTGCTAAATATGAAAATCGAATTAAGTAAATGAGCCAGTATCTGAACCAGTTATAGTTTGAAAGGATTTGTGTAACAGACTCAATTTCGGCCTGCGAAGCTTGAGTAGATAAAAAAACAATTTCTCTTAGTAAAGACTGATCTTCATCCATTCGCCAAGACTTATCAGACAGCATTGCGTCCACAGCATCAGAAATCGACCGATGTGTTGTTTCAGGGTTTTCAATTAGATTTCTAAAATAAGGTGTTTTCTCTAACCAATCGCTCCCTAAATGTATCCGATACTGATCTACTTCTTCGAAGATAAATTTCCTGCCATTTGTATGCTTCGAATTGGTAAATATACTGTTTACAAAAGTCTCGAAATCCCTAAAGCGTTGAGAATGCAACAATTTCACAGCTTCAAAGCCAAGTAGCTCATATGGAATTGAAGCTTGTCTAGGGGTGATTGCCCAATGTACGATCTGGCCCTTGTAAGCTTGATGAGTTAAAAATTTGATAGCTGTTTTATGATCTACAGCTAAAGAGTTTTCATTCATGAATACACGGTACATGTATTCATCCCCGAGAATCTGTTGGACAGCTTGTAGATAACTAATCAACGTGTCATCTTCTATATTCTCAAGCTCCCAACCGAGTTTTGATTGTTCAGTAACAATCAGCATTAAACTGAAATCTTGTGCCCCAGAAATTGAAGCTTGTTGCAACTTGTGGTTTTGAATTATGTTAGCAAAGGGCTGCGCATTACATAGCGCGTTGTAGAAAAAGTTGATGTCAATAGTTCTGCGAATTTTTTCTATTGCAGCTACCTCAAAATAGAATTTCAACAGATGGCCAAACGCTTTCGTAGATTCAAAAAACGGAAGCGACTCCAACCATTCAATTAATGGTCTGTATATCCAACGCTCAATTGAAGCTCCTGTATCTCGGAGCTTATCAATAGAAAATCGCTTAAAGCTTTCATGATAAATAGCAGAACCAGTGACTGAATTTACTCTAAGAATTGGGCGTAATATATTGATTTGGTCTTCTACTAAAGCACCAAGTTGCGTAATTTCTCTTAGCTCATCGTTTGTTAGAGAAAAACTGGCTCCACATAAAGCATATGCAACTGACCGCTCTCCTGAGATTTGACGATAGAGATATTCATAGTAATCAGCTAGATTGAAGTTATATGGTGGCAGCTCTTCAATCCAAGATATAGAATCTAGACTTTTTCGTGTAACAGCATGGTCAATCAGATATTTGCAATATAGAGCGTTACCATTACATTTTGTCAAAATTGCATCAGTAAGAGATGTAGCCTCAATCTGAATATTTGGTACAGAATTCTTCGCCATTAACTGCTGTACAAATTCTTTATCTAAGGGAATTAGAGAAGCATGATGGTATGAAGAAAGCAAAATATCTAGCTGATCTATCGGTTGAGAAACCACCAATATTGACACGCAAGGGTTAGCTAAGTACAATTTTGAAAGAGCTTCTAAAATTTTTGTTTCGTCTTCCGTAAGCCCCCCATTATTTCTCTGATAAACTCGCCAAATGTGGTCAATGCCATCAACTACAAGCAAAGTTGGGCTAGTTATTGCAGCTAACAAAGCATTCAATTGGTTCAGATTAGATGAAAACCTCGTAGGTAAAAATTGAGACAAAGTTTCATCATGTTGCTTAATTTGGGCTATTAGGCTGCCATATAAGACATTTGTAGTTATTCTTTTTACAAGTAAAGGGTCTTCTAGAGCGACATAGCAATAGTGTTTGATTACAAGCGTCCCATCTTGTTCAAATTGCTTTTGTAGATCTTCTAAGAACCAAGACTTCCCTGCACCAGGTTCAGCGGTTAATACAACCTGTTTATGATCTTCAATAGCTTGCTTAACTTGTGCTACTCGTTTCGGAGTTGAGACAAAGACATTTTCGTCAACAGTAAATTTCTGTTCTACACCACCAAATGATCTGATAAGTCTAATTTCCTTATAGACATCAGCAATCGTTATTTTTATTGGATCATCTGACTTTGACCGACATTTCCGAGTAAGCGAACACAAGCTTTGGATGACCTCTTGTATGGATAGGTGATCGTTAGGAAATTCCCCCACACCAATTCGTTCAACAGATTGAAACAAATACTTTTCAATGCCGATATCAAATTGTTCTAAAAGTGAAGTTTTTGGACATTCAACTTCAATCACCAATTGATCCAAGAACTGAACAAATTCCTTTCGATCAATTTCTTGAGCACGATCACGTAGTGCTCTCCATGAGGTTTGCACTTCACCATCCGCTGGCCATAGCAAGTCACAATCGAACTTATAGCAAACTGTGGTTGGCACAAGACCTAGACTATCGGATGTCTCGCGTAATACGCTAAGAATAGGATCATCAGGAATTGGTTTTTTCCATGCAAGACAAACATGCCAATAACTGCTTTCGTCGTTAAGTGTTTTCCAAGTTTCAAATAGATCAAACAACGCTAAATCATAAGAAGCTGAATTTGCAAAATCATCTTTAGTAAGTACATGATTATTCGTCTCGTTGCTATATTTGACTTGAATGTAATGTGTCGCATCATTAAGAAAAATAGCAATATCATCGAACTTATCTTTGACATCAACAGGTGTTTTCTTTGCGTCGAATATAAATGAGGCGTCATCATTTCCATTGGCAATAGCCTGGGCAATGAAATAAGCACTTAAGATATCTTGATAAATGTAGCCTTGATGAGCTGATGAAAGCATATATGTTTACCCTTTAGAAATATTCTAAATAGTATAGTAGCAAGGTCGATACTTACTCCCAGATCATCTATATTACAAATTCGCAAACTCACTCATCATTATGCGTAGTAAATTCCCCTCAATAATCACCGCAAAACACCCAGTTATGCGCCCTTAAAAACAAAAATGCTACGCATAATGCTCTCTTATGCGTAGTAAATGAAATGTGTAGATTTGTGCAAAAGTGTGCGAATCTGTGCGGAATTACCACCACGAAAAGCTCCCATCCGGATTTGCATGCCACGATGGGAGTTTCTTTTTAATACGCTGCGGTTTCAACGTTTGTTTTCCGCCATACAATGCCACATATTCAGCAAGCGTTAGCGTCAACCGTTTGCATCCAATCTTCACAATGATCTTGGGACGCTCTACTTTCATAAGTCCGTCCTTGGTTGCGCGAGGTATTGCTTGGCCCAGACCACCACCCGTTTGTTGAACAAACCAGTTTCTGGATCGTATTGGCTACAGGTCAGCAGGCCCAGCATGTTGCCACCGCGAAAGAGGCTATCCACATCGGTTGGATCAAGTTCGGTGATTTCGACCACTTTGTAGCCGTATTCATTTGGCCCCACCCGATACAGAATTTCATCGCCCACTTCAAGCTCGGTCCTAATCCGGCTGAAGTTCATAGGGTCTTGCAAACCTTCAACGGAATGGCCTGCGAGCATCACCGGTAAGCCGAGACCTGGTTCTTCGGCAAAGCCTTCCATCTGTCCAACGTGATCAATGCTTTGGGAATAAAGTGCCCACGTGTTGTCGCGGATCGGGATTTTACGGATCGGCCAACTCTGCTCTAGCGTCGAGATAAAAAGCTGCTTGCGATAGGGATGATTCGGATCTGTTTCGTCTGGAGTTGTTGTCGGTTCAATTGCTGGCGCAGTGGCCGTGAGCGCTGCGATGATCTGGGCTTTACGTCGTTCGCCGCGTGTTTGTGCCATATTGCCAGTGAGTAGTAAGGCCACAAGCGCGACAACAATCCACCCCCACGGTAAGCCGGTTTGACGTGCTTTATTTCCTAGTGAGACGTTCATTGCACACCGCCTGCGGCTGGAAGTTCCGGTGGCAAGACGCGCACCTCTACCCAATTGGAATCCACAATCATCAGTTGGCCTTCTGCTGCAGCTTCTAATCTGGCACGATTGGGAATAGTTTCGCCTGCTATAACGCTTTCATCGACTTGAGTTTGTAAGGCAATGGTCACCGTTTCATTTGGGGCAATGCTGGCGATGTCTAACACAATGGCATGCGCTTGCGCGTTGTAGAACACGGATCCATGTTGTGAAGTAGCTGCCACATATGTCAACCGTGGATCGAGCATATCCACCAGCTTGGCCGGAGCCAGCGTGACGCCGGTGGTGTTTGTCATGGAAATTGTCCATGTCACTACATTGCCAGCTAACGTGATCTCACGATCCACACTCTTGAGGATTTCAGGTGGATCAATGTTGATTGGCGGCGGCAGCGTTGGCAGCGCTTCAATGACGTAAGTGGGCGTAGGCACTGGGGTTTCCGCAGGTGCGGTCGATACAACTGGTGTTTCTATGACCGTATCAAGATGAAACCCTGCA
The DNA here is from genome assembly GCA_020628775.1 of Rhizobiaceae bacterium. Taxonomy (GTDB): domain Bacteria; phylum Pseudomonadota; class Alphaproteobacteria; order Rhizobiales; family Rhizobiaceae; genus Lentilitoribacter. The sequence goes on along the minus strand of JAHDEP010000106.1, from coordinate 2,368 downwards.
TCCACGACCGGATGAAACTGTCCACTGGCTAAGGTCTCAATGGTGCTCCAGCCGTCAGCATCGGCGTCACTGTCATAACTACTGTCTTCGCCTACAAAGCGCGTGGTAAAGACAAAGCCCGCTGGCGCAATAAACCGCACCTGATAATCCCCTGGGGCCAAGCCAGTAAAGCTGTAGCCGCCTTCATTGTTGGTGAACGTGGTCTTCAGCAAGTTCTGCTCGGCATCATGCAACTCCACGATCACACCGGGAATACCAAGTTCGTCCGGATCTTGAATGCCGTTGCGATTGAGGTCCAGCCAGACAAAATCACCAAGACCCGCAGGCGATGGTGTATGCGTTGGTTCTGTGGCAACTTGCGGCTGCGGCGTTCCAGTCGGCGTATTGGTCGATGTTGCTGTCGCAGTCGGAGTATGCGTTGATGTTGGTGTCGCTGTGAATGTTGCGGTGGCGGTTGGGGTTAGCGTTGGCGTAGCGGTATTAGTTGGCGTTGGCGTATTCGTTGGTGTAGGCGTCGGTGTCGCGGTTGGCGCGACCGCAAAGTAATGTGCTGGGTCATTGGCTTCGACATCTTGTCCGGTTGTAGAGCGTCCTGTCACTGTCGCGATGTTGGCATGCAACCCAGCTTGCGCCGTACCGCTGGCGGTACACGTCATACTTTGACTGACGTTGAGTGTCGCTGGCAGACTGCGGTCGCAATCGGTGATGGTGCCCAATTGATCATCCGTCAGCGTGATGTTTTGAATGGTCGTGCCGCCCGTATTGGTGATGATAAACGTCCACGTTACGGGATCACCACCGACCACTTCAATTGCATCAGACGACAGATTTGTGTCCGCACCGTTGACCAGCTTCTGAATACCAATCCCTGACTCAGCCGTCAAACACGCCAGCGCCTCGATGTCAGACAGACCATAGTTGAGCAGGCCAACAAGCTCTGCTTCGGCGGTTGCTCGATCCAGCTTGAACAGACGATTCATATCATTAGGATCGATCTTGTCGCCGGTGGTCGCATAGAGTTGGCCAGTGTTGTCAAAAGCCAAGCCTTCCAAGTCATCCACAACGGTGTTGCTAGCAGGCACTGGGTTGGTCGGCATGATTTCATCAATGGCTGTCACTGCACCAGTGGATTTGTTGATCGTGACGAGCAAGCCACTAACGCCGCTACCGACATTCGCAATCCCATACATCGTGCCCGTAACGGGGTCAACGGCGATGTCATCGATGTCGTGATAGTTGGTGCCAGCCGGAACACCGATCTCGACATAATCCTGTCCAGCACCAAACGCATTTGGAATGTGTGCGCCGGTTGCAATATCGAGTTTGAGCAGCAGATCGGTGCCATGATCGCGGCGATGAACGGCATACAGCGTGGGCGGCGCAACCGTGCCGTCAAACGACAAGCTGTTGATGTCTTTGATCAGTTCGTTGCCATCGCTGCCGCCCGCTGTGCCCATTGGCGATGGTAGCGCTGTCCATGCGCCGGTGCTCAAATTGGTTGTGCCAAGATATTCCAAGCTAGTGGCATACAGTGCGGTTGCGCCAGGAATAAAGGCCATTGCCTCAACGCTAGTCGCGGGCAATGTACTTCCAATGGAGGTGGTCACGCCTGTGATTTTATCGATGCGGGCGAGTTGGTCTTGCTCATCTGCAACGACAAAACATTCGCCATCAAAGCCAGAGGACTGGGGCTTGGCGAAGACTGGACGGGCGATTGTTTGTTGAAGCAAGAGGATGGTGAGGAAGAGAAGAATGGAGCGTTTCATGGGATCAGAGATTAGTGGGCGTTAGGACATCGTCTTTTTGATTTAACGCAGAGGCGCTGAGAGCGCGGAGCAAGAGAGATTTCTTGAGGTTTCCTCAGCGAACTCTGCGTCTCTGCGTTGAGTCTTGTCCGCAGAAAGTTACAAAAGAAAGCATAGGTATGCAGGTGCTACACAAGTGACGACTGGAACAGTTCTTTGCTTAGAAAGCCAAGTGAGAAGACTGCCGATGAGTAGCGCGACTGCTATCCACAAAAGCAGTTCAGCGTGAGGCGCTGCTGTGAGCAGAGCTTGGATTATCAGCACATCCGCCCCGCCTACGAGGTCATGCAGCCATGCCAACCAGATGAGGCAGATAAGGCTATAAAACGAAAAGTAGATAGGCACCTTATATATGAGGAGCTCATTACTCAAGAGGGAAATCGCGATAAGCGCTGGTAGCCAATGCCATTGACTAAGGTTGCTGACGATAAAAATCAGCAGGGAAGCAAAAGCTAGAAAATAGGTTTGGGTCTCCACTGCCATCCAAAGCGCTAGACTAAGCGCGGTGAGACTGATCCACACGGGGATGGTGCGCGAACGGAAGTCCGTCCACGCACCAATCA
>JAHDEP010000383.1 GCA_020628775.1 Rhizobiaceae bacterium | reverse complement strand
CATTTTGGCTCTTAGGTGAACATTTTGGTCTTAGGTGAACATTTTGGTCTTAGTAGTACATTTTTATCATGAAGTTTCAGATCTATTTATGTAAGACATTCCACAGGATTGAAACATAAAATAGCCGTTACTTTTCGTCACTCGTGGGAAGAGAGTAAAGGTTCACTACTATGGACTTGCAGGATGCGGCGGTTCTAGATTGATTGACAAGCAAACTGATCGAATGGTAGTTCCCATTGGACGGCGAGGGAAGGCGTTCATTAAGGATGAAGCAAAGAGTCTTTTGCGGTCGAAATATAGCACGTCGAATGTTGATTTTGATGATTCTGACATTCATCGCGCTTTAATCAATTCTTTGACGGACAAGTTCTTCCTCCTTCACGAACCGGATCAACTTGCTTTGTTTGTTGATGAAATCATCAAAGAAGAGAAGGAGAAGCAGGTTGGAAGCAAAGTGACCGATACGGAACTTCGCGACACCATGCTTTTGGGTTTCACAGAAACAAACAAAGCGCTCCAAAGCCTAGCAACGACGAGTTCTAAGCGGATCGAAAATCTTACCGCATCAGTACAGACTCTTGCGAGTGTGTCACAGAACCACGAGGATCGATTGATCGGTGCCGAACAGATAATCGGAAGTCACGGGAACAGGATCGATACCTGTGAGAAAAGAATTGCGAAGCTACTGGTGAGTTTCATTCTGCATTTGGTATTGTTTGCCTTGCTCCTTCTTCTCACATTCATTCGAAGTCTTCTCAAAGCAACCAAATGGCGGATCCGTTACAGAATTTTGTCGAATCGGTTGCTATCTCACCGGGACGTTCTATCGCGTTGGATCGTCCAGTGACTCCTGTCGCCCCCCGAACTATTGGTTTGGCTACTCCACTTGTCACTGCACCATCGGTTGTTCCTGTTACCACAGGCAAAACTCGCAGTGCGATGAAATCCAAATGCGACAAACGCCAAAAAAAGAAAGATTTGAAATCGATCAAGGCTTACATCTCCCATACCCACCAATCCTTGAATGATGGATTGCGCAATGGGTTGCCAACTGCCGCACTTTTGGATCAACACCAGGGAATGATCCGTTATTTGCGCAGCTTGCCATCGTACCAAGACAAGGTTTATCGGGGCGCGGATTTTGGCCAAGACATAATCGATCATCTGAAGAGCACTGGTGCGCTTTTTCGGGAGAATGGTTTCTGCAGCACCTCCAAGATTCCATTTGCTGCGCAAAAAAGCAAACAATACCAAGTTCGAAACTGTTTGTTTACGATCCATTCGAAGACTGGCAAAGACATCAGCTTTGCAGCATAAGGCGGTCCTTTCGAAAATGAAGGTGAAGTCCTTTTTGCTCCGGGCACTGTCTTTGAAGTCGTAAGTTGGACGCAACGTGATCATCAATACCTGTTGGAAATGAAGGAAATTCGTCCCAGCCCAGAGTTGTAGGAGAGACCCTCAAAATCACGCAAAAGAACAAAATATAGCTAAAAATAACAAACTCATCTGATCATTAAACTGTTAACATTTCTACTTTGCCTCAAAACACCCAGTATTCCGCGCTGCGCCTTCTCCATCAAATTGAACCTCTATTGCTTATCTTGCTTGTTTCCACACATTTGGCACTTGCGCTT
>JAHDEP010000105.1:1270-10257 GCA_020628775.1 Rhizobiaceae bacterium | reverse complement strand
TGGTAAAAATCTCTTCTGTTATACCAAATCCGTGGGCCGCGTTTTCACCGTTTACAATCACAAAATCGAGATTGTAATCGCTGCGCAAACCGGGCAGACGATCCCAGACCGCGTCGCGCCCTGTTGAGCCGACCATATCACCTAAAAAAAGTATCTTCATGGCGCTTCTATATGGGGCTAATCGGCTATAATCAAGCCATCCTCGGTCAAAATCATATCCAGCGGAATATCATGGTCTTCACACGGAACTTGATCCACTTGCTGACAGGAAAACGCCACACCGATCAACAATGGCGTTTTATCTGCATCGAGTAATTTTGCGATCGCACGATCATAAAACCCAGCGCCATATCCAATACGTCCACCCGTTTCATCAAATGCTGAAAGCGGAACCAGCATCACATCTGGATCAACGGTTTGAGACGCAGCCGAAGGTGCCACCGTTCCAAACCCATTATCAACAAGCTCAGTCTTTTCGTCATAGGCGCGAAACTCGATGTTTTCTTTGTCCAACATAAATGGCAAACATACATCTCTGTGCTGCGCCCAGAGCTCTTTAATCAGCGCGTTCAAATCAACTTCGGATTTAATGGGTAGAAATGCCGATGTGATAACGTTTGGTGCGATATCCAAATCAAAAAATGTATTTTTGATCTGATCCGAAAACTCCAATCGTTCAGCTGCGCTCAAACGATCCCTTCGCGCCAACGCTTGCTTACGAATGTCTGTTTTGAGAGATTTGATATCGGTCATGTTTTCTCATTCGACAAATACTAAGGGGAAAGAAATGTGCGATCCGCATGCAGTCGATAGACATGTTGAAATCCTAGGAACCTACAATGTAGGTGGGTGCCGTATGCTAAAGCCCACGGGCTAAAACAGGGACAGCTCCCTTAGAATTCAGTAAGGCCCGAGGAATTGTAGTCCTGTCGTAAAGAGCAGATCGCAGCTAAGATATAGTGCGGGAAAGTGGCGATTGCCAACCTATTTATGAGATTATTCAAAATATCCCAGCAAAAACTATTCTGTGAGCGCGAGAAATACCGAGATATCACTTACTATCATTTAGTTTTTGCGCAATGCTGGAAATTTGCGCAGCCACACCACCCAGTGCTTTTGCCATATCACCATCGGTGCGTTCAGCATCCTGAAGGGCTTTATCTCGTGTGGTTTTGACTAAATCGAGTTCAGATTCAGCACCTTTTAACTTGCCTTGCACTTCGGTCAGCTCATCCATGACCATTATCCCAGCCATAACAGTTAAACGTAAATCACCGATTTCACCAAACTGAGAACGCAAATGTGAAACATAGCGGTCAAATTTTGAGGCAAGTTCATTTAAATGATCTTCCTGTCCCTCTTCGCAGGCCATGCGATAGGATTTGCCATCAATATTAACGGTGACTTGAGCCATTTATTGTTTTTTATCCTCGGTCCAAAACCGCGCGAATGGTTTCCATAGCTGTTACAAGACGGCGCGACACCTCTCGATTGGCTTCTTCCAACTTGTTGGCCCTGTGCTCCGCCTGATCAAGCTCTTCGGCTAATCTTGAGCGATCAACAAGCATTGATTTTAGCTCTTCGCTGGACTGTACAGCATCTTTTTGATTTTCAATTCGTTGCCCCACCGCATTCTCAAGAGAATTTACAGCGTTCACTAATTGATCCAGAGCAGTTTTAACTGTCACATCATCAGGCTTCATTGAACAAAGGCTCCTGTCACTCAAACGAATCAAGCTTTAAGAAAATCACGCGAAAGAACATTTTCACAAGCGTCGAAAACCGTCAACAAGACCACCTATAATCGACTTTGCAATACACATCAAATCACCTATTTGCTCTGTTTTTCTGGCTTGTCCATCAATTCTCAATGGATTTTAGAGCTAATTCCTCCCAATTGATTGACTCCTACTAGCGAGCTGCTATGACTGCCCGCGCTAATTGAAGGCAGTTTCTGAGCCCCTCCCTAGACGGTGAAATACAGGCATAAATATGACATCCACAGTAAAACATCATCAAATGGCGAACGCTATACGTGCGCTTTCCATGGACGCAGTGCAAAAAGCAAATTCTGGCCATCCAGGCCTTCCAATGGGCGCAGCAGATATTGCGACCGTGCTTTTTAGCCAGCACCTCAAGTTTGACCCAAAAAACCCAAACTGGCCTGATCGTGACCGCTTTGTGCTATCTGCTGGCCATGGTTCAATGCTTATCTATTCGCTGCTTTATCTGACCGGATATGACGACATCACAATGGATGATCTGAAAAACTTCCGTCAGACAGGTCATAAAACGGCTGGTCACCCAGAATACGGACATATTTCAGGCATCGAAACAACAACTGGTCCTTTGGGTCAGGGCATTGCAAATGCTGTTGGCATGGCAATCGCTGAACGCAAGCTAGCAGACGAATTCGGCTCAGACCTTGTTGAACATAATACATACGCGCTTGTTGGCGATGGTTGTTTGATGGAAGGTATTAGCCAGGAAGCTATTACGCTTGCAGGCCACTTAAAACTCAACAAACTTATTGTTTTATGGGATGACAACAACATCTCAATCGATGGTGCGGTTTCAGTCAGTGATTCAACGAACCAAGCCATGCGCTTCCAATCAGCAAACTGGAACACGCTTGCTGTTGATGGTCATGACGCAGATGCAATATCAGCAGCTATCGAAGAAGCGAAAAAATCTGACAAACCAACAATGATCGCTTGTAAAACGACAATCGGTTACGGTTCGCCAAACAAAGGCGGCACAGCTGGCGCACATGGTGCACCACTTGGTGATGATGAAATTGCGCTAACTCGTGAAGCTTTGGGCTGGACATCAGAGCCATTTGAAATTCCATCAGATATTTTGGATGCTTGGCGTCTTGCAGGTCTTCGTTCTGCAAAAACACGTAAAGATTGGCAAAAACGTCTTGATGAAGGCGATGCAGATATCAAATGTAAATTTGATCGTCGCATGAGCGGTGAACTTCCTGGTGCATTGGCGCCGGCGCTTGATGCTTATAAAAAAGCCCTTGCAGAAGACAAACCAAAAGAAGCAACACGTAAAGCTTCTCAATTGGTTCTTGAAGTGATCAATGGTGCAACACCTGAAACGCTTGGCGGTTCAGCTGATTTGACCGGTTCAAACAACACCAAAACAAGCCAAACAGCATCGATCACACCAGATGATTTCTCTGGTCGTTACATCCACTATGGCATCCGTGAACACGGCATGGCAGCGATGATGAACGGTATCGCGCTTCACGGCGGCTTGATCCCTTACTCAGGTGGCTTCTTAATCTTCTCAGATTACTGCCGTCCTTCTATCCGCCTTGCGGCATTGATGGGCATTCGCGTGATCCACGTCCTAACGCACGATTCTATCGGCTTGGGTGAAGATGGTCCAACTCACCAACCTGTTGAACATATGGCTGCACTACGTGCGATCCCGAACTTTAACATGTTCCGCCCAGCAGACATTACTGAGACACTTGAATGTTGGGAATTGGCACTTTCATCAACAGCCCGCCCTTCAGGCATTGCGCTAACTCGTCAGGGCCTACCTGCAGTTCGCACATCTTATGTTGAAGAAAACCTATGTGCGCATGGTGCATATGAACTTGCATCTGAAAGCGATGCTAAAGTGACAATCTTCGCTTCTGGTTCAGAAGTTGAAATTGCTATGGAAGCAAAAGCTGCGCTGGACGCCAAGGGACATTCAACACGTGTTGTATCAGTTCCTTGCATGGACTTGTTCGACGATCAGGATGCTGATTACAAATCAGCGATCATTGGTGACAGCCCAATTAAAGTTGCGATTGAAGCTGGTGTTCGCCAAGGATGGGACCAGTTCATCGGCAATGATGGTATCTTTATCGGCATGAACTCCTTCGGAGCATCCGGCCCATACAAAGAGCTATACAAACATTTCGGCATCACAGCAGAAGACACAGTCGCTGCTGTTGAGGCAAAGCTATAACCATAAAAAGGTGGGGGACAAACCACCCTTTTTAATTCGAATACTCGGAGAACTAATATGACAGTAAAAGTCGCTATCAATGGTTTTGGTCGCATTGGACGTAATGTTTTGCGCGGCATCATGGAATCAGGTCGGACTGATATCGAAGTTGTAGCCATTAATGACCTTGGCCCAGTTGAAACAAACGCGCACCTTATGCGTTATGACAGTGTTCACGGAAAATTCCCTGGCACAGTGACAGTCGACGGTGACACAATTGACGTTGGACAAGGTCCAATCAAAGTGACAGCTATTCGCGACCCTAAAGAACTACCTTGGGCAGATGTTGATGTTGCTCTTGAATGTACAGGTATTTTCGCAAATCGTGAAAAAGCATCTATGCACCTAGAAAACGGTTCAAGCCGCGTGTTGATCTCAGCTCCTGGCGGAAACGACGTTAAAACCATCGTTTATGGTGTGAACGAAGATAGCCTAACTGCAGATGATAAAGTTGTTTCAAACGCATCATGTACAACAAACTGTCTAACACCAGTTGCTTATGTGCTTAACAATGCATTTGGCATTGAAAAAGGCTACATGACAACAATTCACTCATATACTGGTGACCAGCCAACACTTGATACAATGCACGGTGATTTATATCGCGCACGTGCAGCTGCAATGTCGATGATCCCAACATCTACTGGTGCTGCTAAAGCTATTGGCCTTGTTCTTCCAGAACTTAAAGGCAAGCTTGACGGTTCTGCGATCCGCGTACCAACACCAAACGTGTCTGTGGTTGATCTTAAATTCATCCCATCACGCAATGTGACAGAAGACGAAATCAACAACGCAATCCGCGAAGCTGCAGATGGCCCACTTAAAGGCATCCTTGGCTACACAGATGAGCCGTTGGTGTCTATCGACTTGAACCACAACCCACATTCATCGATCTTCCACATGGATCAAACCAAAGTTATGGAAGGCAACCTTGTTCGCATCCTAACTTGGTATGATAATGAGTGGGGCTTCTCAAACCGCATGGCAGATACTGCTGTTGCGATGGGCAAGCTCATCTAATCTCAGTTAGATAAAACAATTAAAAACCGGAATGACTTGTTCCGGTTTTTTTGTATAAAGTGTTAGCAATTAGTACAGTAACAACAAGATCTCAAAATTAAAGAACAGGTATGGTGCCAACGATTATCCTAGCGATTATCCCAGCGGCAATCATATCAATGCAGGTGACATATATGACATTTAAAACCATAGACGACATTCAAGATATTCATGGCAAACGCGTGCTCGTGCGGGTTGATCTAAATGTGCCGGTTAAAGACGGAAAAGTAACAGATGTCACTCGCATCGAACGTGTTGCACCAACTATTCAAGAGCTTACTAAAAAAGGTGCCAAAGTTATTCTAATGGCCCATTTCGGACGCCCAAAAGGTGAAGTCGTTCAATCGATGTCTCTCTCCCCGATTGCAAATTCCGTCGAAGAAGTTTTAGACAGACACGTGCATTTTGCAGATGATTGCATTGGTGAACCTGCAAAAACGGCAATTGACGCGATGAATAGCGGCGATCTTTTACTTTTGGAAAACACACGTTTCCATAAGGGTGAAGAGAAGAATGATCCAGAGTTTGCCAAAGCTTTGGCCGAAAATGGTGATATCTATATCAATGATGCATTTTCAGCTGCACACCGCGCTCATGCATCGACAGAGGGTTTAACCCATCACTTGCCATCTTATGCAGGTCGCACAATGCAGGCTGAACTTGAAGCCTTGGAAAAAGGTTTAGGTCAACCTATTAGACCAGTTGTAGCAATCGTTGGCGGCGCAAAAGTTTCAACAAAGATTGATCTTTTAAGCAATCTGATCGAAAAAGTTGACGCATTGGTCATCGGCGGCGGCATGGCAAACACATTCCTGGCAGCACAAGGAATTGATGTTGGTAAATCTCTATGTGAGCACGATCTAGCAGATACTGCCCGCGAGATTATGGCTAAAGCCAGCTCCAATACATGCGAAATCGTTCTTCCAGTTGATGCTGTGGTCGCGCGAGAATTTAAAGCGAACGCAGAAAATGAAGTAGTTTCCGTCAACGCGATCCCGAGTGATACAATGATGTTAGATGTCGGCCCTGCATCTATTGAGGCGGTCAATGATTGGATCACCAAAGCAGATACGCTTGTGTGGAATGGTCCTTTAGGTGCGTTTGAAATCGAACCATTTGATAATGCAACAGTATCATGCGCAAAACATGCCGCTATTCGTTCATCTGAAGGTCTATTGGTTTCCGTTGCAGGCGGTGGTGACACCGTTGCAGCGCTAAATCACGCCGGAGCAGCATCAGACTTTACATATATTTCTACAGCTGGTGGTGCGTTCCTAGAGTGGATGGAAGGCAAGCCGCTTCCTGGCGTAAATGCACTTTCCTAAGCAGTTCGCAATTATAATTATTGCGGTTTGATTTTTAATTCCGTGAGCGCGTTTAATCCAACGCGTTTGCGGAATTTTATTTTGTCGCTCGCCAAAGCAAGATCAGGATATTGGCTTAACAGCGCTTTAATCGCATGCTTACCCTCAAGTCTTGCAAGCTGGTGCCCCAAACAAAAATGAATACCTGAGCCAAACGCAATGTGACGATTTGGTTTACGATCCAATTTCAACAGATGCGGATCTTCAATGAGTTGCTCATCAAAATTTGCTGCGGTGAGCAACGCCATGATCAATTCACCTTTTTTAACCTGCATACCGCCAATTTCGCTGTTTGCAAATGCATATCTCGGTTTTGACATCTGCACAGGTGTTACGAAACGGAGCAGCTCTTCAACAGCGATGTTTACTCTGTCCCAATCTTCGCAAAGCCATTTCTTTTGATCCTCATTTTGTAACAGCGCTAATAACCCACCGCTTATTAAATGCGTTGTTGTCTCATGCCCGGCAATCAGCAACAAAAACACCATGGCGATTAGTTCATCATCGGACATGTCGTTATTTTGATCTTGCGAAACAACAAGCTCTGCAATGAGACCTTTACCACCTGATACACGCGCTTCTTCCACTCTTCCTTTGATATATTTGGTCATGGCTTTAAGCCGCGGAATAAGCTTTATAAAATCTAAAACCCCGTTGATACGAGTAAAACCCTCTGCCCAGGTCGCGAATTTTTGCCGGTCCTGTTTTGGTAATCCCAGCAACTCACAGATAACAGCTAGCGGAAAACGCCGCGCAAAGGTTGAGACCAAATCAACCTCATCCGCGTCATTAAATAATTGCGCGACCATCTCATTGGCTAGACTTTCGATTTCAGGTTCGAGGGCCATGATGGCTTCACGTCGAAACGCCCGATCAACAATTTGGCGCAAACGCTTGTGTTCATCACCATCCATCGCAAGCATATTAGAAGCTAAAAGTTGGATAGTTTTAGGCATCCACCATTGCAAACCAACCGCTTTTCCGTTTGGCTTTCGCACACCAAAATTTTCGCTGTCTTTTAAAATTTGCGTGGTGATCTCTTGATCCGTGGTTAGCCAGACTTTGCCAATAATCGGAATTTTCTGGCGAACCAATCGGCCGCTTTTGCGCATTTCAGATACAGCATCGAATGGATTGGAAGATAATCTGTCAGTGAAAATGATGTTCATTCGTAGTATTTAACCCTGCTTTTCATCAAAGTTATCAACAGATCTGGGCTGAAATAAGCCAATTGAAAGGAGCTTGTTTACCATGTTCAAAATATAAATGCGGATTAAATCGTTTAAATTTTTTTTAAAACGATTTAATCAATTTTAAAGCTATTTTAAAAAAATTTAATCCCTGATATGTGTGTTTCAAATTTTTGGTGAGACATATTCATAAGGATTAACAATGAGCGAACGACTAGAAGATATTGCCAAGGCGATGGTCCTACCAGGTCAAGGTATTCTTGCAGCCGATGAATCAACAGGCACAATCAAGAAACGTCTTGATTCGATCGGTGTTGAATCAACTGCCGACATGCGCAGAGATTACCGCGAAATGTTATTCCGCACAGATGACGCCATGAAGAATAACATCTCAGGCGTTATTTTGTATGATGAAACACTTCGTCAAAACGCCAAGGACGGCACACCTTTAGTCGAACTTATCAAACAGTCTGGCGCAGTTCCTGGGATCAAAGTTGATACAGGTGCAAAACCACTAGCTGGCTTTAATGGTGAGACTGTTACAGAAGGCCTTGACGGCTTGCGTGAACGTTTAGCTGAATATCATGAATTGGGCGCGCGCTTTGCAAAATGGCGCGGCGTTATCAATATCGCTGAAAACCGCCCTTCCCGCGCCTCCGTAGTTGCAAATGCCCACGCATTGGCGCGCTATGCATCTCTTTGCCAAGAAGCTGGCATTGTTCCAATCGTTGAGCCTGAAGTGCTTATGGACGGACCAGATTCAACACACGACATTAACCGTTGTTTCTCTGTCACTCTTGAAACATTGCAAACAACATTTGCAGCGTTAGATGATTTGGATGTCAATCTTGAAGGTATGATCTTAAAACCAAACATGATTGTTCCTGGCATTAATTGTCCACGTCAAGCAAGCGTTGAAGAAGTTGCTGAGAAAACAGTTCTTTGCCTTAAAACAGCTGTTCCTAAAGCTGTTCCTGGCATTGCTTTCCTATCAGGTGGACAAACTGAAGAACAAGCAACAGCGCATTTGTCTGAAATGAATAAATCCCCTGACCTGCCTTGGGCGCTTACATTCTCTTACGGCAGAGCATTGCAAGCAGCGGCTCTAAAAGCATGGGGCGGCAAAACTGAAAATGTGGCTGCTGGTCAGCGTGCATTCGCTCACCGTGCAAAAATGAACGGTCTTGCAGCTATTGGCACATGGAGCCAAACACAAGAAGCTGCTGCTTAAGCATCATCACTTTATAAATTTTGAAAGGCCCGCAATCATCCCTGCGGGCTTTTTTTATGGAATTGCGGAGGGACTACAAAGTCAAAATAATTTTGCCCATGTGTTCGCTCGTCTCCATATAAGCGTGGGCGG
>JAHDEP010000105.1:0-1170 GCA_020628775.1 Rhizobiaceae bacterium | reverse complement strand
AAAGTCAAAATAATTTTGCCCATGTGTTCGCTCGTCTCCATATAAGCGTGGGCGGCTGCGGCTTCTGCCAATGGAAATGTTTGATCAATGATTGGCTTGACCTTTTTCATCTCAAGTAGCGGCCATACATTTTCCTGCAGTTCGTCAGCCACAAAAGCTTTAAAACTTACCGGTCTTGCTCTTAATGTCGAACCAGAATGGGTTAGGCGCTTGGCCATCAATTGAGCAAAATCAACTTGCGCTTTTCGGCCCCGCTGAAAGGCAATTTGAACAATACGCCCCTCAATTGCCGCCGCTGCATAATTGCGATTGATATAGTCCCCGCCGACCATATCCAAAATCAAATTCACGCCCATTTGGTCTGTATTGCGTTTGATAAATTCAACAAACTCGACCTGTTTGTAGTTTATCGCAAAGTCTGCTCCAAGATCGGTGACAAACTTAGCCTTTTCAGCATTGCCAACCGTTGTAAAAACCGTTGCGCCAAAAGCTTTTGCAAGTTGGATCGCTGTCGTACCAATCCCGGAGGAACCACCATGGACCAAAAAACTTTCACCGTCTTGTAAATGCCCGCGCTGGAAAACGTTATGCCAAACGGTGAAATATGTTTCAGGCAATGCCGCAGCTTCAATCATCGAAAGTCCCGCAGGAATAGGTAGCACATTGCTTTCATGACATTTTGCGTATTCAGCATAACCACCACCGGGCAATAGCGCGCATACTTGGTCGCCAACCGCAAATTTGGTAACTTTCTTGCCAACGCGCTCAACAATTCCAGCAACTTCAAGACCAGGGATATCTGTTGCGCCCTTTGGCGGCGGGTAATGCCCTAAACGCTGAAGACAATCCGGTCGGTTTACCCCTGCAGCCTGAACACGAATGAGAATTTCATCAGGCGCGTGCTTTGGATAAGACCTCTGCCCAATCTCTAAAACTTCTGGTCCACCGAACTCAGTAATCTCAACGACCCGCATAGCTCACCCTTCTATTCTACGCTTTATATGTGCCAATTATAGGTGCTTGTCATATATGCGTACAAGCGAATTAATAGTCCCGTAATGATCCAACTTAATATGTTGTTAAGCCTTACAAGTTATTACTAACTTATCCGATAATTCGGATCTGGTAGAAAAAGTAACAGACTTTCTACTCGACGCCTCCCTGTTAAAC
>JAHDEP010000382.1 GCA_020628775.1 Rhizobiaceae bacterium | reverse complement strand
GTATCAACAATATCTATCCATGTAGTAGTCAAGAATTACTCCTTTCAAACATAACGACCAAACTCAGCGGCGCGCGTTAGCGCGTCCGCTGGAGTGCCTTGTTAGGTGTTTTTTCATACGCCCCCAATATTGACACAAGAGCCATCCCTACTCACATCTTCAACACAATCCAGAAAGAATCTGGCTACATCTGTTCGTGGTATAGGTTTAGCGAAATGTGCTGTGTGTCCTGGTAGTACCTTGTACTGCCCGTTGGCAGGCTTATCAGTTAATGCGTAAGGTCTGACAACAATAAATGGTACTCTCGTTTCACTACGAACGCGTGCCTCTGCATTTTCATAATCCTTAAACCCTGCTCGCCCACCAATAAGTGTTAATGATATTTTGATCAGCCAAGAAGACCCTCCTACTCCAACACTAGAAATCATCAAACACCGTGGTGGACTGGATTGCTCTGCCGCAGCTTTCATTATATTTTCTGTGGCATTAGACATAATCTGCACATTCCGACTAGGATTACCTAGAACACTGACTACAACATCAGACCCAGTGACAACTGCAGTGACATCTTCGGCATTGGTAGCATCCCCTTCAATAACTTCAACGCGATTATCATTATTAAGCTCAAAACTGCTACGTTTTCTAACCAACACACGAAGGGAGTAACCAGAATCGAGTGCCATTTTGACAAACTCACGTCCAACCTTTCCAGTACCGCCAAATACAGCAATACATTTATTCTTAGTCATATATAACCTCTTTTTTGATGTTTGAGATTGATGTCAATACCTATGGGTGCACGTGTTGACACCTAACGCCAAGCTCACGCGAACTTGACAGCGACCGACCGGAGCGGCAGCGTAGGGATTGAGCTGTCATTTTCGCTTGCAGCGTTGTGTTATGTGGCAATTAATTGATCGTCGAACCATATATCCTCATAGCCGTTTTCATCAATAAGGAAACGATAGCCGGGTGGAAGATCCAGATATTCTCTGACCATTGGTAGGTATTCGTCTATATGTTCGATATGCAATGGTTTATAAAAATCATCTTGATCTAAGTTCAGCTCTCCACACCAAATGTACCAACCGTTTGTCCCATTCTCGGGTAGGTGTCTAGCTCCATGTATCGGAATTTCACCAATTGTCTCTATCGCAATACCAAGCTTTGAATTTTGTAAAGGGATATCCGGCTTAACACCCATTTTTTCACATACTTCATTTTTCATTGAATGTGCCGTGCCTCATAACGCCAAGCTCACGCGAACTTGATAGCGACTGACCGGAGCCGCAGCGCAGGGAAAGAGCTGTCATTTTCGCTTGCAGCGATTTGTTATGTGTCTGGCAATACATTAAATTTCAACTTTGCGGTATCTACGCTAACTTTCTGAATCATTCGTGGTCCGCCACCATGCATATGCGATTGAGGAAAACTTAGCTCCCAGTAGTTATTGTCGGAATCTAAATATAACTCTGCCCAGTCTTTAGACTTTATGAACGTCAGATCATTCTTTACCAACCAATCTATCCTATCACTGACTTCATCACCGATCATTTCCCCTACTTCATTCTGTTTCCAACCACCAATGAGTTGAATTTCATGTGATTGCAGTTTCATATCAGCATCGTTGACACATAACGCC
>JAHDEP010000381.1 GCA_020628775.1 Rhizobiaceae bacterium | reverse complement strand
GCTCGGTATTGTTGGTATGTATATCAAGCATTTAATTGATAAAAAGCTAGTAGCAAAAAGAACAAAAATAAAGTTAAATAAATTGTGTGAGCTGGCTCTGTACACGACAATTTAGAAATCCACGATTGAAAAACCATAGCCATTCGTTGATTTAGTAGGTTCCAACCAGTCAGGTGGGCACAGAAACAACAATAATAAGCGACTAGTCTCCAGTGCATCCAACGCACCTGACATCAACTGATTGGTCAGGTGATCCAGACCATAGCGGAACAGGTTTTTCTCAAGGCGGCCATGATTTTTAACACGTAACGGCTTAATCATTTTGTGCTTCCATTCACCTGTTTTATGCGCCCAACAAAACCCTATCACCAGTAAAGCCACCATCTTCTTAATTCGAAAGTAATGCGTCAGACGGGTAACTTCCATGTTGAACCCACGGCCTTTCAGGCACTGGAACAACGTTTCGATTTGCCATCGCCTGCCATAAATATCAAAGGGCTTTGACTCAAACTGATTGCTGGCGATGATCAATAACTCTCCACCCTCAAGCCTAAGCCCGCTCAGGTAAATAGCCTGACCACTCACGCGTCTCGGCTTGCGCAAAATGCGGGCATTGCCCGGCTTTAGATCACTAAATAAGTGGCGAACCGCTCGTGATCGGCCTTGCTTGTCCAGATAATGCTGATTGGCTTTCATCCGCATGAAAAAAGGAATGTTATGAGCGTGTAACCACTCCCACCAGTGCTGACCGATAAACTCGCGATCTCCCAAAATGCCCTGAATCGAGTGACTTCCGAACTGGCTAATGAAACGATTCATCTGGGCAATACGTTCACGCTGATTTGAGTTGCCTTGCTTGTTTAACACTAACCAATAAACAGGAATCGCTGTCCCTTTATAAACGACCGCTAAAACAAGGATGTTGAGGTTTTTCTGTCCCCACTTCCAGTTGGTTCGATCCAGTGTCAAATAAAGCGGCTGTTCGTTAAATCCGAACATCTGCATAATCATTCGTGCAATCGCATCGTAGTCAAAGCGAGTGAACTGGAAAAAGCGTTGCAACCGCCGGTAGCGTGATTCCAGCTGGGTTGTGTCATTAATCGCCAGGACAAGCAGTGTCAGATTCATCTGCTTCACTTGCAGCAACGCCAGCAATAAACTGACAAAGCAGCCTAAACGCGGCTTGCTCCACTTCAAATGTTCCTTTAGGCTACTTTGTAGCCCATCACTAAGCGTCATTTCAGTCTCCGTTTGGTCACAGTGAGTGAAATAACAACTTAGTGATGGGTTTTCAGTTGTTCAATATTTGAACTATATTCGGTCGTTTAATTTTTTGTCGTGTACAGAGATTACGGAGATATTAAAGAAGACACACTCCGTATTAATGACGGTGGATTTGTAACAGTACAAGAACGTGCGATGACAGATGGTTCAGTTGGTTATGTCGGTATTGTTAACGTTGACGTAAGCTTCGAGCGTAACGAAAACGATCACTAAACCTCAATAAGATTTCTTCTTCCTCCTGCAAGACCCAAGCCCGGTAGTTTCCCTACCGGGCTTTTTCGTGTGCGCGAAATAAAGTGAACGATCGTGTAGTTGACACAATGCGAGTCTGGGTCGGCAGTAAAGTCACTTAATATAAT
>JAHDEP010000380.1 GCA_020628775.1 Rhizobiaceae bacterium | reverse complement strand
TCCTGCAGACAACCAAAGAAGAGCATATCATGCGCCCATTGCGCAATTGCTTGTTCGAGGCTGGTATCCCGGTTGAAAACACCAAGGGCGAAGCTGAAGCTGGGCAGGAAGAATTAAACATTCGCTATGATGAAGCGCTCAATTGTGCTGAATATCATACGATTGCTAAACATGCAGCCAAAGAGATTGCTTGGCAAAAAGGCCATGCTGCGACCTTCATTTCCAAATGGCATCACGAACGTGTTGGCTCATCTTCCCATATTCATCAGTCACTCTGGACACTTGATGGTGAAAGTGCGTTTTATGACAAGGACGGCGAGTTCACCATGTCAAAAACCATGCAGCATTATGTAGCTGGATTGCTTAAATATGCGCAGGATACGACCTATTTCTTAGCGCCCTACATCAATTCCTATAAACGTTTTGCCAAGGGTACGTTCGCGCCAACAAAAGTCATCTGGTCCGTGGATAATAGAACAGCCGCATTTAGATTATGCGGTGATGGTTCTAAAGCAGTGCGCATTGAGTGTCGCGTTGGTGGTTCTGATATAAACCCATATCTCGCAATTGCTGCTCAATTGGCAGCAGGGATTGCTGGGCTTGAGGAAAAACTTGAGCTTGCGCCTGCAACTTCGGGCGACATTTATGAAAATGATAGAGCGGAAGATTTGCCAACAAACCTGCGTGACGCGGCTGCAAAACTAGAAGGCTCAAAAATGCTACGTGCAGCGCTTGGTGATGTTGTGGTTGATCACTATGTCCGTGCGGCCCGTTGGGAACAAGAAGAATTTGATCGCGTAGTCACTGATTACGAAATAGCCCGTGGGTTTGAGAAAGCCTAACCTTGTAATGAAGATCAAGTGATTTAAGAAAGCCAGAATATGTCAGTTTTAAAATGTATTTCACCCATAGACGGTTCGGTCTATGCAGAGCGGGAAACGTTGTCGTCAACCGATGCACAAGCGCTTGTTCAAAGTGCAAAAGAAGCACAAATTGAATGGGCTGAGCGTCCACTTGATGAGCGTATCAGATTGGTGATGGCTGGCGTTGCTGCCATCGGCGATATGAATGTTGAGATTGTTCCCGAGCTTGCATGGCAAATGGGACGTCCGGTTCGCTATGGCGGTGAATTTGGCGGATTTAACGAACGCGCTAGCTATATGGCCTCCATTGCCAAAGAGGCACTGGCCGATATTAAAGTTTCAGATGATGATCAGTTTAAAAGATTTATCAAACGCGAAGCACATGGCGTTGTCTTGGTCATTGCACCGTGGAACTATCCTTATATGACAGCCATTAACACAGTTGCACCGGCGCTTATTGCTGGCAACTCCGTGGTGTTAAAACATTCAACTCAAACATTGCTTGTGGGTGAGCGGATGGCGGAAGCCTTCCATCTTGCCGGTGTCCCTGAAAGTGTTTTCCAAAATGCTTTCCTTGATCACCAGACAACATCTGATCTTATTGCTGCGAAGAGCTTCGGCTTTGTGAATTTCACAGGTTCCGTTGGCGGTGGTAAAGCGATGGAGCAAGCAGCAGCGGGTACATTTACCGGTATCGGGCTTGAACTTGGCGGCAAAGATCCAGGCTATGTAATGGAAGATGCTGACTTAGATGCAGCCGTTGAAACATTGATCGATGGTGCGATGT
>JAHDEP010000104.1 GCA_020628775.1 Rhizobiaceae bacterium | reverse complement strand
GGCAAGAATGGTAATTTTGCCGAGCTTTATCTGCGGTATTTTCCAAATGGCATCTACTAAAATTTTTGGATGAAAAAAACGAGCTTAGCTTTTGCCTTTAAAAGGTAATAGCAAGGTCCAAATTAGATTTGAACTTTTCGACCCGCGGAATTCTTTTAAACCGATTTCCATGCCGTCATGCCCAAGTTTCGGTTGGTCGTTATAGGTTGCAAACATTCGATCCCAAAAAGAGAAATTAAAGCCATAATTTGAATCTGTTTCTTTGTGATCAGTTGAATGATGAACGCGGTGCATATCAGGTGTTACGAATATCGGTCGAATAATTCTATCAAGTTTCAGCGGTAGTTTGATGTTGGAATGGTTAAACATCGCCATTCCGTTTAAAACAATTTCAAAGACTAAGACAGCCATCGCTGGCGCACCCAAAAGTGCGATGATGAGAATTTTCCAAGCCATAGATAAAACGATTTCCAACGGGTGAAACCGCAATGCCGTTGTGACATCAAAACCATTATCAGCATGGTGCATACGGTGAATGCGCCATAATATTGGCCATTTGTGGCTGACCAGATGCTCAAGCCAAACAATGAAATCCAGCACGACAAATGCAATTATACCACCGATAACAGGAGGCACGTTGAGGATGTTGAAAAGCCCAATGTTACGCTCTTCTAACCAAAAAGCTGCACCGACAGCAGCTGCGGGGAAGATAACGCGCAAACACAGCGATGAAATCACAACCATAGAAAGATTTGTAAACCAGCGCTGGGTTTTGAGCGCTCCACGCATTTCGTCGCGCTCTAATCGGGGATGGAGCAATTCAAAAATTGCCATAGCGAATAGAACGGTTAAAAACACGGTTAAGCGAATAGCTGGTTCAGAAAGTCCAAAAATAGTCACGTAGCGCAAGCCTCAGATTATTGTGTGAGGCCGTTATATTATGAACGCGCGCTAAAATCACATAAAACAATCGTGATGGCGGATTAGTCGCAGATTTAGGTTTATCGATTACGAGCGCGTTTATACCGCGCAATCGCGCTTCTTTCGATTGCAGCACAGGTCAATTTATCAAGATCAAAGCGGTCGCGAAGCAATTGCAACATGCGGATTTCTTCATTTCTAATTTCGTGATCAGCAGATGCGATTTCCACGGCAATTGAATAAGCTGTGTCATGCAAGCGTTCTGGGATGGAATCTTTGATGATGTCCAAAACCAGGGTCAACCCGTCTGGCTCAGATAAAAGCGTGCTGCATCTGCGCGCTGTTGAAAGAATATCATTCTCATCAAATTGCTCAAAGACGGGTAAAAACTTAACCAGGCGGCCAATGCGTTCCAATTCTGCGTCATCCATTGAGCTGTCGACTGCAGACATTGTCACCATAATATAGATAAGGCCTTCGTGGAGATTAACTTCTTTGTTCATTGAAAGATCCGATTTTCCTCTAAAGACTTGTATAAAAGTCGCTTCATTGCAGAATTCAAGGCAAGCTTTGCAGAATTATTTTAATAATCCATCACCAAACTTATTGGCTTGCCCAAATTATGCGTGCCGTCCAATCAATTTCAGTTTTCGCAAATTGTCGGTTTGGATGTTCTGGATTAAGCGATAAAAGTTCGATGCTTTGAGCTGTATCCCGAGAGAGGATCTTTGCCATCACTTCACCTTCTTTGGTGCGAACGACTATGCGGTCGCCCTTTCGAACTTGCGCATTGGGTTCAATGATCAGCACATCGCCATCGCGATAAAGCGGCATCATAGACTCCCCTTGTACTTCTAACGCATAAACACTGTTTCGTTTTGCGTCCTGAGTAGGAAAATCGACCTGTTCCCATCCTTGACCTGCAGGAAATCCGGCATCATCAAAAAATCCACCGGCGCCAGCTTGCGCAAAACCCAGCAGGGGAATGCCGCTTGATTGAGCGGGGAAATTGCCTGAAGGCAAGCCGTTATAATCGTTTGCGCCACCATCACCCACAAGGCTTGCAAATTCATCAAATGAGGTATTGGTTGCGTGCATGATTTTCGCCAAAGATTCAGTCGATGGCCAGCGTAATCTGCCATCAGCGCCCTGACGTTTTGATTTGTTAAATGAAGTAGGATCGAGACCTGCTAAGCGAGCAAGACCAGAAGGTGAAAGATTATTGCGTGCTGCCAGCGTTTCTATCGCGGTCCAAATATGTGAATGAGATAACAAACCCAACAGCTCCAATAAAAGTGAACAAATACTCCTCATAAGATTAGCTGCCAAATTGAATTGAGTAAAGAAAATAGGAAAAATGTCCGCTTTATTGGCTTATTTTCCTCATATTTTTCCCAGGGTTTTCATTTTCGGCGACGCGTTTGATCTCAAATCGAGCCTACCAATCGGATATTTGGTGCATTTATCGACGATTAAGTGGGCGAAATCTTCCGGCAAGCTTCAGTCATTAATCTAAGAATTGAGCGTTATCAGCGAAAAATATGGTTAATTTTTAGGAAAATTAAGAATAGTTAACGGCTTGTTTACCATGTTTCGATGATGTTGCGCATAAGTGACCATACCAAGTGATTTGTTTTGGCATGCGTATTGTCCAACGTACTGCCTTTTAAAAAACCAGACGGGTTTCTTGGGAAAAGGGTCATAAACAGGTGAAACGAGCTATAGTATGACCGGAAGCAGATCTAATAACCATCATTCGATGACACAAGAATCGACTTTAGATACTCTCAGCAGAACGATTGAGGATCTTGAAGAAAAAATTCTTGGACAAGCCAATTCATCAGGAAACGATTACGCGCCACGCGGTGCAACTGCATCTGGTGATTATTCGCTAACCGACGAAATCAGAGCGCGCCAGCAAAGTTTGTCTGGTCGCCAAACCCGCGGACAAAACAGAGCGCCTGGTCTTTCCAGAAGCGGTTCAAACTCTGGCGGACGTTTACAGCTAAAAATGAATAGAACACCAGCTCCTGCACCTACAAGCGAACTTTCCGGTATCGTTAGCCAACTTCGTAATGAACTGAAACAAGACATGCAGCTAACGCTTCGCAAGGAGCTTGGGCAGATGCAAAATGATATGATGGCTATGAATGCTGGTTCCGCTGGCGCTAATGTTCCAGCATCTATAGGTGCTGATTTAGAAGCCATTGCCCAAAGTTTAAAAGAATTGGAAGGTGGTCGCTTAGCACCACAAAGTGCAAACTTAGCTGGCGGTGAGCTTGATAGCTTGCGTCTTGAAGTGGATAGTTTGCGCAATCTGGTTGATACAGTTGCAAAAGAAGACACACTTGTTGGTCTTGATAATCGTTGGAGCGATATCGAACGCACACTGCAAGGATTTAATCCGCATGCAATCCATGGGGAATTATCTGATTTGGCAACGCGCTTGGATGATATTCGCCACGTTCTTGCAGCCATGCCGCAATCAGATGGTGCATTGCGCCCGCTCGAGGAAAAAGTTGAGTTAATCGCAAGCGCGATCACTCAAATGATGGAACGTCCTGATAGCTCAGGGAACCACGAGCAGTTTGCAGAATTTACCAATCAAACCGATGCAAGACTTGCACAATTAGCTGACCAAATCGGGCAACTAGCAAGCGTTGGTGAGCACGGTCTTGCCGATCGTTTAGAAACAATGTCCGCGCGCTTGAACGATATAGCAAATGATAAAAGCATCAATGAGCTGGAACAGCGTTTGGCAAATCTTCAGGCGAGTTTGGATAATCATTCAGCCGGGGGGCATAGTCCTGAGCTTGATGAGCGTCTTTTGGAAATTGCCAACAAGGTCGATGCACTTGATAATCGTGCTGCATCTGTAGAAACTGCCGGTGTTGAAAGACTTGTTGGGCAACTTGCTGAAATTGCAAATAAACTCGATGAGCGTTCCGCGTCCACAGACCTTCCCGGACTTGATCGGTTAGAGAACCAGCTTTCAGGCATTGCTGAGCGATTGGAAAATTCAACTGGTGGCGTGACGCAAGTAAATACCGACGGTCTTCAACAGCAGATCGCTCAACTATCTGAGTTGATGAGCGGTGCAAGCGTTGACCAGGTGGGTGACAAACTATCCAATTTAGAAGAGCATCTAAACACTAATGATGAGTTTGTATTAGAAGCTGCGCGCCAAGCGGCTGAAGCAACTCTTGAAGCTTATCAACGTTCCCCAAGTTCTGGTCCCGCAGGTGGTGATGCTGCAGGTGCAAATATTTCAGCGCTGACATCGGACCTAAAGCAACTAGAGCATTTATATCGCGAATCAGAAAATCGGAATTCAAAATCTTTCGGTGCTTTGCAGGACACTTTGCTAAAAATTGCTGATCGATTGGAAACAATGGAAAGCGGTTATGCAACTGCCCCAGCTCCAGCTGCAGCGCCTGCGCCTCAAAATTTAGCATCAAATGTTGAAATGCCGCGCGCTGCAACTTTATCAGATCCAGCGCCAAGCGTTGATGTTTATGATGATAGTGAACTGCATAACGATGTCGCAATTGAACCTGAAGTCAAAGAGGAAAAACCTGCCCGCGGTGCAAGTTCCTTGCTTGCAGGATTAGCTGAACGTATCAAACGTGATCGTTCTGGCATTGAAGATGAGCAAAGTTTACTCGCAACACCTGAGCATCGTGCAGAACCTTCAGCACTTGATGAGCTTGAAAGCGAGTTTGCAGATGAGCCACTAGAACCAGGTTCTGGCGCTCCTGATATCAATTCAATCATGCAGAAAATGCGCGACGTTCAAAAACAACGTGGCAGCCAAACCGATCCGCAATCGGCAAATTCAAAGCCATCAGATTATGTTGCTTCCGCACGTAAAGCTGCTCTTGCAGCCGCTGCTGAAGTTGGTGCGATGGACAATGAAGAGAAGCCAAAAAAATCTAAAAAACGTGGAGTAAAAGAACCTGGTGGCCCGCTTGTACGCAAACCTATTTTAATTGCAGCAGGTGCCATTTTATTGGCAATTCTTGCTATTCCACTTGCGAAAAACTTCATTGGTGGTGGTTCACAAGAGACCGCTCCGCAAGTTGTCGAAGTGGTGCCCGAAGTAGTTGAGCCGCGGGAAATCCCGCTCGTTGCAGAAAACGAAACTGCAGCTGTTGATCCGCTAGCTGTAGAACCTACATCGTCTGAATTTGCTCTTCCTCCTGAGGACAATTTAGCACCTGGAAATGATGTTCAGCAATTTACAACAACGAGCACAGATCCACTTTCAACAGAAGGATCTCCAGTACGTCAGGCAACAGAAACAGCCTCATTTAGTGAGCCAGTTGATCCGCTTCAAACACAACCGATTGCACCAGCTACTGTAAATCCTTATGCAGATGCACAGGATCTACCTCTTTCAATTGCACCAGTTGCGTTAAAGCAGGCAGCGCTGGATGGTGATCCAATTGCATTATATGAAATTTCTGCACGATATACTGAAGGTCGCGGCACAGAAGTTAAGTTGGATGAAGCCGTCAAATGGCTAAAACTCTCATCCGATCTTGATTTCGCACCAGCGCAATATCGTTTGGGTAATTTTTATGAAAAAGGCACAGGCGTTGATCGCGATATCGACCGCGCAAGAGTTCTTTACCAATCATCAGCGAGCAACGGCAATATAAATGCCATGCACAATCTTGGTGTCTTGCTTGCCTCAACGGGTAATGCTTCTGACTTTAACGAAGCTGCAAGCTGGTTCTTACAAGCAGCTGAACGCGGTGTGCGCGATAGTCAGGTCAATATGGCGATATTATTTGCCCGTGGCGAAGGCGTTCCGCGCAATCTTTCAGAAAGCTACAAATGGTTTGCAATTGCTGCAAATCAAGGGGACGCAGATGCTGCATCAAAAAGAGATGAAGTGTTTAACGCGCTGCCGCAATCTGAAACTGAAGGTGCTAAAGCATTGGTTGCCAATTGGAAACCAACACCGCTTGATGTTAGCGCAAATAATGTTCAAGTTCCGGATTCTTGGATCGGTGAAGCAACCAACACGGCTTCGATCGATATGAAAAAGGCCATTATGAATATTCAAGGCATTTTGAATAATAATGGATTTGATACAGGCCGTCCGGACGGCATTATTGGCACAAAAACAACCAATGCCATTAAAGAGTTTCAAGCATCAATTGGTATGAAGCCAGATGGCCAGATTACTGACAAGCTTGTGCAAGAACTTCTTAAGCGAAACGGCTAGTTATTAAACCAACTAGCCACGCATTTTAGACCAAGAAATTGGATAAATCTGCTCTTTGCCCAAAACATGGGCGAAGAGATTTTTGGTATCAAACAAGCCTTTAAAAGCTTTATGTTTGAGCGAAAGCCCACCAGTTGTTGCGCCAAATGATGGCATAATCAATCGATTGCCATCTGTTGCAAAACAAGCTCGACGAACAGACTTGCCGCGTCGTGTGATCACCGCAGCTGGGTGTAAATGACCCGATATCTCGCCGATCTTATCATCATCTGACGGTTCATGGCGAAGCTGCAACGTTTCGCACGTTACTTCTTCCATACAATCACCTTCGATACTTTTATGTGGTTTTGGATCATGGTTTCCAGAAATCCAAATCCAATCTCGACCTGTTTGCATATGTTTAAGTTGCGAACGTGCTTTTTCGGGGAGGAATTCAGACCCCAATTGATCATGGAAACTATCGCCCAGACTGATCACGGTTTGGGGAGCAAAATAGTCAATGCACTGATGTAATTTATCCAGTGTTTGCGATGTATCATAAGGGGGATGTAATAATCCGCGACGGGCAAATGCTGCCCCTTTTTCCAAATGTAAATCTGATACGATCAGCGTTTTGGAATTGGGCAAATACAAAACACCACGAAAATCGCAGACGACATTCACACCGTTAAGTTCGGTTGCTAAAGAGCACAGTGTCTCTTGATTAGATGTAACGGGGCTTGCCATATTCATTTAAGGTGACCTGTTGCCTCGCTTAAAAACTCTTCCGCAGCTTCCAGCAAAATGCTTTCCTGCGCTTCGCCATTGACCGGTTCACGGCCAATTTCGAGCATAATAGGTACCGCGAGCGGCGAAATATGATCAAGTTTTTGATGCACAATACGTCCTTTGATTCGCAAAAGCATATCGCTTAATCTGCGAATATCCAACAATCCCGTTGCGGCATCGGCACGCGTGGCTTGCATGAGAATATGATCGGGCTCATGGCTGCGCAAAACATCATAGATCAAATCAGCTGACACAGTCACTTGTCGACCCGTTTTTTCCTTGCCCGGATGGCGGCGTTCAATCAGCCCGGAGATAACCGCGCAATTGCGGAATGTGC
Source organism: Rhizobiaceae bacterium (assembly GCA_020628775.1). Taxonomy (GTDB): domain Bacteria; phylum Pseudomonadota; class Alphaproteobacteria; order Rhizobiales; family Rhizobiaceae; genus Lentilitoribacter. The sequence continues at coordinate 3,152 of JAHDEP010000104.1, read as the reverse complement.
GTTTTAAAAGCCATGATTCATCCAGCCATGCTTCTAAATCATCGCCCAACATATCTTCATGAAATAGCTCAGAAGTAGAGATCAAGCCGTTTTTAAATCGCTCCCCCAGATCATCCAACGCCCAAATTGCGAGTGCGTAATCAGTTGCGACAAATCCAAGCGGCCGTGCATGCATACGTTCCAAACGACGGGTCAGCAGCATGCCAAGCGTTTGATGCGCAAGACGCCCTTCAAATGGATATATGATCATGTAATGCTTTTTGTTCCGCGGGAAAGTTTCAAGCAAAAGTTCGTTATGGCTTGGCATTCGCGACACGCGTTTTTGTAATTCCAACCATTCACGAACCTGATTAGGTAGTGTTGCCCAACTTTGCGGGTCAATCAGCATCTTACGTACTTGTTCGGCAAGATAAGTTGAAAGCGGGAATTTCCCCCCAGCATAGGCGGGTATTTTAGGAGATTCATCAAAAGTCTTGGAAGCAAGACATTCATTTTCGCGAATGCCTTCAAACCGCAAAACCTGCCCGCTGAATAAAAACGTATCCCCGGGGGCGAGCATCTCTAAAAAATATTCTTCAATTGTGCCAAGCTTTGGACCACCGCGGCCAATCGATCCGTTGGCTTTTCGTTTTGTTAAACGCACATTTAAAACAGGTGCTTCGATAATCGTTCCGATATTTAGACGATATTGTTGAGCGATCTGCGGATTGGATATTCGCCAAGTGCCATCTTTTGTTTTACGAATACGGGCGTATCGTTCATAAGTTTTAAGCGCATATCCACCTGTTGCGACGAACTCAACAATTCGCGAAAACTGCTCTTGTGATAGATTAGAATAAGGCGCTGCGCTGATGACTTCTTCATAAAGTTCATGCTCATAAAATGGTTTTGCGCAAGCCATGCCTAATATGTGTTGGGCCAATACATCAATCGCGCCTTCAAGCAGAGGAGGGGTGTCCTGCGCTCCGATATAATTCGCATCGAGCGCAGCCTTACACTCCATTACTTCAAAGCGGTTGGCGGGTACTAATATCGCTTTACTCGGCTCATCCATTCTGTGGTTGGATCGGCCAATGCGTTGCGCCAATCGGCTTGCACCTTTTGGTGCTCCGATGTGAATAACCAAATCAACATCACCCCAGTCGATACCCAGATCAAGGGTCGATGTGGCCACAACCGCGCGCAATGCATTTTGCGCCATGGCAGCTTCAACTTTGCGGCGTTTACTTGCATCAAGCGAACCGTGGTGCAGCGCAATTGGCAAATTCTCTTCGTTGATTGTCCAAAGTTCTTGGAACAGCAGCTCAGCCTGACTGCGGGTATTTACAAACAGCAAAGTGGTTTGATGCTCTTTGATCTGCTCATACACATTACCCATCGCATATCTTGCGCTGTGACCAGACCAGGGAATGCGTTCATCGGTTTGTAAAATCGTGATATTTGGTTTTGCGCCACCTTCAACGACGATTTTTTCAGACAGTTCCTCACCGTTCTTTTGCCCAACGAGCCACCTTTGCAAATCTTCAGGATTGGCAACGGTTGCAGACAAACCAATGGTTTGAAGATCAGGTGCGTGGCGTCTTAATCGCGATAATGCCAGCGCTAATAAGTGCCCACGTTTTGAAGTAACGAGCGAATGCAATTCATCAAAGATGATATATTTAAGGTCTTTGAAAAACAGCTCGGCCTGACCATTTGCCAAGAGTAGAGAAATTTGTTCGGGCGTTGTTAAAAGGATATCCGGGGGATCTATTTTCTGTCGTTGCCGTTTATGTTGTGGGGTGTCGCCGGTTCTGGTTTCGATTTTAATCGGTAAGCCCATCTCGGCAACTGGCTTTGTTAAATTGCGTTCAATATCAACCGCTAAGGCCTTAAGTGGTGAGACATAAAGCGTATGCAGTCTTGGTTTGACCATGCCAGGCTTTGATTTTGGTCGGGTTGCTAAATCTGTTAGCGATGGCAAAAACCCCGCAAGCGTCTTACCAGCGCCTGTTGGTGCAATTAGCAAGCTAGAATGGCCGTCTTGCGCCTTTTCAAGCAATGCAAGCTGGTGTGGTCGCGGCGCCCAACCATGGCTGTCAAACCATCGGGTAAATATATCAGGTAGTTGAACGTGCTCAGTGGCCATGGGTAAAGAATCGCTTTGAATTTGATTAAAGCTATGGGCGTTGTTTACCTCATGCAAGCACAGCGGGGTAAGTTGCGTCTTATTTACATCCAAAAGCGCATTTATCTTGCATCCAAACTATGAGATGAGTATGTCCTCATCATCAATGAAATGCCGAGGAGTGAGCCTATGTCAGGACAAATCAACCGATTTTTAGGTGATACAGTTGGAAGAACAATACTAAAGCTATTGGTTATTTCATTTATTGTGGGTGTGGTGATGGCCGCATTTAACTGGTCTCCATTTGATATTTTATATGGGGTTCGCGATTTCATCGTCCGCATTTGGGAACAAGGTTTTGCAGCACTCGGGCGTGTTGGCGAATATCTCGCATTGGGTGCAGCGATTGTTGTTCCAGTATTTTTGTTACTGCGTATTTTGAACTATCGACGTAACTAAAAGATCAGCTTTTGCAAACTCCAACCAATGATACATCCAAAGTCACACGTGAATTTGATGTAAGTCACAAGAGCATTTTCGCAATTGCGGTGCCTATGACATTGGCGTTTTTAACAACGCCATTGCTGGGAATAACCGATACAGCTGTCGTGGGCCAGTTTGCCAATGCTGCGCTCATCGGCGGCTTGGCGGTTGCAACAATTATTTTCGATCTGCTCTTTGGCACATTTAATTTTCTAAGATCTGCGACAACTGGATTGGTGGCGCAGGCTTATGGCCGCGACGATGAATTAGAGCAAAAAGCGGTATTTTGGCGTTCTATGCTGATCGGTCTTTTATCTGGATTGGTTATTTTACTTCTGCACACCGTGATTATCTCGCTTGGCCTTTATCTGATGGATGCAAGTCGTGAGGTTGCATCAGCTGCAAAAGAATATTTCGCTATCCGCGTCTTCTCAGCACCCGCTGCTCTGATGAATTATGCGTTATTGGGTTATGTCTTAGGGCTTGGGAAAGGCCGTCTTGGTCTTGTTCTGCAAATTTTAATCAATGGCACAAATATCGCATTGTCATTTGCTTTAGGTCT
>JAHDEP010000103.1 GCA_020628775.1 Rhizobiaceae bacterium | reverse complement strand
GCAAAAATGACAAGCCAAATGGCAAAGAACGGTCCAAACGGCACCAATGGAGTTTGCGCATCATCTCTTGCTAACGCGCCTGAGTGATCGGCACGCTTAACCTGTGGCCAGGATCCTATGGCTATTTGGGCAATCGCGAGAATAACAACAGCGACAGATAATAATCCATTTGTGGTTAGATATAATTCAAACATGTGAGATCCGTTTGTATTGAAGCATTTTGCGAACATAACAGTAATTCAAACTATGGGAATGCATTTAGGTCATGAAACTACCCCTCTTCACTGATCATCGGTGCTCATCACCGCTTTAGATAGCAGATTGCGAGATTTCCCCGCACATGCTAGGCATTGCTAACTAATTGATTTGGAGGACAATCAACATGCGAAAACTCATTTTGCTCGGCACACACGGCATTGCACTGGTTATTGGTTTTGCCCTTGGTATTTACGCATTACCAATTCTCATCGCGCCACCAAGCATTGATCAAGCCCAGCTTGAAAGTTCAGCTGAAAACGCACTTTTTGAAGCAGAATTCACCAAAGATCTCGCTGGTAGCGATTTCCTCCATTGGGGCACGGGTAAAGTTGCAGTCAGCGCGACAAAAATTGTCCATATGGGCGAACTTGCGCCAGGACCTGATTACATCGTTTATTTGGTGCCAGAATTCGTCGAGGATGAAGCAAGCTTTAATGCTGTAAAAGACCAGTCTGCAGCGATTGGTAGCGTGAAAACCTTTGATGGATTTATCTCAGAGATCCCTCAGGGAATTGATGTTGGCGCCTATAACACTGTGCTTGTTTGGTGCGAAACATTCGGCGAGTTTATCACGGCCGCGAAATACCGTTAATTTCAGAATACAATCAGCGGGCGTTTATAATTTGCGCCCGCTTTTTTGTACTTTCAAAATCACACAAGCCATTCAAATGTGTAGCCAACAGCCAGCGAACCGGTTACCGCCAAGATCAAATACAGCAAGAACGGCTTGATCTTCAAAACAGGCGCAATAGCCATCGCACCCCATATGCTGACAACACCGCCTGACACCAAAAACGCCATTGCAGCACCATTTGACATTCCATTTTCAATAAGACTTCGTGCGAGTGGAAGCGCTGCAAACCCATCGATATATGCGGGCGCACCGACAAAAACGGCCGCTGGGATGGCCCAGAATTGATCTTTTCCCACATAAGGTGCGAGTGATCCGGGTGTAAGGACGGAATTTAGCGCAAATTCAGCCGCAAATGCCGGGATTAAGCAGATTAAAATCAAACGCGTCGTTGCTAAAAACTGTTGCTTAAACGCCCCTCGACGTTCGCTCGTATTCCAAATAAATGCATCAAAGGTCGCGGGGTTTTCACATGCAGTTTTTGTCATACCCTTTAGTAATGCGTTATCGCGCAAAGCTTTATGCGACCATGACGTTTTTGCAAATATTGAAGTGACTGTTCCGCCATAAAGACCCAAGCAAAAGGCAGCGAGCGTTTTCCCGATTGCAAAGCTTAGTCCAAGCGTTGCTGCGGTTGTTGCGAGCATAGCAGGATCCGTAACCGGTGAAGAGAGCCAAAACGCCATGATGGGTGCTAGAGGAACGCCCGCGGCTAATAAGCCCGCCATAAGCGGCAACACGGTAACACCACAAACGGGCGTTAGAGCCCCGATTAATGAAGCTAGAAAAATTGATCTCGCCGGGCGTCCTTCAAACGCTTTTGCAATATGGCTATCTGCACCACTTGAAATAATCCATGCTGTTAAGACTATGCCAGGAATAACAATCGGCGCAATGGTCACCAAGCCGTAAAACACAAATGAAATCATATCGATAAACTGTGTCGGCCAGATTATTCCGCCCGCTATGAAAAGCACAAACAAAAAGCTTATAAGAAACTTCTTTGTTGAAAATTGTCGAACCGTCACACCATGTAAAGCCATCGAAATGCTCCTTTGGTCTTGTAATCTAAGCAACCCATAGACATAAATGAAATGAATAATACTTATTTCAGCCATCGGAAATTCATATGGATAGTCTTGATAGTGATCTTTTGCGAACCTTCTTAGCAGTGGCACAAACGGGTAGCGTGACCGCAGGTGCTGACAAGATTGCGCGCTCTCAATCAGCCACGAGTATTCAGATCAAACGATTGGAAGAGATTTTAGGGCGTTCAGTTTTTGAGCGGCATGGTCGCGGTGTTGTTTTAAGCGAAACAGGCCGCCAACTCATGCCAATTGCACGGCAGGTCACAGATCAATTAGACACAGCTTTAAGGGATATTTCAGGTGATCCAGTGATCGGGAAAATTCGCTTTGGTATTCCCGATGATCACGGACGGGAAAAACTTGCGCAGATCATTGCAAATTTTGCCCAAAAGCACCCGCAAATAGAATTAGACGTGACTTGTGCGCTAAGCACGGGATTTCCTTACGCACTGCAAAAAGGTGAGCTGGATTTAGCAATTTATGAAATCGAGACATTGAACTCGCAAGATGAACTGCTCTTTGAAGACCCAACAGTGTGGACGAGTTCTATTCATGCTGATTTTTCAAACAGCGATGTCCTACCTGTTGCCCTGTTTGATCAGGCATGTTGGTGGCGCGATGTGGCATTAAACGGGCTTAAAACACGCGGACAGCCCTATCGCATCGTATATTCCAGTCAGAGTGTGTCAGGTGTTGTTGCAGCGGTAGAAGCAGGTATTGCCATCGGTCTATTGGGCAGATCATCGCTTCATAATGGATTAGCTGTATTGGGGAATGAATATCACCTTCCCCCAACACCATCGTCAAAACTCATTTTGGCTGATGGGGGAAAGAATAACCGAGCTATTGAAGCGTTAAAAGCGGTGATCCGATCAGCGTTTTTAAATTACGGCTAGATTTCATGCTGATCGAAAATCTAGCGAATACTGGCTTTTCCAAATGTATGATTATACTTTTTGCAGTGGATGAAAACTGAAGAATATTTAGACAAATCAATGCCTTTTGGCAGTGCGTAGGTCTGGCTACCTTTGTTCTTTTTCAATACGGCTACGATTTTTGTTGGCTTATCATTGCCCAAATAAACGTATAAATCAGGCCCACTTGTTGTCTTGAAATTGGAGGATAATTTAACTGAAGATTGTGTGACTTCAACGGATCCGCTGACGCGTTCTCCTTCAACACCTTTAAATGTGCCACCTGCGGCAAAGCCTTGCCCTGCAAGCATGATTGTCATTGATAATACTGCGAATATTACTTTGATTGAATTGAACATATTTGCATCTCCATTTCCTGATCCCTCGTAACAATTTGCGCCATCAACAGCAATTCACACTTGAGTTATTGTGATTTGATGCATCAGCTGCAAATATTGCAGATGCTGTGCTAGGCTGGAAGCCGAATTTTAGGGAGGCAACGATGTTCAAGATTATCACCATCACTATCACCACTTTGATTACGCTCACATTATCCGCGCTTGCCGGACCAGAAGGCACCTTTACCGTAAGAGGCACCAATCCTGGTGGTCAGGGCGAATATTCAGGTACGGTTAGCGTGCGACAAACAGGGCAAACCTATTCGGTTATTTGGAATGTCGGCGGGGTGAAATATACAGGCACCGGATTGGGTGCAGAAAACAGCCGTGGTTATTCGACCATGGGACCTGCGAGCTCAAGCGATTCCTCCATTGCCATCTCTTACATTTCCGATGGAACATTTGGTTTGGCGTATTACGTTGAGCAAGATGATGGCACATGGCGCGGGATTTGGACCTATGGGGGGGCTGACAAAATTGGCACTGAAGTTTGGACGCGACGCTAGAGCGATGCTGCGTTTAGTAAGCTGCGATTAAATTTGCGAACGTAATTGGGCGTAGCTTGAAAGTGTGTCTGCACTGAAGCTTGTTGCGCCACTAAATGCTGCTACCGTTGGGTCATAGGCACTGCCATTTTGCAGATCGTAGAGCACTAGGAAGCGATTGATCATTTCATTGACCTTTTCAGTATCCTGGAAATCCTGAATTTCAAGGCGGCTCTCGATCAGCTGCGCTTGCTTATCAATATCAGCGGAGGCTGTTTCCTCAGCCAATGAAAGTGTAGTTCGAACAAATTGCCCCAGAGCTTCATCGGCCAAGATCTCATAAACTGAGTTAACAGTGGGCGCCATACGTGCGAAATAGAGTGCCAAACGTGCACCAACTTCAGTTTCACCGGCCTCTTCTTCAATTGATTGCGTTACGTATAAATGCGAGGCTTCAACAAGCCCGCGTTCACTTTGAACACCAGTTGCAGAAGATTGCTCAATGCGCCCTAACTCATCAAAGCTGAATGAACCAGCGATCTTTTGATATCTTACATCTTCAAAACTGTTGGCGTAGCTTTCTGAATCATCCAAGTTTGATCTAAGTAACAGCCCCAAAACGCCATCGGCGAGATCTTCATAGGCCATGCCTTCAGAAACGGCGATGAATTCGACCAAACGGGCATCAGCAATGATTTCATCAACAGTTTCAATCTCACCCATTCGCTCGCGGTAATAAAGCACTTCTTCTTCTGCAAGTTCGGTTGTCTCAGTTGACGTATCGAACAGTGTTTTCTGCGTATAGTAAGCTTTTGCGATACGCGTTATCTCGTTTTCATCCTGGGCATATCGAGGGGAAGTGATCTCACCCTTTGCATCAAAGTTCAAACTCTTGGCGAGGTTTCGATAGCGCTCATCACCCAATTGATTGACGTAGGAATCTGGGTCACTCAAATCTGACGTCAGAATTTTCTTCATTTGGAATGTAGATAGCTCGTTCTCGCCGATATCGTTCGCCTTAAGCAGATAATTACGAACAGTTTTCGCAGCCGAGAGATCAGACATCAAATCATCAAGATCGCTTGTGTAGTCAACATAACGGCTAAACTGCGATGTTTGCTCTAACCGCGCTTCTTCTTCCTCATCATCATAGCGGGTCGAATATAAAACCATCATATCATCTGTTTGTTCGCTTGTTTGCATTTCTTCGCCATCAGGAACACTTCCATCTGAATTGAAGTTAAATGCATTAGCGAGATCAACGAAGCCTGAATCTCTGCTGTAAATTTCATGATCAGGATCGGAAATATCTTCCGTCATTGCCCAAATCATATCAGAAAATGAGGTGGTGGTTGGCAATCCAAATGAAGATAAAATAATCTCTGATAATCGGATGTTATAAACGAGATCTTCAACATTAGTCGCAGCGGCTAGTTGTTCGCGGTAATAATCCTGATTAATCAGCATCGCGTTACGAGTAAGCTCAGGCTCAGCAAGAATAACCTTCTCTTTAAACGCGGTCACCTGCTCTGCTGTTTGCGCGGTTACCCCGTCTGCTAGAGTTCCGTCCGCGCTAAAGTTAAAAGACTGCGCCATTTCCTGATAGATATATGCCTTATCAACAAACTTTTGATACTGCTCAATCTGACGGGTTATTTTATTATATTCGGACTCTTCGGTGGTTTCCCCGCGCTGGGTATATAAGTCGGTAATCTGTGTTTGCCAGGTGGTCACATTATCCATGAAATTGACATTCACATAGGATGTTGGATCATCAGCGTCACTCGTTAAAACAGCTCTGATGGTGTCATAATCAAAGATATCAGGATCAATCTCAAACGCCTGGAACAATTGATCACGAAGCGTTTGATTATAAAATATATCATCAACATCTGTAACGGTATCAATCACCGCTTCATAATAGGTAAGTTCTTGAGTAAGCGAGGTATTACGACGTTCAATCGCCGTTGAGTAAAGATCGACAGTGTCTTCAAACTGGTCATCTGTTTGGATTTCTGCTTCGGCAACCGTGTTACCAAAATCAAACGCAGCCGCCATGGTTTTATAGCGCGTGTCTTCTAACAGATTGGCAAAGCTGTTCTCGTCATTTAAGTCGCTCTCAAGCACCTTGCGCATCATACCTTTGGCATAGGTCAATTCTTCCAGACCAAAGGCTTTCATCGCATAGTTATAAAGCCGATCATCATCTAAGAACTCATCCAGCGTGGAGATCTGCATGATGTTTTCTTTATAATATGCCATTTCACGCGAAATAATCGGATCAGCTTCGATCCGAGAGCGCGTCACGCTGGTATCCCGGGTATAAAATTGATAGGTCGATATACTGGTCATATTGGCTTAATCACGGTGCATATTACTAAGGATTGAGCCAAATCGCTCAAAACTAATGCCCAAGATTAGCAAACGCAGCTTGTCTATAGCTGAATTATAAAGTGTAGAATTGAGCTGAAAGTGCTGTTGCGCGAGATCTAAAAAGACTGATATTTAAGCGTTTGCTAGGCTTTTGTCGCCGACGACATTGTCAATTATTGATGTGACAATCGCCTCTAGCTCTTCCCGCTCAACACCGAGCCTAGCCAAAGCGGACAAATGATTGAGCGAAGATGAGATGATCCAGGTATTATAATCAATTTTTTCAGACGCCCAATCCGGACAAAGACGCTGTAGGCAAGCTTTTAAACCAACATCAAACATGTCCAACTGCGATTTCACAATCGAACCAATTTCAGGATGATTTTGAGATTCTGCAATTGTCGATGTTGTGAACAAACATCCGCGAGGCGGCTCTTTTTTGTTACCGCAATAAATGTCTAAAGATGCTCTAAACACCCCTTCAAGGGCGTCACGGATATTACTAGCTTCGTCAATTTGTGGCTGTAGTTTTTGAACCAGCATCTCACTGTAGATTTCAATCGACATCTGATACATGGCGTATTTGTTGCCAAACGCACTATAGAGGCTTGGCTTTACCATGCCTGTTGCTTTGGACAAGTCATCTACAGAGGTCGCAGAGTAACCTTTGTACCAGAACTCATCAAGAATTGCAGATTGTGCAAATTTGAGATCAAATTCCCTAGGGCGCCCTGGCGTTCGCTTATTATTTTTATTCATCCCGCGCACTCTTGAAACCGCTCATTTACGACTGAGCTTTTACGAATTATTTTCTAAGTTTCAGAAACTTACCGCCACAAGAACAGCAAGCCGTTATTTATTTGAGGAAATTTTTCTATTTTGCAAGTAATATCTATTCAAAATCTCATAATATTTGTAAATTTCAATGAATATCTGAAAACTTTTGTCAATTACACTTTATAAGTGCTGAATAAACATAGTATTTGTACCAAAATGGGACTCAAAAAACCGAAAACAACTAAAAACTTAGTATTCATTACTATTTTAAGGTGAAATTCAAATGGATATTCAAGAACAGATTCGACACCGGTTTTCGATGGTATCTGCTAACTATTTTGACCTTTGGCTGTCAAAAAATATCGCGACCAAGATCGACATTGAGCAGCTTTATTTATCCACGCAGCTTGTGGTGAAGAACGATTGGAACAACTAAATCTTCTTCGTCAGCCAAATGCCGATCGAGCAATTTCTCAATGCCATTTGACCAATAATGAATTTCACCGGCGATGTCTTGTAATTTATTGCGATTTTCTTTTCCCGGCGCCTGAATAAGTTGGATGAGATCATTTGCATCCTTGGTAAATCGATCCAATACCTCATCCAAGACCACGTGATCGTTCTCAAGGATCTCAAGACCACGATCAAATCGGTTGTCAGCACGCGAAAGCTCTGGGAAGAATTCATAATCCTCCCATGAATGATGGCCGTGTAAATACCCCACCAATCTCGAACCATAATGCGATAAGCGGCGTGCATAATCGTCTTCATCGCGGGTTTTATCCAAAAATTGCTCAGTTTCGCGTCTTACTGTGGCGCTTAAATGCCGAAACATATCATGCGCGCCCATCCATTGACGCGTTAAGTCTTTGAAATTTGCATGCCCCTGCCAAGCCTCGCGCGGGTAATCTTCTAACAATATCCGCAATTCATCTGAAAGCGGCCCTTTGCGGATATCAATTGTCTTTTCTGATTGCTTTTTCTCATTCGTCATCATTGCGAAGTAAGGCGCGATTTACCCAATTACAAGAAGGCTGAACACGCATGGTCGCCTATGCATCAATTGTTGTGGTGTGAACATCATTAAATTTGACTGTTCAAATTCAATTTTATTTGCAATGAATTACCTCATTAAAAGGTTTGGCGATGCGAGCATGACAGCACAAAATTCAACGACATCTACACGAAGCTGGGCAATAGTTGTCTTTGGTTTTTTAGCGCTGGCACTCTCGTTTTCGGCACGCTCTTCACTGGGACTGGTGATGCCGGTATGGCAGGAAGAGTTTGGCTGGTCCGCAAGCTTTATTTCATCTGTGGGTGCTGCAGGCCTTATTATCCTGGCGATTATCGCACCTTTTTCCGGACGAATTGCCGATATCAAAGGTCCGCGCTTTACGCTTAATCTTGGACTAGGCCTTTTGGGTATTGGTTGCGGGATTGTTGCTCTGATGAACTCAAAGTTCATGTTTATCATCGGATTTTCGTTTTTCTGCGCAGCAGGTTTTGGCATTGTTGCTGTTCACGTTGTTGCAACAGCTGTCACGCGAAGCTTTAAAGACGGGAACTCCGGCCTTGCTTCAGGCATAGCTCTATCCGGTTCTTCAGGCGGTCAGTTCGTCATTATTCCTTTAATCGCAGCACTTTTGGCCTTTATCTCATGGCGCTGGAGCTTCGGCGCATTAAGTCTTGCAAGCCTTGCACTGATACCATGCGTTCAAAACGCTTTGTCAGCTCCAAGCGCAGAAGCATCTACCAATGAACAAGCAGATGAACCACGCGCATCAATGGCGTCGGACTTCATCTACCTTATGAAACAACCCGTTTTTCATGCGCTCTTCTGGAGCTTCTTTATTTGCGGGATCACAACAACAGGCGTGATTGAAACCCATTTGCTTCCCTTTGCGAGCTATTGCGGGTTGCCCCCCCTACCAAGCGCAACTGCATATGGGCTATTATCAGCGGTCAATTTAGGCGGCATGATACTCGCTGGCTGGTTATCTGACCGGGTTAATCGGGTTTTACTGCTCGCATCGATTTATATCTTGCGAGGGCTCACCTTTATTGTTCTGGCGTCCCTGCCCGGCCAGTCCATTGAAACGCTATATATCTTCGCCATCTTGTTTGGTGTTGTGGACTATTCAACGGTGCCGGTGACGGCCAGCCTGGTTAAATCATATCTCGGTTTGCGCACCATGGGTCTTGCTATGGGCATGATCTCAGCCGGACACGCTTTGGGCGCTGCAGCCGGTGCATTTGCAGGTGGCTACTTATTTGATCTGTTGGGAAATTACGATTTGCTGTGGACTGCATCCTTATGGGCAGCAGTTGGTGCCGGTGCGATTGTCTTGCTCATCCCGCTTAAACCAAAGCATAATCCCGATGAGCCGCATGACGCAATTCCAGCTGAATAAGCCATAATTGCGCTAAGCTGGCCCGAGTTTTTTCTGCAAATAGTAGCGCTTATATTTACCCAGATAACCATCGAGTTCTGCGACCTGGCGATATCCTTGCTTGAGATAAAAATCGAGCGCTTGGAATTCGAACGTATCAACAAGTGCATATTCGCAATTGTTATTAAGCGCACCTTCTTCACCCGCTTGCATAATTTGCGCAGCTAACCCCTGCCCGCGATGAACTTCATCGACCCAGAGGTATTTTATCTCCAGATAATTCCACGACAAAAACGCAGTCATACCGCCGATTAATTTGCCGCCATCATCTTTGACATAGATAGAAAGCGGCTTGTAATCATTGGGTGTAAACTGAGCATTGTGATCGCGCGTTTTTTGCGTGATCTCATCATCAAGTTCTTCATCCGGCTCAAAACTTGTGATCAGTTTCATTTGGATTATAGCCCTTCCGCCAGCTCCGCAAGCTGTGCGCATGTGGTTGTCCAACCTTCATCAAATCCCATCTCTTTGTGGCGATGCGCATCTTCTTCAGACGAGTGCAAAATACGGGCGGAATATAAGCAGCCCTCATCATGTGCTTTAAGCTCAATGATCCCTGTCATGAAGGATCTTTTCGTCGGACGGAAACCACCACTTAATGCATCAGTGAAAACAATTCGCTCATGCTCTTTGACTTCCAAAAAGCATCCGACGCTCGGGTGAACATCGCCATTTGGCATGACAATATCTGTGCCGAAAACGCCACCTGGTGCAAATTTCATTTGGCTAATTTTTGTAATCACCGGCTTTGGTGTCCACCATTTCTCCAACAGATCTTCTTCCGCCCAACAGCGCCAAACTGTTGCAGGCGACGCTTTGATCACCTTAGAAATATAAAGATCACGTGGGTCAGATTTTAAATTGTCATTACTCATATTAGCCGCTTTTCACTGGAGAATTGATCTACACCACACCGTAAGATAACTGCGGTGTTTCCTGCTTTTATCGCGCTTTTAAACAGCTGAAAAGGGCGTTATCCTACCTCTGGTAAAAATCCTATGCGCAAGAGCTGCAATTAACCCATTTTTAACCATTCACTCCTATTTTGCACCTGTTACTTTCGTGGGGAGTCCAAGAACACGGAAGCGCGCTT
>JAHDEP010000379.1 GCA_020628775.1 Rhizobiaceae bacterium | reverse complement strand
ACATCTTTTAGCGTTTCGCCTTTTTTATTCTCAGTGGGCAATCCCAAACGCTTGCGCGGAATAAATATGGGCTTTGGGTTGTATCCCAATTGCGCTTGATTGATAGTGTCATCATTTAGTAACCGTTCAGACTTTAGGTACTGCATTGCGTGCCTGTTGTCGGGGTGTCTCAGTTGAGATTGTGCGTAGGCTATAAACTTCAACATTTCAGCACGCCACGTTGCATTGGGTGGTGTTGCTGTCTCTACTGAACGAATAAACGTTTTAGGTTTTGGCGTGTATTTTGATAGATTGCCAGATGAAACAACACCTGCAATCCCCGCCAACTCTTTGATTGCTTGCTTGAATTCTAGCCCTGTAAGCTGCTGATGCAGGCTTATTACATCGCCTGCACCACAGTCACGCGTAAAGCATTTCCAGCGGCTTAGATTGTCACCATAAACGGCAAATCCCTCTTTGTTATTGCCACCGTGGATTGGGCATGGTGCGCGATTGCCTCGCAACTCAATACCGTGGTGATCGCATAAGTCAGCAACTGTCAGACGCGCTTTTACTTCGTCAATCATCGCTTACACTTCCTCTATCAATCGGTATTGGTGCGGGCGTCCCGCGCTGCCAGTGCTGGCAATCAACCCCTTACTTTTTAGTGATTTCAGCCGTTGTTTCACCGCCTCTTGTGTTAGCTCAACATCACGACTAATCAATTCAGCTCGTATATCAGCGGCGTATATGTTGGGGCTGTCCCTCAGGATTTCAAGGATTTTTTGAGACTGCGCACTAACTGATTTACCACTAGCGCCGTTATCAGCTCTATATGCTGCCTCGTGAAGCGTTACCCGTGCCAATTCGTTAGACCCTGCCATTTTGGAGAATTCAGCCGTTGCGCCAAATTTTAGCGGCTCGATATCTCGCACTTTATCAGTGCTGTAATTGATATGGTCACTGTCTGGCTCTGACTGGACAAGTAGTGACAGGTCAACGGCGTTACGAATAGCTGTAGAACCTCTATAAGATTTGCTGTCTTTGCTTGTGTGGTGGATTAGGATAATTGCACATGATGTACGCTCGGCAAGGTTGCGAAGCTTTACAAAAACGGGCTGTACTTCACTGACTGCGTTTTCATTGGCTCCGGCCAATAACGTACTTAGGCTGTCAATAATGCACAGTTTTGCGCCCGTGGTGCGTATGGCTTGTTCTAATAGAAGATCATCGCCACTGTTGCCAGAAAAATTGAACATTGCGCCGCTAATATTGGCTAATTTGGCGTTACTGGAATTTGGATAGCTTGCACCTACGGATTGAATGCGACGATTCAACCGGCGTTGGCCGCTTTCATCATCTATAAACAGAACTGGCGCTTTTACTGTGTTGAAATCAAGCCATTTTGAACCCGTGGCAACTGCAAAGGCCATGTCTAACAGCGTCCAAGTTTTTTTACTGCCACCGCTGCCAAAAAACATTGATAGCGAATTTTCAGAGACAAGGCCGGACACTAGCCAATTGACGGGGGGCATTGCCTCCAACGCGTCTTTCATCCATTGGATTTTATAGCGTGCGTTGGGTTTAGCTTTTTCAAATAATGAAACTAAATCAGGTTGTGCGTTCGGGCTTTGGGCGCTTTCGTAGCCCTGTAGGATCACATTAGTGATTGATGTATCAACACCATT
>JAHDEP010000102.1:1649-10481 GCA_020628775.1 Rhizobiaceae bacterium | reverse complement strand
AAAGCATGGGACTGCGCGGTTTTATCATGTGCTTTTTCCCAAGCATCCAGCGCTTTAAGGCTTTTAGGAGCCTCTTCAACAAAGCTTTTTGCCACAATGTGATTAAGCGCAAATAGTGACGACTTATGCAACGCTAGCAATTGATCATAGCAATTGGCAATATCCGGCCAGTTGGTAGCAGAAAAAGTTGCGCTGGTTGAATGGTTTGCGGCAATGCGTGCTTGCAAGAGATACATACCCGCATCAGAATTTGTTTGTGAATTGATCTTTTGCGCGTTTTGCACATGAAACAACCCAGCTTTGATCAAATCTCGGTCCCAAAGATCGCGGTTCTGCATTTCTAAAGGAATCAATTGACCATCCTCAAATCTTGCAGGACGACGCGCCTCACCCAACAGAATAAGCGCCATCAAACCATGCGCTTCAGCCAGCTGCGGCATATATCGGCAAAAACGGGCGGCCAAACGAATAGCTTCTAAAGCTAAGTCTTGCCGTTCATGAACTGCATTGCGACTAGCGCGATAGCCTTCGTTATAAATAAGATATATTGCTGCGAGTACTTGGCGTATTCGACCAGACAGATCCTCGTCTCTTGGCATTGTGGTGGAAATCTTTGCCGCTTTCATCTTGCGTTTGGCACGCAGTAGTTTCGATCTGACCGCTTCTTCATGTTGATCAAAAGCTTTGCCGATTTCAAATGGTTTGAGCCCGCCGATAAGACGCAACACCAGAATAACCTGATCAGTTGGACTGATCGCCGGATGGCAGCACAAAAACATCAAGGATAATTCATCATCGAGCACGCTTTCCTCATGGGGTTGGCGCGCAATCTCCTCGACTTTTTGGATGGCTTCTTCAGCATCAGCGCGCGTTTTTATACCACGCACATTGTCGATAAAGCGGTTTTTGGCGACTTGCCTGATCCAAGCCCCCTTGTTTTGCGGAACCTCGTCTGACCATTTCTTCAAGGCTGCTTCAAAAGCTGTTTGAACATATTCTTCTGCAGTAGAAAGATCAGATGTTATCTTGACCATATAAGCTACAGATGGGCCCCAATCATCCACATAGCTCTGCGCTATAATATCCTGAATATCTGTGTTCATAATCCGCGTCCGCAAGCCCGGTGAATAACACCGGGCCTTCTGGTTGAGGTTAGCCTTTTAACAAATCAGACACATCGGGGACAGGTCGCACTTCAACAGCCCCATAGCCGTAAGCCACCAATGGCACTTTTTCTGCCCATTTAAGTGCTTCTTCCAGGTTTGCACATTCAAGAAGATACCAGCCACCGATTTGCTCTTTTAGCTCAGCAAATGGGCCATCATGATATTTAATTTCATCATCATGTTTGCGCAAAGTGGTGGCTGTATCGGCGCGGTCAACAGGTTCACCCGCAACAAACACGCCTGCTTTTGATGCTTCTTCGCCAAATGTTGCATAAGCCATCATATAAGCTTTGAAGGTTTCGCTACCATATTCAGGTTGGTTGGCAGGATCGTGTGCAAGAAAAAGCGTATATTTCATTTTTGTCTCCAATTGATAAAGGTTCAATGATGTGAGCTCTATGCTCAATCATATAGGAGACGTGTGAAGACAACAAACTGCGTCAAAAAAGAAAATTTTATTTCAAAAAGATCTCAACGCTTTGAAAAAGCGGAGATTTATATGATCCGCGACTTGTGGTGTTCGCGGATCATTTTGATATAACAAGCACAGATTAGACCCAAAAATCGAATTTACGGATGCCACGTGTGGCTTCAACCAACTCGGCACGGTTCATTTTCTGCATTTCTTCAAGTGACGGCATGTTTTGTGCAGCTTCTAACTGGTCAGCAGCTTCTTGCGCTTCAACAAAACGATCTTCAGATGAATAACGAAAGATCGATGTCATTTCACGCCATAATGCCAAAAGCGAGATCGTTGCGGATTCTGTGGTGTTACTCGGTGATATTGGTGAGTATGTTGCATTTGAATAATTCATTTTAATCTCCTGTTGAATTTGAAATACAAATAACAGTTGATTTTGCATTTGAAAAACGAATATAACGAATAATGAACATTTGATTTTCAAATCTTAAACCAGATTGGCGATAAAGCTATGAATATTGATATCGGAAATTTACGGGCATTTTGTGTCGTTGCGGAGAAGGAAAGCTTCACCCTGGCCGGCGAATTATTGGGTGCGACGCAATCAACTATTTCAATGCGCGTTAAAAAGCTCGAACAATTGCTGGGTCAAAAACTGTTTGAAAGCTCACCTCATGGTGTTGAGTTGACCAATTTTGGGACGGACTTTATGCCAAAAGCGCAGGAACTCTTGGGCGCGCATGACAATACATTGCATAGCATTACCCATCAAAGTGAAAAACAGAGCTTTCGTCTGGGTGTCACCTATCATGGCATTGATCAAAACCTGCCCGAACTATTGCTCATGCTCAAAGAGGCATTTCCGCAATATCGATTAACCGTCAGCATATTAAGTTCTGAAGAATTATATGCAGGGCTTAGCCGTCATAAACTTGATGCGATTGTTGCAAAGCGGATTTCGGGTGATCACAAGGGCGAAAGCCTTTTTGATGGAAAACTTGCTTGGATGTCTTCGAAAGACTTTGAATATGACAAAGAACAGCCATTGCCGCTTGTTTCGCTTGGCGCCCCCTGCTCTTTGCGCCAGATGGCGATCAACACGCTCAACACCAATAAAATCAAATGGCAGGAAACATTTGTGGGCTCAAACGTGTTTGCGGTTAAGTCGGCATTATCAGCCGGCCTAGGCATTGCGTGTCTTGAATATCGTACATTACCTGATGATTGTCAGGCTATGGGTGATGACGCTGGTTTGCCGCGTTTGCCGAAAACCGAATTTGTACTGGAAGCGACATCAACAGCGCGACGAAGAGATGAGATGCTGGTCGAAGAGATTACCAATTTCTTTCAGCGCCAAAACGGGTAATTTTTAAATTTAATATTCAAATAAAATTTGATCTATTACTTAAATCGAATATTCGCAGCTTTGTTGTATTGTCGCCGTTGGACAACCGGAGAAGGTCAAATGGTAGCGAGTAAACTAAGCTCTCGAAAACGCAAACGGATGAAAATAAATGATGATTGCGGTATTGAAACTGCCAATCATTCATCACGCGGCCGATTGGTCAATGTGTCTGAATTGGGTTTGTGTGTTCAATTACAGCGCGCTATCCAGTTGCAAGAAGGCACAAATATCAAGATTTTTACTGAAAAAGCGGGCAGCCTCTTTGGTAAAGTGATGTGGCAACACAAAAATGTTGTCGGCATTGAGCTGGAATTGAGTTCAAACACTTATGCAAAAACACTGTCGCTTATTCGCGAGCCTGCAAAAGCCTAAAAATCACAGCAAATTTGCTCAATACGATTATATCGAGCGTTGATTTACTCGCTTCATGAGTGCTTCAGCGCTTTCAACGCGTTCTGAATAACGATCAACGAGATAATCGGAGCGTCCGCGCGTTAGGTAAGTAAACTTAACCAACTCCTCGCACACATCAACAATGCGGTTGTAAAACCCCGATGGTTTCATGCGATTGTCTTCATCAAACTCCATCCATGCTTTTGCAACAGACGATTGATTAGGAATCGTGATCATCCGCATCCAACGACCAAGTATGCGCATTTGATTGACAGCATTAAAGCTCTGCGAGCCTCCGCAGACTTGCATAACAGCGAGCGTTTTTCCTTGCGTTGGGCGCACCGCGCCATCTGATAATGGTATCCAGTCAATCTGAGCTTTCATGATGCCGGTCATCGAGCCATGACGTTCTGGCGACACCCAGACCATACCTTCAGACCATTTTGCAAGGTCACGCAATTCCTGAACTTTTTCGCTGTCTTCGGCTTTAACGGAATCTGGCAAAGGCAAATCGGTAGGATCAAATATCCTTGCTTCGCATCCAAGCGCTTCTAACAATCGTTTAGATTCTTCTGCCACAAGGCGTGAGAATGAACGTTCGCGCAATGAGCCATATAATAAAAGTATGCGAGGCGGATGATCAAAATCATCAGTTTTTACAAGCTCTTGTTGTTGAATTTGATGAAACTGATTCAACTCGATATTTTTGAGTTCGTCACTCATTTGACACGCTCACCATCTTCTTTGGTAAATTCTGAAATCTCGTTTTCAAGCAGTGGTAAAACTTCCTCTGATGGGCGACATAATTTAACGCCCTTTGGAGAGCACACAATCGGGCGGTTGACCAAAACAGGATGCTCTAGCATCGCATCAAGAAGCGCTTCATCTGAAACACTCTCATCCAACAAACCAAGCTCTTCAGCAGGCGACTTTGATGTTCGCAAAGCCTGACGCGGGGTCAAATCAGCAGCCGCAAATAGTGCTAACAATTGAGGTCTCGTCCATCCCTCATTTAAGTATTCAATCACAACAGGTGTTTCTCCTGATGTTTTGATCATCTCCAACACATTTCGCGAAGTTCCGCAGTCGGGATTATGGTGAATTACGATGCTCATAACTTATCTTCCGTGGTTTAAATTTACGTCGTTTATATTAATGACAACAAGATTGAGTGTTTGATGTAGCTGGTGATTGATCTGAACAGCCGCAGCCATCTTCACCCTTTGTTTTAGCGACTTCATCCTGATGGCAACATGCTTGCTCATCTTTGATAGCTGGGCCACCGCAGCAATTGTTTTTGTTATCAGACGTATCAGGTGAATGGTTGGGTAGTTGTTCAGTCATCTTATATTCCAGTTTTTTTAACAGCATTTCATGATCTTATCGATCGCAGCCTGACAGGCTTCGGGATCACCACCGCAACAATCTTCCATCAAAAAAGACAACAACTCACTGAGATTTTCAAAATCAATCGAATATCGGATAAAGCGCCCTTCTCGTTGACTTTGCAGCAATCCGGCATTGGATAAGACGCTCAAATTTGAAGACATGGTGTTTTGTCTAACGCCAAGAGCATCAGCAATGTCACCTGCAAGCATGCCATCGCTACCGGCTTTGACAAGCAGACGGAAAACTTCAAGACGAGTTTCCTGAGCAAGAGCAGAAAAATGAGTGATCGCTGTTTTAATATCCATATATCATGAACTATTGATATATGGATATATTGTCAAGCGAATAGGCTAAGATTTTTGGATTTTATTCGCACAATCGATATCCGGATTTCCGATAAGCGAGATCAAAATGAAAATGATCTTGGTGCGTTGCATTGGTTCCGGGGCCTAAAACCGTGGTGAAATAGGCGCACGCCCCTGCCCGAACCGCAGCTCGGAAATTAGAGACTGAGATTTGCTTATCGATAAGCGTATCTGCACTTGATGACACATTGATGACAGTTTCATCTGCCAGCTCAAAACCTGTGATATCCACACCATTTGCGAAGCCATGCTCGCTAATCTTACCCCCGGGCTTATTGTTGCGCGTTCGGCAATGATACGAAGTTGAGGTTTTGAGCGAAGTGATATCTTGCTCCAAATGCAACTTCGCCGAAGGACGAACAATGTTCTTGGTCCAGTCATCCATCGCCAAAACAACCTCACAACGGAGCGTCATTTCGCTTGAAAGCGCAATTCCACCGCTAAGCTGAGTAATCGATAAAGGTCGCTCAACGATGCAACCTTTCTCATCTGAGATTTGATCTTTGACACTGAAAGAAATTCGTCTTTCTTTAAGCTCTTGCTCGCATTGTTTTGCAGCTTCAAGACTAAAAGGCGGCTTGTTTTTAGCACCCTCAAAAATTTGGTCTTTCTGACTTTCAACGCGTTCTAATATCGGTGCTGGAGTTGCTGCCGGAGTTGGCGCAGGAATAGGAACCGGATCCCATGGCTCTATATCCTCGGCATGCGCAATATGAGCGTAAAAACTGAATACAGCAATTGGGGCGATTAGTAGCCGTAACAGTCTAGAAATTATCTTTACGCTTTCTAATTTCTGCAAAAACATCTGCATCTTCCGCATCCATCATATTCAGTTGCGAACGAATTGCTTGATCACCTGCGCGTAAAAACGGATTTGTTGCAAGCTCGATAGAAAGCATCGTTGGTACAGTGCTTTCACCGGTACGGCGCAAAGAGGCAACCAACTCACTGCGGTTCTGCAAAGCTTCATTTTCAGGATCAACAGATAGCGCGAATGTCACATTTGCTTGCGTATATTCATGCGCACAATAGATAATTGTGTCTTCCGGAAGGCTCATTAGCTTTTGAAGAGATTGCCACATCAATTCTGCAGAACCTTCAAAGAGCCGCCCGCACCCCATAACAAACAAGGTATCGCCGGAAAACAGTACTTTGCCATCTTCAATATAATAATTGAGCATATCCATTGTGTGCCCAGGAGTATGGATCGGGGTAACGTTATGGCCTGCAAATTCGAAATTTTCGCCCTCTTTAATCGCTTTATCAAGTCCGGAGATTGATGATCCATAATCTGGACCAATGACAAGACATTCGGTCTTTTCTTTGATCTCTAAAAGGTGTGAGGTGTGATCACCATGATGATGCGTAATCCAAAGCTCGGATAAGCGCCAGCCTTTCTCATCAAGCGCTTCAAACATTGCATCAGCATCGCCTGCATCAATACACACGGTTTCACCTGTTTCATCCTCATGGACCAACACACCATAATTATCTGAGCGATAAGCGAATTGATGAAAGTGTAACGCCATTACCAGCTGCCCTCATTTTCCATCGATGCCCAAGGTTCCTGCACGGCAAGCGCTTCGCCTTCCTGCAAGATCTCGATAGATATGTCATCAGGTGACTTAACAAACGCCATCCGCCCATCTCGTGGTGGTCGGTTAATCACAACGCCCTGATCCATCAGGTTTTGGCAATATTGATAAATATTATCAACTGTATAAGCCAAATGCCCCCAGGAACGACCTGTGGTATAAGTTTCATCGCTTTCCCAATTGTGTGTCAATTCTAACATAGGAGCACTGTTTTCCTCAGCTTCGCCTTGATCATTTGGCGCTGCTAAGAATACCAGCGTGAATTTGCCAGCTGGCACGTCTTTGCGCCTTACTTCCACAAGGCCCATTTTGTTGCACCAAAAATCTAGAGATTGATCCAGATCGGTCACGCGGATCATCGTATGTAAGTAACGCATGGTATTGATTGCCTTCTGTTAGTACCAGTATTTGTCCTATATTGTCATAGTATCTGGGTGATCCAATATTAACTATTTGTTGCTAGCTTAAACCTAAGTATTGTTGGTTTAGAGCAACATATGCAGGGCCCAATAGATTATTACAGGGTTATGCATAGCTCGCAATCTCAGTTTCTGTTTTCCACCTATAAATAGGCGGATTTTGGAGGAATAGAGACATACACCGGCACATAGATTGTTGGAGTATACTTTGAGACTTGCAAATTTCTTCAGATCCAAACTGGGCTCGCTTGTCGCTGTGGCAGGAATTACCGGTCTTAGTGTTGCAGCTACTATTGGTGCATATGAGACAATCGGATTTTGGAAAAACAAAGAATATCTCGAAGAGCTGAATACCAAGCTGTTGGTTCGAGCGGAACTTGCCGCTGACTATGCCATCATAACATTGAGTGAAACCGCCGAAGCTGGCTTTACCACATGCTCGGATGTGAGCATGGGCGGTCTTGCAGAAACGATCTTTACAAAGAGCAATATCAAAGACATCGCGATCTTGGACACAAAGGGTAATTCTGTTTGTTCTGTTATCAGCGGCCAGCGTGCGACTTACCCAGTTGATATTTCGCAGAAAAACAAGTTCCCGACTTTGAATGATAACATCAGTTTTGTTGAAGTTGGTACAGGTTCTGACGGTATCATCGGCATTGCATGGCAATTTGAAGATTTTGGCCTTATGGCGTTGATCAACATTGATACGTTGTTATTTGATATTTTCCCGATGGACTGGCGCGATAATTCAATTGCGACAATCGGCTTTAATTCCAATGCATTGATTGGAACTCATGATAGCACCATGAATGCTAACTTCATGAACGATCCTTCAAAGCAAGTTATCTCTTATCAAGCACAATCAACTCGCTATCCATTGAACGCTCAGCTGGCTGTAGAATTGCAACAACTGATCATGCACAATCGTGAAGATGAGAATTTCTTTATCGCAGGTGGTGGTATTCTAGGCCTATTATTTGGGCTATTGATTGCCCAACTGTTAGCACGACCTGAAAATCCAATTACCGAAATCAAGCGCGGCATTGAGGCAAATGAGTTTGTCCCTTATGTGCAGCCGCTATTTGATCTCAAAGACTTGAAAATCATTGGTGGTGAGGCGCTCATGCGCTGGAAAAAACCCGATGGATCAATGGTACCACCTACGCAGTTTATCAATCTTGCAGAAGATAGCGGCTTGATCGTCCCGATGACACGTTCGATCATCAAACAAACACTAAAACACGTTGATGATGTGCTGATCCGCGACCGGAGCCTGAAGGTTTCTTTTAACATCACCCCACAGGATTTGGTGAGTGATGGCTTTATTATGGATTTGGTTTCAATCGTATCTGATAGCCGTGTGAAGCCGGAGCAGATTGTATTGGAGATCACAGAGCGCCAAGAAATCAAAGACGAGCATAAAGCCGCTGGCGTTATTGAATCATTGAAAGCTCTGGGTTACCGCATTGCGCTAGATGATACTGGTACCGGTCATAATGGCTTATCTTATATTCAAGACTTGAACGCTGATATTATGAAAATTGACAAGAAGTTTGTCGACTTTATTTCAGACGATGGCGGCACTGAGATAGTTCAGATGCTGGTGCAATTGGCTAAACGTATGAAAATGCAAACGATCGCTGAAGGCATTGAAACAGCTGATCAGGCCCGCATTT
>JAHDEP010000102.1:0-1549 GCA_020628775.1 Rhizobiaceae bacterium | reverse complement strand
ATGAAAATGCAAACGATCGCTGAAGGCATTGAAACAGCTGATCAGGCCCGCATTTTGAACGATCTTGGCGTTGACCAAGGGCAAGGTTATTATGTGGCGAAACCTTTAGAACCTGAAGAATTTTGCATGCAGGTTCGAAAACAAGCTTTGAAATAAGCGCCACGACTTTTACCAGAACACATCAACCCACAAACTCATCACAGCTTTGCGAAGAGACGTGATTTTCAATTGCGTTTTAAATGCGGCATATAAGATTGCAGTTATTGAGACGACATAAACTGTCAGAAAGATTGCAAGTCAAATTGGGGGTGCCGCATGGCAAGCGTTAGAAACGTAAAATTCGAAGGCTCACTAAACGAAACACTGGTCGCACGGTTACATCTACCTGAAGGCACCACACACGCTTATGCAATATTTGCGCATTGTTTCACCTGCACAAAAGATATTCTCGCCGCACGCAAGATTGCCGATGAATTATCAAAGCGTGGTATTGCCCTCCTCCGTTTTGATTTCACAGGTCTTGGTGCATCTTCTGGTAATTTTGAGAACACGACCTTTACCTCAAATATCGGTGATATCCTTGCTGCCGCACAGTTCTTGCGCGCAAATTATGAAGCACCAAAAATTCTAATTGGGCACTCTTTGGGTGGCGCAGCGATCCTAGCCGCAGCAGGAGAAGTGCCGGAAGCCAAAGCAGTTGCAACCATTGGCGCACCCGCGGATGCTGACCATGTGATCCATAATTTCGGCTCCCACCTTGATGAAATTGAGGAAAAAGGCATTGCCGAAGTTAAACTTGCAGGACGTCCATTTTCTATCAAACATGAGTTTGTCAAAGATTTGCGTTCGCATTCTGTTACCGTCGAAGAGCGTGTTGCGAAAATGAATAAGGCGCTGATGGTTTTACATTCACCGATTGATGGCACGGTCGGGATTGAGAATGCTGCAAAGATTTATACTGCTGCAAAACATCCTAAAAGCTTTGTCTCGCTTGATACGGCTGATCATTTGCTATCGAATGGCAAAGACGTTGCTTATGTCGCTGAGGTTATATCTGCTTGGGCGACACGTTATGTGGATTATGATTATAAAGCGGCTCAAAACCCAATTATCGATGGCGCTGAGGTGAGTGAAACCAAAGACGGTAAATTCCAAAACTCAGTGCGCGTTGGCAAACATTCACTTATGGCAGACGAGCCTGAAACTGTTGGTGGACATGATACGGGGCCCAGCCCATATGATTATCTCAATGTGGCTCTTGGTGCATGTACGTCTATGACAATTCGCATGTATGCCGACTTTAAGAAAATCCCACTTGAGCGGGTTTCAGTCAATGTTACCCATAGCAAGACCCACGCTGAGGATTGCGCAGAATGCAATCTAGAAGATGATACGATCGGTAAGATCGATCGCTTTGAGCGCCGGATCAAACTCGAAGGAGATTTTGATTCAGAAACACGCGATAAGATGTTGAAAATAGCGGATAAATGCCCTGTGCACAAAACGCTTGAATCACACTCAGCAATTGTCACTAAGCTGGCTGAGTAAA
>JAHDEP010000378.1 GCA_020628775.1 Rhizobiaceae bacterium | reverse complement strand
TTGGCAAAAATCCAAACCGCGACCCAAGCGAAGGAACTCGAAAGCAATATAGAGCAAATCGGGAAGGAACTCGAATTGCTAATTGAGATAGTCAGCAACCTGAAAATTGAAGATGCGACGCAGACCACGCGCATTATTGACAATATTTCGGGGATGTATGCGGGCATGAACCAAGTGAAAGCAGCCGCGAAAAAGGCACAAAAAAGCCTAATGGGAACGGAGGCGGTCGCGGAGTTCAACGCCCAACTGAAACTGCTCGACCAGGGTATCATCAACTATCTCGACATTGCAGATAGCCCACAAAAGTGCGATGAATACCTGACCAAATTGATGGTGCAACTCGAAGAACTCGAAAGCAAATTCGTGGACTTCGATGAGTTTATTATCAAGGTCACGGAAAAGCGCGAGGAAGTTTATGCGGTATTCGAGGGACGTAAAAATGAACTGTTAGAAGCGCGAAATAATCGGACTTCTGCGCTACAAAATGCTGCGGAGCGCATCCTAAACGGTATTCGCAATCGCGTGAAAAGCATTAAGGAAGTCAATGAAATCAACGGCTTTTTTGCTGCCGATTTGATGATTGACAAGGTGCGGAACATCATCGCGCAACTGAATGAGTTGGAGGATAGCAACAAAGCCAACGCTATTCAGACGCAACTAAAAACCCTACGCGAAGAAGCGATTCGACAGCTACGCGATAAGCAAGACTTATTCGTAGATGGACAAAATGTGATTCGTTTTGGGCGACATAAGTTCTCGGTGAATGTGCAGCCGCTTGACCTCACGATTGTGCAAGATAATGGCGCGATGAAGTTCCACCTCACAGGCACGAACTTCTACGACAACATCAATGATGAGGAATTTTTGGCGACCAAAGATGTTTGGAAGCAGTCAGTTGTTTCGGAGAATGCACAGGTTTATCGGGCGGAATATTTGGCGTATCAGCTATTCAATTCCGAACGGGACGCGCTGCTGAATGCGAATGGGCAATTACTGAATCATGTGCAGCAAGCCGCTTCCACGCGCTATCAAGAAGCCTACACCAAAGGCATCCACGATGAAGATGCAGCGAAGATTTTGGCGGCACTCTTGCAGCTATCCAAAGAGATAGATTTGCTTTGCTTCGCGCCTGAAGTGCGGGCTTGTGCGAGTGTATTTTGGGCGAATCATTTAGCGGAAGCGCAAAAAGAACTGTTCAAAAAGCAACTCAAAAGCGCAGGTACTTTGCTGAAAATTTTCCCTGATACGCATGAATTTGATTTCATCATCACGGAATTGGAGCAGCAAGTGGAAAGCTTCCAAAACGAGACGGCTTTGTTCGCAGCTATTTCCGCGACGAAGGTGGCGCAATACCTTTTCCGTGAGTTGGTGCGCTCGAATGCCTTTATCATTAGTGCGCCTGCGGCACGGCTGTATGAGGCATTTTTGAAGTATTTGAAAGAAAAGAAGTCCACGCGCCAATACGAGCAATCGGTGCAGGAATTGGACGGACATTTTGTGGAGCAATTCCAATTAATCCGCAAGTGGGTGAATGCCTACGCAGCGCAATCGAAAGCGGAGGATTTTGCAGGCTACGAAAACGAAGCGGCAGCCCTTTTGCTACAAAAAGACTTCGACAAAAAGCGTGTCATTAGTACCGAAACCACGATTGAAATTAGCGACCTACATGGCGCACACGCACT
>JAHDEP010000377.1 GCA_020628775.1 Rhizobiaceae bacterium | reverse complement strand
ATAGTATTTACGCCATTCCTCCAGCTTTTGGCAAGCATCAGATAACGATAAGAACCAATGTGTGTTCAAACATTCACTGCGTAGTTTAGAGTTAAATGCTTCGATATAGGCGTTATCTGTGGGTTTGCCAGGGCGCGAGAAGTCTAGTGTGATATTGTGCTGATAAGCCCATAAATCCATGTCTCGAGAGATAAATTCGCTGCCATTGTCGACTCTAATTGTTTTCGGATAGCCAACCCTTAAACAAACTTCATCTAGCTTTCTAACAACATCTTCGCCTTTATAGCTGAACCGTGGATCAATCGCAGGACAAAACCGTGAGAATGTATCAACAACCGTCAGAATACGTAACTTACGACCTGTAGCTAGCTGGTCGTGGACAAAATCCATTGCCCATACCTGATTTGTTTGCGTTGGATCACAACGATCCTCTCGTAGCTTGGCTTTAACACGCCGTTTTGGGGATTTGTTTCTCAACTGTAGACCTAACTCATTGTAAATACGATAGACTTTCTTCAAATTCACGAACCACCCCTCTCGGCACAGCACATAGTGTACACGTCGATAGCCATACCTGACACGCGTTTCACAAATCTCTTTAATGCGTTTCTTCAATATGGCCGGATCACTACGGCGGGATTTATATTGATAGGTCGAGCGGTCGAACCGAAGGGCCACACAAGCCCGTCGGATCGACACGCGCCAGTCCTCAACAACACTATCAATAATTTCCCGTTTGCGAGCCGGCCTTAAAGCTTTCGTTTGATAACATCCTGTAGCATCTCGCGATCCAATGTCAGATCAGCAACAATCTTCTTTAGACGATTATTCTCATCTTCAAGTTCACGCAATCGCTTCATTTCAGATGGCAACATGCCTGAATATTTCTTCTTCCAATTATAATAAGTTGCTTCCGCTATACCTGCTTTCCGACAAATCTCAGAAACTGGAACACCTTCTTCACCTTGCTTAACAACAAACGCTTTCTGTGTGTCCGTAAATCTCGATGCTTTCATCGCTTCTCTCCTTCTCCCAGCTGAGAAAGTTTAAAACGAAAACTCTAAAAATTCTTGGTCCAATTTATAGGGAGCAGAGCTTTAGGCACTCGCAGACCAATGCTTGTGCCAGACCAACCCAATGAGCGTTGGAGTTTGGATTTCGTCTCAGATGCCCTCACAGATGGTCGCAGGTTCAGAGTTCTGGCTGTTGTCGACGATTATAGCCGTGAATGTTTAGCCCTTGTGGCTGATACATCATTATCTGGTCATCGAGTAACACGTGAACTTGACGAGCTGATCAAGGGCAGAGGCAAACCCAACACAATTGTTTCTGACAACGGAACAGAACTAACCAGTATGGCAGTTCTTAAATGGTGCCAGGATACAGGTATCGAATGGCATTACATCCAACCCGGCAAACCCATGCAAAATGCGTTCGTGGAGAGTTTCAACGGCAGCTTCAGAGATGAGTGCTTGAACGAAACGCTTTTCACAACGCTCCGCGAAGCAAAAACAATCATCCAAAAATGGAAGGAGGATTACAATCTAAACAGACCACATTCATCACTGGGCAATCTCACACCAAATGAATTTGCCTTAAAAACTAACTTGCAAAACATGGCTGCATAACGCCATAAACAAATCGACGGATTCTCCAAAATTTTTGGAGGGAAGTTCGGGCTCAGGTCA
>JAHDEP010000101.1:3958-10624 GCA_020628775.1 Rhizobiaceae bacterium | reverse complement strand
GATATTTTGGAATGTTTGGTGGAAAAAGAAATGTCGACCGCTGACATTATCGCACGCGGGCATGACGAGGCGACCGTTCACCGGATTGAGCATTTATTATACATCGCTGAGTATAAGCGTCGCCAATCTGCACCTGGGGTAAAAATCACCAAGAAAAACTTCGGTCGTGACCGTAGATATCCCATTACCAACCGTTTTCGTGACCGTTAAATCTGATCAGAACTGCGACAAATGGGTTTAGTTGACTAGTTTGATCATCTTTCATGCGGATTTAGATTGACGAATGCCGGTTCGGCGGTAATTGTGGTATCTCGGAATTTGGAGGAAGATTTTGAACATGTCTGATCTGGTGCTGGATAAATCAAAAACAATGATCGACCCATTTGGTCGTATCGTCGATTACCTTCGCATATCTGTCACTGACCGATGTGATTTCAGATGCACCTATTGCATGTCTGAAAACATGACTTTCCTACCGAAAAAAGACCTTCTAACGCTCGAAGAGCTTGAGCGTCTGTGCTCTGTGTTCATCGATAAAGGTGTTCGCAAGTTGCGCCTAACAGGTGGTGAGCCGCTCGTTCGCAAAAATATCATGCAATTGATCAATGCGCTTGGCCGCAAGATCGATGAAGGAACGTTAGATGAGCTGACTTTGACCACCAATGGCTCGCAACTACAACGTTTCGCAAAAGACTTATATGCAGCTGGCATGCGCCGAATTAATGTTTCTCTCGATACGCTGGATGCTGATAAATTTAAAGAGATTACCCGCTGGGGCGATCTAAATCGCGTTTTAGCTGGGATCGATGCAGCGCTGGAAGCTGGTCTAAAGGTCAAAATCAACGCCGTTGCGCTCAAGGACTTCAACGGGCATGAATTGCCGGAAATGCTCAGATGGGCACATTCCAAAGGCATGGATATGACCATTATTGAAACCATGCCGATGGGTGAGATTGATGAGGATCGGACCGATCAATATCTGCCGCTTTCGCAAGTCCGTAAAGATCTGTCCCAGGAATTCACCCTTGAGGACATTCCGTATAAAACAGGTGGTCCTGCAAGATATGTTGAGCTCAAAGAAACGGGCGGTAGATTAGGGTTTATCACCCCGCTTACACATAATTTCTGTGAAAGTTGTAATCGCGTGCGCTTAACCTGCACTGGAACGCTTTATCTGTGTTTGGGCCAAGATGATGCAGCAGATCTTCGTGCGCCATTGCGCGCATCATCGGATAATCAACTCACAGCAGATGCGATTGATGAAGCGATCACGCGTAAACCAAAAGGTCATGATTTTATCATCGATCGCACGCACAAAAAGCCAGCTGTCAGCCGCCATATGAGCGTTACGGGCGGTTAACCAGGTGCAAAACTCGGCCAATGTGCGTGGAGCGATCTATATGTCGCTCGCTATGATGTTTTTTGTCACTGGTGATACGCTCGTCAAATACTTATCTGCAGATCTTAATTTAGGTCAGGTGCTCGCGGCGCGCGGGTTTTTCGCGCTGATTATCATCAGCATTTTGATGCAACGAAAAAAAGCCTGGCACCAAATCGCTGTTATCAAAAATAAATGGGTCATGTCGCGCCAATTCAGTGAACTGGGCGCAACATTGTTCTTTTTCTATGGCCTGCTTTACACCCCTTTAGGAAATACCAGCGCGATTATGCAATCCCTTCCCCTCACCGTTACCATGGGAGCAGCACTGTTTTTGGGCGAAAAAGTTGGGTGGCGAAGATGGACGGCTATCCTGATCGGTTTTATCGGCGTAATCATCGTCATCAGACCCGGGGTTGAAGGCTTCAACTTTCATTCGCTGTTCATTGTCATTGCGGTCATGTTCATCACGTTACGAGACTTATCAACGAGAAAAATGGGGGTTTCTATGCCGCTATTACCGATCAATTTTGTCATAACATTTATGATCATGGTGCTCGGTCTAGTCATGATGGTATCTTCCGGTGGATGGAAGCCAATGAACTTAGAACATTTGAGCATAATTTTGATTGGTGCGGGACTTATACTTTTAGCCAACCAAACCATAATGCTAGCTATGCGCGAGGGCGATATCGCGTTTATTTCGCCCTTCAGATACACAAATTTAGTCGCCGCACTGATTCTCGGCTTTTTGTTTTTTGGCGAAATTCCCGATTTTTGGATGATAATCGGCAGTTTAATTGTCGTGTTTACCGGAATTTATACATTCCATCGCGAACGAATTAATACAAAAAAAACGCCCGCTGACGCTTAATGCTTGTCGGCTGGGGAATAGGTGTTGGATAGATTCTCTATCAATTCATTCATGTCAGCTTCTTTTTCTAGCTCTAACATGAGCTCAAAGTGCTCACATTCGCCCCAAGGCTCAAAACAAAAGGGACATTGCTGTTGAATTTCATCGTCTGTCATTAGATTTCTTTATTTTTATTACTAACAGGTACATATTGCATTTTGTTCTATGTAAAGCTCTTGCACAAGCTATTTTTTGATGTCAAAACGAATTATGAGAACCTCCCGATTTTTAGATCGAAGCACGCCACCAAGTATTTTCACTTTGGTGATTATTGCAAGCATTTCGGTATTGAGTATGAACATGCTCTTGCCGTCTTTGCCATCGATGACATCCCACTTCCAAACCACTTATTCGGTAATGCAATTTACGGTTACAGGCTATTTAGCTGCGACCGGCGCATTACAATTGGTCTTTGGCCCCCTATCAGATCGCTATGGAAGGCGACCAGTTATTTTGGTTGGCTTTGCCATTTTCACCATCGCCTCGCTTATCTGTATGCTGGCGCCAAACATTGAGACATTCCTGTTCGGGCGTATCTTGCAAACATCTTCTGCTGTGGGCATCGTTTTATCCCGCGCTATCGTCCGTGACTTGGTGAGCGCCGATAAGGCTGCATCCATGATTGGCTATGTAACAGTTGGCATGATGGTCGTGCCGATGTTTAGTCCTCTTGTTGGCGGAATTTTAGATCAATACATTGGCTGGGAAGCCAACTTTGCATTGATGGTCGTCCTTGGTACAATTTGCTTCATCGTAATTTACTTCGATTTAGGCGAGACAAATAAAGCAACATCATCGTCAATGTTAGCTCAGATTAAGTCTTATCCAGAACTCTTTAAATCAAGACGCTTTTGGGGCTATACACTCACCGCTTCATTCACATCTGGCGCCTATTTTTCACTCCTTGGCGGCGGTGCATATGTCGCGACTGAGCATTTAGGCCTTTCACCTGTTGCATTTGGCTATTTGTTCTTGTTTATCTCAACTGGATATCTTTTGGGCAATCTTGCAAGTGGCCGATATTCAACGCGTTTTGGTCTGAATAGAATGATGCTTGCAGGCGGCATTGTCTCCACCTTCGGGTTAACGCTTTCATTGGTGTTAAATACAATGGGCTTTGTAAATGCACTCACATTTTTCGGGCCAATATTTTTCCTTGGTTTGGGCAATGGCTTAACCTTACCAAACGCGAATGCAGGCATGGTAAGTGTCAGACCACATTTAGCCGGCACAGCTTCAGGATTAGGTGGCGCGGTGATGATTGGTGGCGGATCGGCGATGGCCGCTTATGCCTCATCAATCTTGACCCCTGAGACCGGACCTTTCCCCCTCATTGCATTTATGCTCGCAACAAGCTTGTGCGCACTGGCAAATACCATATATGTAATCTCTGTTGAACGCAGTTCTGCAGAGCGTATTAGCGATGTTACTTAACTGCAGACGTTAAGAGACGGGTACATATATGGATGAAGAAAAGCTGGCGACAGCTTATAATAAGGCATTAGCGCTTGAAAAAGCTGGCGACTTTGAGGCTGCAGCACAATCCTATCATGAAGTCTTAAAAATTGACCCCGATGATCATGGCGGCGCGAGTGTTCGGCTAGCCAGCATGAAAATGGGTGCAGTTCCTGATAAAGCACCGCAGTCTTATATCGAAACGCTGTTTGATCAACACGCTGAAGTCTTTGACCAGGTTCTTGTTGATAATTTGGGATATGACGTCCCAAGCATGAGCGCTAAAATCCTAAAAACACTTGGCAAAAACACATTTGAACATGTGCTTGATCTTGGCTGTGGAACTGGTCTTATGGGCGTTGAGCTTGAGGACTTGACACATGAAATGATCGGGGTTGATCTGTCGGAAAACATGGTTGAAATCGCCTATGACCGCGATATTTACGATGGTCTATATGTTGCCGATGTCGAAGATTATCTTGATAATAATGACGAAGAATTATTCGATCTTATTTGCGCGGGAGATGTTTTCCCCTATCTTGGCAATGTCGAAAACTTCATAAAAGGCATATCAGATAATCTTGTTGTCGATGGACACACAATCTTTTCAACCGAAACGCTTCCAGATGAAGAATTCCAAGACACAGGATTTACAATCGGCGGATATCAAAGATATGCCCATAAACTGGACTATTTGGCAGACACATTGAAAAGCCACGGACTTACAATTTTGATATCCCAGGATATTGTCGTTCGCCTTGAACAGGGTAAACCGATCAACGGGCATTTAATTTTGGCACAAAAACTTAATACGAGATCTAAGTAGAAGGAATAAAAATGGCAAAAGTCGCTTTCATCGGACTTGGTGTTATGGGTTACCCCATGGCCGGGCATCTAAAAACAAAAGGCGGACATGACGTAAGCGTTTTTAACCGTACCACTTCAAAGGCCGAAAAATGGGTTGCCGAATTTGGCGGTCAATTTGGCAAAACACCTGCAGAAGCTGCAAAAGGTGCCGATTTTGTTTTCACTTGTGTTGGAAATGATGACGATTTACGCGCCGTGACCATGGGCGAAGATGGCGTTCTAAGCACTATGGAAGCTGGCAGTGTATTAATTGATAATACGACCGCATCTGCAGAAGTCGCCAAAGAATTAGCTGAAGCTGCACAGGCAAAAGGCTGCGGATTTGTCGATGCGCCAGTTTCTGGCGGTCAAGCAGGTGCTGAAAATGGCGTTCTAACTGTTATGGTTGGCGGTGACGATGCAACATTTGCAAAAGCTGAACCAGTTATCCAAAACTTTGCAAAAATGGTTGGTCACATGGGCGGCGTTGGCGCAGGTCAACTTACAAAAATGGTCAACCAAATTTGTATCGCAGGCCTCGTACAAGGCCTATCCGAAGGTATCAATTTCGGTAAAAGCGCAGGCTTAGACATTGAAAAAGTCATCGAGGTTATCTCAAAAGGTGCCGCAGGTTCCTGGCAGATGGAAAACCGCTACAAAACCATGAATGCAGGCGAATATGAGCATGGATTTGCTGTTGACTGGATGCGAAAAGATCTTGGCATTGTGCTAGATCAGGCAA
The DNA here is from genome assembly GCA_020628775.1 of Rhizobiaceae bacterium. GTDB lineage: Bacteria > Pseudomonadota > Alphaproteobacteria > Rhizobiales > Rhizobiaceae > Lentilitoribacter. The sequence goes on along the minus strand of JAHDEP010000101.1, from coordinate 5,290 downwards.
ATGCAAACGGGGTAAGCGTGCCTGTCACTGCACTTGTGGACCAATTCTATGGCGACGTTCAATCCATGGGCGGCAATAGATGGGATACATCTTCCCTGCTCGCGCGCTTAGAAAAGCTAAGCAGCAAGTAAGAATTTTCTGCAATATCAAAAATATCAATCGGTGGAACGACCGTTTTCCACCGGTAGGTAATCCAAAGGCAATTCCGTCGTATATTTGATTTTTTCCATCGCAAACGCGCTGGACACATCACGAATTTCAATTCGCTCAATCAGACGTCTATAAAAATCATCATAAGCTGCAATGTCTGGAACGACGACACGAAGTAGATAATCCACTTCACCGCTCATTCTATAGAACTCGACAATTTCCGGGAAATCGATGATAACTTCGGAAAAGCGCTTCAGCCATTCAGTGCTGTGGGAATTGGTTCTGATCGACACAAATACAGTGACTTTTACGTTCACTTTTTCCGCATCCAGCAACGCAACACGACCGCGAATAACACCATCTTCTTCGAGCTTTTGAATACGACGCCAACACGGTGTTGTAGAGAGGCCAACTCGTTTAGCAATATCTGCGACAGCCAATGTCGAATCTTCTTGCAACAGACGCAAAATCTTGCGGTCTAATCGATCCATTTAGTTACCCACCAACTCTTTCCAACGACGTATTGAAGTTACGCAAAAGTCGAGATTAAACAAGTGCTAAATCTTAGACTACACCGCAATTGTGCCCAAAAAAATTGCGAAATCCACGAGATACAAACATAAAGTGAAAACTTACCCCCTCACAACTGCCCATAACGTTGTATTTTATACTAATTGTAAGGAAATATCCCAGGAGAAAAAGAATCAAAAAATAAGTTCTTAAGCATTTGACGTTATCATATCAGCAAGGTCGTAATTCTATTGAGTAAAGCATGCCAAATTCTGACAGCCAAAACGTCGATAAAAATATCGTAGATCGCACGCAGCGTAAACCGAATGAAGCGGTTATGAACGCTGTGAAGGATAAACGTGAACAATTGCAGCATGGCGGCTCAATTACCAAAAGCTATGCACGTGAAATGATCGTGTTTCATACAAATAGCGTTTTAGAAGGCGCTGCGATCGGTCCATTATTGGTTATCGCAACGGCAGGGATGAGTTATTATCTTCAGCATTCTGTGCAGATGATGATCTGGGCCATTCTTGCGTCTTTATCTTACACCGTTCTAACGATTGTCGCGCAGAAAGCTGCGAAAATCTCACCGACAGAAATCGATCAAAAAGCTTGGACGCGCAGATATAACTTTAGTTATATATTGATCGGGCTGGCATGGGCCGGCTT
>JAHDEP010000101.1:0-3858 GCA_020628775.1 Rhizobiaceae bacterium | reverse complement strand
GGACGCGCAGATATAACTTTAGTTATATATTGATCGGGCTGGCATGGGCCGGCTTCGTCGTTATGCAACAAAACAATTTAAACAGTGACGGAAGTTATGTATTTTTCGCAGCTGTGTTGCTCATCATGTCCGCAACCATCGCAACATCGACATTTGCTTTAAAGGGCGCTGCATATTTCGTGCTATTGCCTGTGATATTGACGATGGCAATGTATGCATCAATATCGCAGACCCTGATCGACTTTGGTCACCTAGCCTTCCAATGTGTTGCTGCTGCATTCTTTATACTGCTAAGCCGCAAGCTCTATCAGTCCAATCTATCCATTTTGGAACACCAGATTGAAAAAGATGCTCTGATTGCTGAGCTCGAAGTCGCAAATTCTGTTTCAGATGAAGCACGCCGCAGAGCTGAGGAAGCCAATTTGGCGAAATCGCGTTTCCTTGCCTCTATGTCACATGAGTTAAGAACACCGCTCAACGCGATTTTAGGTTTCTCTGAAATCATGAAAAACGGTGTGATGGGAAAAATCGAAAACCCAACATATGTGCAATATATGGAAGATATCCACGGATCGGGCCAGCATCTTTTGAACTTGATTAATGAGATCTTGGATCTGTCACGTATCGAAGCTGGTCGTTATGAATTATCAGAGGAAGCCGTTTCACTTCAGGAAATCGTTTCAGATTGCTTGAGCATGGTCACGCTTAAAGCGCGCAACAAACAAATTACACTGACTGAAATGTTTGAAGCTGATCTGCCTGCAGTATGGGCGGATGAAAAAGCGATCCGTCAAGTGATCCTAAACTTGCTTTCCAATGCCGTTAAGTTCACCCCAAGTCAGGGTGAAATTAAAATCAAACTTGGCTGGACAGCTGGTAGCGGCCAATATTTATCTGTCACAGACAATGGAACAGGTATCGCTGAAGAAGAAATTCCGGTTGTTCTATCAGCGTTTGGCCAGGGGTCTATTGCTATTAAAAGCGCCGAACAAGGCACTGGATTAGGTCTACCAATTGTTCAGGCGATTATGAAAAAGCATGAAGGCAACTTCATCTTAAAATCAAAATTGCGCGTGGGGACAACAGCAACATGTGTCTTCCCTGCAAAACGCATTATGCAGTCAATTTCACCTGTTGAGCACCAGCGCGTTGATACTCCAAAACAACGTTTGGGTCAGCGATAAACCTAGTCTTTATCGCTCACACCTGCCTGTTCAAAGGTTGCCATGCCTGAATGACATTGCGCTGCGGCTTTAACAATTCCAGCAGCTAATGCAGCACCCGTCCCCTCACCCAAGCGCATACCGAGCGCGAGCAAAGGTGTTTTTCCGAGTTTTTCGATAACTTTCATATGTGCAGGTTCTGCTGAAACATGACCGATCATGCAATGATCAAGCGCTTTTGGATTTGCTGCATGAAGAACAGCAGCTGCAGCTGTTGCTACAAATCCATCAATGATCACAGGGATACCTTCAACACGTGCAGCTAATATTGCACCAGCCATCGCTGCGATCTCACGACCACCTAATCGACGCAAAAGCTCTAGCGGGTCATTTAGATGATCTTTGTGCAAATCAACGGCTTGTTGAACTGCATCAATCTTTCTTTGCAATCCTTCGCCTTGCGCACCAGTACCAGGCCCAACCCATTCTTGCGCCGTACCGCCATAAAGACCGTAATAGATCGCAGATGCAATTGTTGTGTTGCCAATACCCATTTCACCAATGCATAAAAGATCCGTACCACCCGCAATAGCTTCCATGCCAAATGCCATTGTTGCAGCGCAGGCTTGCTCATCAAGGGCTGCTTCTTCCGTGATATCAGCTGTTGGCAACTCCAAAGCCAAATCAAAGACTTTAAGGCCTAAATCATAAGCCACACAAATCTGATTGATCGCTGCACCACCGGCTGCGAAATTTTCAACCATTTGCGCTGTCACCGATGGTGGAAATGGCGAAACACCCTTGTTGGTCACACCGTGATTGCCAGCAAAAATAGCTACCAACGGACGTGTGACTGCAGGTTTGCGTCCAGTCCATGCAGCCAACCAAAACGCAATTTCTTCCAATCGCCCAAGCGCACCTGGCGGCTTAGTCAACTGACTGTCACGTTCCCGCGCCATATCAACTGCCTGCGCATTTGGTCCTGGGAGATTTTTTAAGAGTTCACGAAAATCATCAAAAGGTAATCCGCTGGCTGACATTTCAAGCTCCAAACAATTGCAATCTAACAGCAAGAATCTCTTGAAACCTGCCCGTCACAGCTAGTAAAGGTCAACTTGGTGGATGACAACCGCCTCGCGCGACATTATCGTCGCATTTGGAAATCAAAAGAAACTGAAAACCCATGATCAACGCCAATCACATCGATAAGATCGCGCAAGCCATCGGATTTTTAAGCCGATATCCTGTTCCATCGAAACATTTTCATAATGATGACGGGAAAATGACGGAAACATCGGGGTACTACGTCATTGCGGGCACGTTGATCGCTTTTCCAATCGCATTGTTCGGAGCGATCCTAACGGCATGGGGAATTAATGCCCTGCTGGTTGCGGCAGTCTTAGTTGCCAGTCTGACATTTATCACCGGTGGTTTACACGAGGATGGGTTATCTGATTGCGCTGATGGCTTCTGGGGTTCATCACAAAAAGAGAAGATCCTCACGATCATGAAAGATTCCCGCCTGGGAACTTACGGTACATTAGCTTTATTGTTCTCAGTGCTGATAAAATTTGTGACGCTCACCTTGATACTAACGCATATGAGCGCGTTTACTGCGCTGATAGCGATTATCGTTGCAAGCGGATGCTCACGCGGAATTATGGTGTGGCATTGGTCTGAATTGCCACCGGCAAAAGACGATGGTGTTGCCGCAAGCGTAGGTTTGCCATCAAGCACCTCATTGCAATTGGTCATGATCAGTATGGCTATATTGGGGGTTTTGTCGTTTATTTTTGTCGGTTTCCTCGCCACGAGCCTCGCTATCATAATTGCTGCAGCGATATCATTTTATTTCACTAAACTTTGTGATGATAAAATCGATGGACACACAGGTGATACCATCGGCGCGACGCAACAATTGTCTGAGATTGCAATTTTAATTGGTTTTGCGCTTGTCCTCTGATTGCAATCAGCTTTTTGATATCTATATATTCGCTCATGGCTAGTATAGAATCACCGTGCAATCTCGTTTGCTCAATCGACTTAAAGACCGGATATTGTTTTGGTTGCGGACGCACCGGACGAGAGATCACGGCTTGGGTAAACTATACGCCAGTCCAACGTCGTGAAATTATGGATACCCTGCCCGAGCGCATGGAACTCATTGAGAGAAAACCGCGTCGTGAAACAAGACGGCAACGCTTGGCGCGCGAGCGCGAAGAAGGTCAACGCAGCTAAATAAAGCTGACAAAAAACCTTAATGCGACAATCAGCAGGAAAATGCCAAAGCCAATCTCGAGCTGACGTCTTTTCATTTTATGGGCAAGTTTTGCGCCAATGGGTGCAAAAATTAAAGTCGCCGGGATCACCAACACAACCGCAGGCCAATAGATAAAACCTGTGGAATATTGGGGTAAATTGTCATTCCCCCACCCTGCAAGGATATAGCCGATTAAGCCTGGAATGGCGATTAGCACCCCAACCCCGGAAGATGTCGCAACGGCTTGATGCATGGGCCGGCCAAACAATGTCATGAAAGTATTGTTAAAAACCCCGCCGCCAATTCCCATCAAAGCGGAAAACAGACCGATAACATAGCCCACAAGAATGCGCCAAAACCCGGATGGAATATCATTTGCAATGATCCAACCCGGACGGTTAAACAAAAGGCGAATAGCAACCAGCGTAGCGATGA
>JAHDEP010000376.1 GCA_020628775.1 Rhizobiaceae bacterium | reverse complement strand
CAGATGCGACCAATGCCGATGCGATTACGTCTATTTACACAACAAAAGGCAGACCGCAGTTTAACCCGCTAATTTGCCATATGGCTGATATGGAAATGGCGGAGCGTTATGGTGACTTTGACGAGACATCAAAAAAGCTTGCTGAACATTTCTGGCCGGGTGCGCTCACAATTGTTGTACCTTTAAAGCCAGATAGCGGCATACATAAGTTAGCGACGGCTGGTTTAGAGACCGTGGGCATACGCGTTCCCAAAGGTTTTGCTGCAAAGCTCATTGGCGAATTTGACAAACCCCTTGCGGCGCCAAGCGCTAACAGCTCTGGCAAGATCAGCCCGACGACAGCTGAACACGTGCAAGCAGATCTTGGGGAGAAGATTGAGCTTATCTTAGATAATGGCGCATGTGATGTTGGTGTTGAATCCACCATAGTGAAATCAGATGGTGAGGATGTTTATCTTCTAAGGCCAGGTGGCGTGTCAGCGAATGAGATTGAAGCGGTTATAGGAAAACCACTTTTAAGGTTAGATAGCGGCTCGGACCAAAAGATTGAAGCACCCGGTATGCTCACTTCGCATTATGCACCGAACGCAACAATGCGTTTAAATGTGACATCGGTTCAATCTGATGAGATATTGATCACCTTTGGAAATTCAAACATTGCAGATCAAAATACCGCAAAAGCTGTGTTTAACTTATCAGCGAAAGGCGATCTTTCCGAAGCTGCACATAATCTGTTTGATATGTTGATTGCCGCAGATAAAACTGGTGCCACTATGATCGCCGTTGCGCCTATTCCGAATGAAGGTTTGGGTGAAGCGATCAATGATCGACTGACACGCGCAGCCGCGCCACGATAGTTTACGACCGGAGATGAGAAATTGAGTGAATTGAACGACCAACTGATGTCTGAATTTAAAGCCATTGTTGGCGAAGCAAATGCGACAACAGATCAAAGTGAGATCGCACCGCATTTGGTTGAACTTCGTGGTCTTTATCAAGGGCGTTCGCCGCTGCTGTTAAAACCAAATTCGACAGAGCAAGTCAGTCAGATCGTGAAACTCGCGAATGACAACAGGATCAATGTTATCCCACAAGGTGGCAATACCGGACTTGTGGGTGCGCAAGTGCCAGATGGTGAGATCATCATCTCACTCAGCCGCATGAACAAAATTCGCGAGATTGATTTACTCGGAAACGTGATGGTGGTTGATGCAGGCGTTGTGCTCGCAAATGCGCAAAAAGCAGCTGAAGAACATGGCCTATTGTTTCCACTATCGCTCGGTTCAGAAGGCACCTGCCAAATTGGCGGTAATTTATCATCCAACGCTGGCGGCACCGCTGTGCTTGCATATGGTAATACGCGCGAATTGTGCATGGGGCTTGAAGTGGTTTTGCCAACTGGGGAAATTTGGCACGGGCTCCGTCGTCTTAAAAAAGATAATACCGGCTATGATCTTCGCGATCTGTTTATCGGTGCGGAAGGTACGTTAGGTATCATCACAGGTGCGGTGCTGAAACTATATCCGCAACCAAAAGGCCGTGAGGTTATGTTTGTGGGTTTGGACAGCACGGAAGATGCGCTCGAACTTTTTAACATTGCACGTGAGATCTGCGGACCGTCTCTCACAGGCTTTGAACTAATGCCGCGATTGGGCGTTGAATTTACCACAAAGCATATCGATAATTGCCGCGA
>JAHDEP010000375.1 GCA_020628775.1 Rhizobiaceae bacterium | reverse complement strand
ACATTGCAGCATAATTTGTTCGCACCCGCATCACTTGCACTTGGTGACCAATCTTATCGAGACGAGATATCGCATCCTCATATTTGCTTCTAGCAAGCTGAAACTCTTCTTTCCTAGAATAAGTGATGCCTAAGCGATATTCTACATTAGCTATCAGATTTGGATCGCCTAATTTTTCAGCATAAGTCTCAGCTTTAGCAAAGCTTTCTAAAGCTCGATCAAACTTCCCATTTGCATCTTGAATACTGCCCTGAAGTAGTTCGGCAAAGTAGGAAGCCCGATAAGCCTCTTGCTGCGCGTTCTGCATTGATCTTTGCTGATAGAAAATAGTTCCACGCAAATAATGGATTGCAGCGCTATTTTCATTTAACGCCGAAAGTATGTCTAAGCCTTGTTGGTACTTACCTAGCGCATCATCCATATCTCCACCGCTTTCCAATAGCCTACCCCAACGTTGGAATGCTTCGACCGAAAGCAACTCTTCAGCCCCCCAATCAACCTGCTCAATAACTTCAAGCCCACTTTGACTATTTGCTCCATGAAAATTTAACTCAGCCCTTATTAAGGCTAATTGTTTTTGCAATTTAGAATCCAGTCGATTTATTGAAATCTGCTCAAATATTTTGAGGGCAACTCCAGCATTACCCCTTTGAACCTCATGCTCACGCTCCGGGTACCAAAGCTCAACAGCCAGTTCCGGCCGGTCGGCCTTCACCAAGTGCCAGGCTGCTTCGGTGTACTCACCCCGCATCGCATAAATCCCAGCACCGTTCATATGGAACTGCTCCCGCTGCTCAATCGACATCTCTGTGTAGACGATTTCACGCAGACTGGGCAATAAAAAGACCCCGCCGGTCCCGTCTTCCTGCAAAATTTGCCGTTCCAGCATCAGCTCCAACACCTTGGCTAGATCAGGGGCATCTTCCGCATCATCTTCGTATTTAACCCAGGCATCCTTTGGGGCCGGTGTCCGGAAAACCGCGACCGCATGTACCAATTGATTTTCGATCTTAGACAGTCTCGCCCGCAGCCGGTCCCACAACGGGGCTAAACCAGGGGCCGTCGGCAACGACGCAATCGCCATTCCCAAGCTGGCGGTTACCACCGGGTCGCTGCTGATAAACAAAGCGACACACAAATTCATCAGGCGGGGGTTACCGGCCGTGTATTTCGACAACATGTCCAAGTCCATCGGCCCGTGTGGACAATTAATTTTAGTCAGCCACTCCCCCATTTCCGCATGGGTTAGCAATGCGGGTTGGTGGGTCACATCCCCCTCGATCATCACCCGATGGCCGATGAGCAGCAGCGGCACCCGGCCGGGCAGGTCGTTTAGCAAGGTTAAAATCTGCTGATGGGCCGGGTTCGACTGTTCCGGGTACCCCTGATGCAGCATGCCCACTTCATCAAAACAAAGCAGGGGCAACTCGTCTAAATCTTCTAAATCGGCCCGCAACAGCCCTTGCGCCAGCGCCATATCCTCAATTTTGCCATCGTCAGCCACCAGTTGTTGCCACAAAGCGGTTGATCCGTTTTTGTTTAAAAAGTTGGCCAAAGCGAACAGCAGACTGTTGATGCTGTCATTAAATCCAGGCTGAATCGTGTACCAAAAGGTGTTTTTAGACCCCCATCGGTCACGAATCAAAGCCCCCAAGGTTGTTTTGCCGATACCGCCAGAGCCAACGAGGTTAACCGTTT
>JAHDEP010000100.1 GCA_020628775.1 Rhizobiaceae bacterium | reverse complement strand
ACCTGCGACACCAGGATTAGGAATCCTGTGCTCTATCCCCTGAGCTACGGGACCAGATGATTGCATTCGCACTCAATTGGATAATATGTTACCCCATAATAATATTTGCGACACAATACAATCGCCCAAAAAACATTTGACGATGTAATCAATATGACTTCAGAATTAGATTTAGGTTTGCCGCTTGAATATCAGATCATGCCTGAGTGGTTTGATGCGCATAATATCAAAGCAGACACGAATGATAAAAATGCCAGCCTACGAAAAATCTTGTCGTCTCATGGTGTAAAAACCGTGCTCGATATGACATGCGGCACTGGGAGCCAGGTCTTTGATTTATCCCAACATGGATTTGATGTGACGGGTTCTGATTTTAGTCCAAAATTGCTGGATATAGCACGGGAAAAATCTATAGCTTTGGGCAAAGACATCTCGTTTATCAGCGGCGATATGCGCAATATTCAAATTGGAAAATTTGATGCGGTGATTACCATGTTCAATGCCATTGGACATGTGTCCAAGCAAGATTTTTCAAAGACAATTGGCAATATAAGCAGCAACCTCAATCCTGGCGGGCTTTATGTTTTTGATATATTTAATCTAGATGCAATGAGCGATGACGCAATTAAATCACTAGAAGTTGTCCAGGAGAAGGAAGCCGGCGGTGCGCACTTTCATCAACATCAGATCTCACAAATCGATCATGAAAAAGGATTGATGATTTCAACTGATCACTATGACATTAGGTGGCGTGATGGGCGGCAGGATGGTCAGCATGAACAGCGCGAAAATACCTTTACGTTACAAATCTATACAGCAGATGAATTAAAGGATCTTTTGCAGCAAAATGGCTTTGAACTTATCAGCCAAACTGCTCTTGATGGATCGGAATTCATAAAGGATAAATCGCTGGAGATTTTAACAGTCGCAAAAAAGTTGAGCTGAAACGGGGTCTGAGATGAAAAGCGGCTATCTGCTCGTTATGCCAAAACCCGTTCTGCCAGTTTAACCCAATAAGACACACCATATGGAATGGCTTCATCATTAAAGTCATAAGCGGCATTATGAAGGGCAGGGGTGTCGCCATTTCCAACCATAATATATGTGCCCGGGCGTTGCTCGAGCATATAGGAAAAATCCTCCGCTCCCATATTGGGATTTGCTTTTCGATCAACTTTATCTGGACCTGCAATCTCAGTCGCGACATCTGCTGCCAACTCTGTTTGCGCGTCGTGATTAACTGTCACTGGATAATTGCGCTTATAATGAACCTCAGCTTTCATGTCGTAAGTTGCAGCAATATTGTCGGCGATGCCTTTAAGGCGCGTTTCAGCCAAATCACGCAACTCGTTTTTCAGCGTGCGAATAGTGCCGGAAATGACAGCTTGTTCTGGCAATACGTTCATTGCGGTACCAGCGTGAAACTTGGTCACTGAAATCACAAGGCTTTCAATTGGATTTGTGTTGCGTGAAGCAACGGTTTGTAGAGCGGTGACAACATTTGCACCCGCAACAATCGTGTCTGTTGCAGTATGGGGATATGCGGCATGGCCACCCCGTCCGGTTAAGGTAATTTCAAACTCGTCAGTTGAAGCCCAGATCGCACCGCTACAAATTGCAAATTCGCCAACCGGGATGCCCGGCATATTATGCATGGCATAAACCTCATCGATGGATGCTTTTTCAAGCATGCCATCATCCAGCATGGCTTTTGCACCTGCGCCACCTTCTTCAGCGGGTTGGAAAATTAAAGCGATCGATCCCTTGAAGTTTCGTGTTTGCGTTAGATGCTTTGCTGCACCCAAAAGCATGGATGTGTGTCCATCATGACCGCATGCATGCATCTTACCTGATGTTTTTGACGCCCATGGTTTTCCCGATATCTCTTCAATTGGCAGCGCGTCCATGTCAGCGCGTAATCCTACAGTCTTGCCTTCACCAAGGTTGCCTTTGATGATGCCGACAACTCCGGTTTTGCCCAAACCTGTGATAATTTCATCAACGCCGAATTCTTTTAGTTTTGCTTGAACAAACTTGGCTGTTTCAAACACATCATACTGAAGTTCTGGATTTTGATGCAATTCACGGCGCCATTGTGTGATCTCCGGATGCATTTCATTCAGACTGTTGAGTATTGGCATTGGGGAACCTTTGATAGAATTTATCGATTTGTTGAGAATTGTATTAAATTTGAGTTGAGCGCAATGCTCTTTTTGCCTATTTGTTTATATAGTCAAACCTTATCAAGGGCTACGGGGACAAAATGAGTGATATTTTGAATAAGCGACTGAGTTCGAAACTTGTTGTTCTGTTAAGTTTAGTGTTTTTCGGTTTCTCAAATCAAGTGTTTGCTGCAGGACCTTATATCGCAGTGGATGTGAAATCGGGTCGTGTTGTTCAACACAGTCAAGCCTTTCAAAAATGGTATCCTGCATCGCTCACCAAGCTGATGACAGCTTATGTGGTTTTTCGCGAAATTAAAAACCGCAAGCTGAGTTTTGATTCAATGGTAACGATGAGTTCTTATGCGGCGTCAAAACCAGCCAGTAAGATGTATTTCAAACCGGGCACTGAATTTACCATCGATTCTGGTTTGAAATATCTTTTAGTTAAGTCAGCAAATGATGTTGCCGTTGCAATTGGCGAGCGCGTTGCCGGTTCTGAAGCAAAATTTGTTGCGATGATGAACCGTGAAGCAAAACGCTTGGGTATGAACAACACCCGTTTTGTTAATCCAAATGGTTTGCCTGGTAATGGGCAATACACAAATGCCTATGATATGGCTGTTTTGGGTGTGGCGCTGAAGAAAGAGTTTCCTAGATATAAAAACTATTTCAGCCTTGGTGGTATCTCCACAGGCAAAAAGACGTATCCAAATTACAATTTATTGCTGGGAAGATTTTCTGGCGCGGATGGGATGAAGACCGGCTATATCTGCGCATCTGGCTTTAATCTTGTAAGTTCTGCAACACGTGGTGGCAAATCTATTGTCGCTGTTGTACTTGGCGCAAAAAGCCAGGAAGAGCGAGCAGGGCTTGCTGCAAATCTTTTGCAAGCAGGTTTTTCAGGAAAGCGTTCTGGTGGCAAGCTTGCAAAGATGCGCCCTTATGGGCAGAACCGAAATCAGCTTGCAAATATTCGTAATCAGATTTGCACAAAAGAAGCACGTGCTGCGCGTCTTGATGGCAGAGACCTTGAAGTTAAAATTCGTGAGGCATCGCCACATATTAAGGCATTGCGGATTGCTCCGAAAATTGCATCCGCACCTTATCGCAATCCTAGACCAGCAACGAAATTGTCGAATTTGAAAAATGTTCCTATTCCGGCGCCAACTTTAAAGCGTTAAATCGTCACGCCTTAGTGACCTGCGTTTTGATAAATGCGAGAAATAATATGGTTGCAAAGGCAATAGCGAGCGCGATCAAAAGATGCTGATTTAGCGTTATCGTGCCGGCTAAATATTTCTTTGAAAAATAAAAGCCTAAAATGAATTGTACGTTCATAATCACCATGGTGCCCCAGATCCCAAAGCCATGCCTATGCATTATAAGATCTAGCGAATAGCTCAAAAAGAAGCTTAAAATGAGCATAAGTGATATGCCAGTTAAGTCTAATCCGCTTATTAAATGTGACAACATTTGGCCGTCCTTTCAACGACCCCCATTATGGTTAATTACCATAGCTTTACCTCTGGTGCATTCTGGTTTTGATGTTGAAGTGAACGGAAAATTGCCGAAAAAGATAAAATTGTATGTATCTTGAATAGAGTTTCGAGTTTGATTTGGGCGAAATTTTTGACTTTCATTTTTGCCAATTCAATTGTACCAAAACCAAACTAAACCATCTCTCACCGCGTATAGATAATAAAGTTAAGGGTATTAAATGGCATCTTTCACCTATGTTTTGTCGATCATCTTTATGATTGCAGTCGCTTTTGTTCTAGTTCGCGGACTTTTGGTCATGTTAAAAGGTGGTGACGGGAACTTATCAAACAAACTTATGCGTATGAGATTGTTCTTACAGTTCATTGCTGTTGCGTTGATTGTCATCACGTTATGGCTCACTGGTGGAGGGCGTTAATCATGGTGACATTAAACAAGATTTATACAAAGACAGGCGATGATGGCACAACTGCACTTGTGGGTGGTGAACGTCGCGTTAAACACGATCTGCGCATTGAAGCATATGGCACCGTTGATGAATTAAATTCTTTTATTGGTGCTGCGCGACTTCATTTAGAAACGGGTAGCGAAGTTGAAGTGATGCTTGGGCTTATTCAAAATGATTGTTTTGATTTAGGTGCTGATTTGGCAACCGCGCAATCGGACGATGAGCTTGATTATGAACCTCTGCGGATTACCGAAGGTCAGGTGACACGTTTGGAAAGCGATATTGATAAACTAAATTCCGATCTTTCGCCGCTTAAGTCGTTTATTCTTCCAGGTGGTTCTGCAAGCGCAACGCATCTTCATTTAGCTCGCACGATTGCGCGGCGTGCTGAGCGTCTGATTTCGCATTTGTCTGAAAATCCAGATGAAACGATTAATAAAGACGCGCTTAAATATGTGAATAGATTGTCTGACTTTTTGTTTGTTGCGGCTAGATGGTGCAATAATAAAGGTGCTGATGATGTGTTATGGGTGCCGGGCAAAAACCGTTAAACCCAAAATCGCAACTATAAATAACTTCAATATTCACATTTGTTGGTTTACTGTAACTTTAAGAGATGCAGGAAACACGTGAATGTTCATACCCTTATATGATCAGAATGATTTGGAACATATCCGTTTCCAATGGGTTACACTCATTCTAATCATCTTAAATGTTGGTATGTGGGTCGTTATGTGGCTCTCTGGTGAGCGCAGCGATTTTAGTGAGCAGATTGTTTTAGGCTATGGCTATATTCCATCAGTTGCCTTTGACATTAAAGAACTATCGCCTGATCTGGCTATTTTCCCGCCTTGGTTCACATCCATCACCTATTCATTCGTCCATGGTGGATTTATTCACCTTGCGGGTAACATGGCGTTTTTGTGGATCTTTAGCGACAATGTTGAGGATGCGCTCGGTCATTTTCGCTTTTTAATCTTCTATCTATTATGCGCAGCTGCTGGTGCATTTGCTCATGGATTATTGGACCCAAGTTCAGATAGCCCACTCATCGGTGCTTCAGGTGCAGCGTCCGGTATGGTGTCGGCTTATTTATTGTTACACCCGCGTGTGCGGATATGGATTTTAGCCTTTGGCCGTATTCCGTTACCTTTGCCGAGTTATTTGGCCTTAACATTTTGGATCTTATTTCAGTTCTTTATGCTCATCTATGATACCGATGGACAAGTTGCATGGGGTGGTCATGTCGGCGGGATTATTGCTGGTGCAATTTTGATTGTGCTTATGAAACGCAAAGGGGTGCGACTATTTGCAAAAGTTACACCTGTGCCTGAATAGCAGGTAAATATCGCTTAAAACCTATGCGAGCGGGCGAAAATTCGCGAAATTTTGATATTTCTTACTAAAACATATGCGTTTTCTTGGAATTATAAATAACAGATCTTTAATAAAGAAAACCTAATCTAGTGCGAGTTTTACTGGTGCTAGGTGTGTTTTATGGCCAAACCTGAAAATGATGATGCGTTAAAAAGCGCGCGCAAATCTATGATGTGGTTGCGTGTTAGCTATATTGCTGCGCTCATTATTATGGGGTTTATGAGCTACCAAGTTTATATTGAGCAAAAAGAAAACGAAACCCGCATTCAAAGCATGATTGCTTTGTCCAATCAGTTTAGCAAAATCAGTACTGGTTTTAGCGATGCGGCAAAACGAGCACGCATCTTAACTCGTGTGTTTTCACCTGAAGCAATCGACACTCGTATCGTTGGTATGACTTGGGATGATCAAGAAGCATTTTATAAAACAGCTGAACCTGAGAAGAAAATCCAGGTTGCGCGCCGGATCCAGTTGGCCGATCTAGGGATATTGTTTGAGCAAGTTAAAGTTCTCGAACGGCTTTGGAAAAAGGCACCTGTGGAATTTCGAACAGAATTCGCGGGTGAGAATATATTTAAAGATACGGAAAATCCGTTTGAAGTCGTCAAAAAATCAACTGACAGTCAATACCTGCGCTCGGCGAAGTCTGAAGCTAATATGCATTTTGCAGCGGAGATGTTTGTCGATCGATTTGATGATTTTTTAAAGCCTCGTATCAATGACACACAAAGCTTTTTAAAAGAATATTTGGCTGGATTTGTTGAACAGCAATCACAGACGCAAAAAGATGTTTTAATCATGAGCATCCTGACGTTGATCGGGTTGGCTCTCTTTGTGTTCTTACCGGTAGATATTATTCTTAGACGTCTGTTTTCGAAATTAAATGCCAAAACTGAAGAGGCGAATAAAGCCTTGGAGAAAGCACAGGCAGCGGATAAAGCAAAGTCTGAGTTTCTGGCTACAATGAGCCATGAAATTCGTACGCCGATGAATGGTGTGCTTGGCATGGCAGAACTGCTGTCAAAGACAGAATTGGATACACGGCAGAAAACCTTTGCGGATGTGATTATCAAATCCGGCAATGCGCTTTTGACCATTATCAATGACATTCTAGATTTCTCAAAAATTGAAGCAGCTCAGCTTAAACTGA
Source organism: Rhizobiaceae bacterium (assembly GCA_020628775.1). Lineage (GTDB taxonomy): Bacteria > Pseudomonadota > Alphaproteobacteria > Rhizobiales > Rhizobiaceae > Lentilitoribacter. The sequence goes on along the minus strand of JAHDEP010000100.1, from coordinate 4,082 downwards.
TTGATGCGCCATTTAATTTAGTTGAATCTATTGAAGACGTCGGAGCTTTGATGAGCTCGCGTGCTGCGGAAAAGAATATTGAGCTTATTTTAGGCATTGACCCCAAGACACCTGAAATAGTGATGGGTGATTGCGGTAGATTACGTCAGGTTCTTACAAACTTAATTGGTAACGCTGTTAAATTTACAGAAGTTGGCCACGTTTTGGTGCGCACGACTTGTAAAATCCGCGATGATGATGCGGGTCACCAAATTGCGCAGATTAAGATCGAAATTGAAGATACCGGTATCGGCATCCCTGAAGATCGCATCACACATGTATTTGAGAAGTTTAGTCAGGTTGATGGTTCGACAACTCGTAAACATGAGGGCACAGGCCTTGGCCTTGCGATCTCAGCGCGTCTTGTATCGCTTATGGGTGGTAAGATCCGAGTATCAAGTCGACTAAACTATGGGTCAAATTTCAACTTTACTGTTGATCTACCAATTGAATCGGCGAAGGAAATTGATCCTTCTGATAATGGCGAAAATATCTCCAACGCGAGAATTTTGGTCGTTGATGATAATGAAATCAACAGAACGATTTTAACCGAACAACTTACGGGTTGGGGACATGAATGTGTCGCGGTTGAATCAGGACCTGTTGGCATTAAGTTCTTAGAATACGCCCAAGCTCAGCATCAGGCTCCGGTTGATCTGGTTGTTCTCGATTTCCATATGCCGGATATGAATGGTGCAGATGTTGTTAAAGCCGTTCGCGCAACAAATGAGATTGCTAATACACCTATATTGATTTTATCATCTGTTGATCAGGCTCATGAACTGGAGCAGTTGTCGAATGCCAATGTTGAAGGCCATGTGTCAAAACCTGCACGTAGCAAACTGCTAAAAACAACAATCAATTCGATACTCATAAAGGCTAAGAGAAAACAGCGCCAGATAGACGCGGCTCAGATCAAAGTAGAACCGAAAGCTCCTTTGTCAGAACAAGTCATTCAAAAGCCTTTGGCGGAAGCACCAGTCGTTGAGGAGGTTTCGTCTACCAATGCGCCTCAGCCGGCATTGCAACCTGTTGCTGAGGTCACATCGGTTGCTTCATCTGATGAAAAAAGTGACCCTAGGTTAACCGTTCTCGTGGCGGAAGATAATCCGGTTAATCAAATTGTCTTTTCTGAAGCGCTGAAGCAAATTGATCTTGATTTTGAGATCGCAAATGATGGTCGCGAAGCCGTGACACTTTGGAGAGAGAAATCGCCAAAGGTCATTGTGATGGATGTTTCGATGCCACACATGAACGGGCATGAAGCAACACGCGAGATCCGCCGTATCGAGGAAGCAGAGGGCCTGCCTCATACGCCAATTATTGCCGTGACTGCACATGCGATGAAGTCTGATGAGCAAAATTGCCGTGATGCGGGCATGGATGATTATATGACCAAGCCGATCTCACCTGAGATGCTTAATTCTAAAATTGCAAACTGGCTTGAGGGTCAAGACGCTCAACCTGCAACAGCGAGAAGCGCGTAAACGATAAGCAAGAAGCACTTGGGCGCCTGTGTAAACCATATTTTTTAATTGCACTTGCTGTGACTATTGCAAATCACTACATACCTAGAATAAATAATTAGGACATGCTTTGTTTATCTGCCGCCACGGGGTGCGGTATGATCGAACGAAAAACGGAGATATAAATGATTGCTGTTTTTGCCACACTAGATGCGATTTTAGGATTTTACACTTGGATCGTCATTGGTAGTGTTATCTTTTCATGGTTATATGCTTTTAACGTGGTGAATTCCGGTAATCAATTTGTCGGAATGATTGGCGAATTTTTGTTTAAGCTAACCGAGCCTGTGTTGCGCCCAATTCGAAATATCCTACCGAACCTTGGCGGTCTTGATCTTTCACCGATCGCGCTGTTGTTTGGTATTTATTTCTTGCGGATATTCTTGGCGACGACGGTTCGTCCAATTTTCGTCTAACCAATAAAAAAAGCGGCTTATATAGCCGCTTTAATTTTATCTATATGTGAATAATCACAATCGCAAGATTTGATCTCGCTTAAGCTTTTGCACGCTCAATCGCAGTCACGATCAATTCTTTGGCGCGATCTGAATTTTGCCAGTCACCAATCTTAACCCATTTGCCAGGCTCAAGATCTTTATAGTGTTCGAAGAAGTGTTCGATCTGCTGCAATGTGATTTCCGGCATGTCTGAAATGTCGTTCACATTGTCATAGCGTTTTGTAAGTTCTGTTGAAGGCACAGCGATGATTTTCTCATCTTCACCTGAATTGTCTTCCATCACCAGAACGCCAACCGGACGAACATTGATGACACAGCCTGGGATCAATGGACGTGTGTTGCAAACCAATACATCAATTGGATCGCCATCGTCTGAAAGCGTGTGTGGGACAAAACCGTAATTGCCCGGATATGTCATTGGTGTGTACAAAAAGCGGTCGACAACAAGCGTGCCTGAATCTTTGTCCAATTCGTATTTGATTGGATGACCACCTACTGGCACCTCGATAATCACGTTGATGTCTTCTGGTGGATTGTTCCCGATTTTAATGGCGTCGATGCGCATATAGCAGCTCCAATTTATTTCTTGTATTTTTAGATCGTTTCGTTGCTAGAAAAAGCAAGTCAGTGATCATCACATACGAGATGTTGTTTAAATAAGTTTGAACGGTTTATTGCGCTGCAAAATAAATTTGTAAAGGTTGAAAGCTGCCAAGAGGGCAAATTTGTTGGAATAGCTGCGATTAATCGCAAATTGAGGTCTGATTAGACCTCAGATTATGACCAGCCGTAGGCGATCTTGGCAAAACGCTTGCCATCAAAAGTCTCATGACCTGCGGCAACTTTTTGCCCGCCCATGGCTTTATAAAACTGTTTGGCACCCAGATTATCATCAAGGCTCCAAACTACGCAGCCCTGATGCCCTAAGCTATTTAGGAACCTGCGAGATTCAGTGAAGAGCTTTTGCCCCAGTCCTACACCTTGAAATTCTGGTCGTAGATAGAGCTCATAGATCTCGCCCTGTTGGCTAAGTTCTTTAACGCGGTTCACGCCAAGAGTGGTGTAGCCGGCGATGACATTGCCCACATCAAGCACCAAAACATTTGCGGAGCCTTTGATCGCGCGTTCCCACCAATTGGCGTTACGTCGTTCAAACATTTCTCGCAGTGATTTATGTGGAAGCATGCCGTTATACGCGCCTTCCCAAGAGAGGCGGTGCGTCTGCGCAACCTGCCATGTATCGTCAGGTTCAGCGGGGCGTATGTCTATCGTCAAAGCATCCATGAGCTTAGTAAAAGACATTTTTAACCATTTATAAAGGATTTTTTTAAATTAAAAAAAACCGCCCACAGTTTCATAACTGAAGGCGGCTCGAAATTAAGTTGAAAAATGGTGCTTAAGATGCACGTGCTTTTTCAAAACGCTTACGCTCATGGGTATCCAAATAGAGCTTACGAAGACGGATGTTTTTCGGTGTTACTTCCATCAATTCGTCGTCCTGGATCCATGACAATGCACGCTCAAGGGTCATCTTAATAGGTGTTGTTAGCTTCACCGCTTCATCTTTACCAGATGCACGCATATTGGTGAGCTTCTTACCTTTAAGGATGTTTACCTCAAGATCATTTGGACGATTGTGAATACCAACGATCATTCCAGCATATACTTTTTCACCGGAGCCGATGATAAATGGACCACGGTCTTCAAGGTTAAACATTGCATATGCAACTGACTCACCTTGTTCTTGTGAAATAAGAACGCCGTTGTTTCGTCCGCCGATTGCGCCTTTATATGGCTCATATGCGTGGAACAAGCGGTTCATGATGGCTGTACCACGAGTATCCGTCATAAGTTCTGACTGGTAACCAATCAGACCGCGTGTTGGCGCATGGAAGACAAGACGCTGACGTGTGCCACCAGATGAGCGTAGTTCAATCATCTCACCTTTGCGCTCAGACATTTTCTGAACGATAACGCCTGAATATTCTTCATCAACATCGATGACAACTTCTTCAACCGGCTCTAGTTTTTCGCCGTTTTCTTCTTTCATCACAACGCG
>JAHDEP010000374.1 GCA_020628775.1 Rhizobiaceae bacterium | reverse complement strand
AATCCGCGAGCTTTTGCCCATCTACCATTACCATCCATGATGATGGCAACGTGATTTGGTGCATTGGATTTATTCGCAGATTGCATTGAAAACGCCCGGCCCCAGGTGAAAATTAAACTGTCATGATCTCTGTTTCTTTTTCCGACAACAGCGTGTCGACAATCTTGATTGTATCGTCGGTCATCTTTTGAACATTGTCCGATTCAGAATGCGCTTCATCCTTGCCAATGTCACCATCTTTTTCGGCTTTTTTAAGGCTATCCATCCCATCACGACGAACGTGACGAATAGCTACCTTCGCGTTTTCAGCATAACCATTAGCAATTTTTACAAGTTCTTTGCGGCGCTCTTCGTTGAGATCCGGCAATGGAAGACGCAAATTCTGCCCATCGGTAATTGGGTTAAACCCAAGATTTGCTTCTCGGATGCCTTTTTCAACGGCAGCAACCATGCTTTTGTCCCAAACGGTAACAGATAACATGCGTGGCTCAGGAACCGAGATGTTCGACACAGTGTTGAGTGGCACTTTTGAGCCATATGCATCAACCATGACTGGGTCCAAAAGATTTGCAGATGCGCGTCCTGTGCGCAAAGCGGCAATATCAGACTTAAATGCGCTAATCGCACCATCCATACGTCGTTTCAAATCATTTAAATCTACACCGGCCATTTTTGCCTCCAACATTCCCTAAAACTTATGCAATTTACGAATTGCAGGTTTATTTATCACGCACAATCGTCGAACGTCCACCACCTTTTATGATTTGGGCTAAACCACCCTTTTCGTGGATTGAGAAGACAACAATTGGCAAGTTATTTTCTTGAGCGAGCGCAACAGCAGCTGTGTCCATAACTGCAAGGCCTTTTTCAAGCACAACATCATGTGTGAGCTCTTCGTAGCGTGTTGCATCAGGTGAGGTTTTTGGATCTGCTGAATAGATCCCGTCAACCTGCGTGCCTTTAAAGATTGCATCCGCACCCATTTCAGCCGCGCGAAGTGCTGCGGCTGTATCTGTTGTTAAGAACGGGTTACCTGTACCGCCAGCAAAAATTACCACCCGACCTTTGTTTAGGTGATGTTGTGCAGCGCGCTGCGAAAAGCTCTGGCAAAGTTCTGGCATTGCAATTGCAGATAAAACTTCGGTCTCAACACCGCGTTTGCGCAATGAAGTCGCGAGCGCCAATGCGTTGATCACAGTCGCAAGCATTCCCATATGATCGCCTGTTACGCGATCACCACCTTTTGAGGCAACAGCAACGCCGCGGAAAATGTTACCACCACCGACAACAATACTGACTTCAACGCCCATATTGTGAACTTCAGCAATATCGCCCGCAATCCGATCTGCCACATTCACATCAATCCCAAATCCTTGATCACCCATAAGTGCTTCACCGGAAGCTTTGAACAATACACGTTTGTAGATTGGTTCTTCTGACATTTCGCACCCTTTATTAACTGTCATTGTCTGGTTTATGAGAGATTCGGCAACTCATTTATATTCCGACACCCCCGATACACCAAGGGCACCGCGTTGTCACGCGATGCCCTTATAAAACATAAGAAGTTTTTCGTAATTAAACGAAAATTAGCCTTTAGCAGTTGCTGCAACTTCAGCAGCAAAGTCTTCTTCTTCTTTTTCAACGCCTTCACCAAGTAGCAAGCGAGCCATGCCAGTTACAGCAATTGGCGCACCAACTTC